>JBKQRG010000132.1:0-16461 GCA_052144015.1 Desulfomonilaceae bacterium
GCGGGCGCGCAGCCCGGCAAGGTCGGCTCGATACCGGTGCGCGGCCGCCGCGGCGGTCGATTCCGTGCCGGCGAGTCGGCCGAAATCCACTTCCCAAAAAACTCTAATATTTTCACGGTTAACTGCAATTGTACCGATTTGTCGTGTGCGGGCGCTCGAATCAGTCATTTCTCCTCGTTACGCCGCAACCATTTAGTCCAGCGTTTCGCGGGATTCAGAAAGGGGGTCCAGTCCCGCGAGACGCGGGATTTTGCAAAAGGGTTTTTCCCCTGGCTATCCGCTTTCTGAAAGTCATTTCTCATATTATTCGTAAAAGTCGTAGCCGGGTTGATCCACGACGACTCCTTATTTAGGTTTGAAAAACTCGAGCCATTCTTCAACATCCACGCTGTCCCCTTGGCCGGACTTCTGAACTGCCTGCTTGGAGGACTCCTCAAGCAAGCGCCTGAACTGACCCGAGTACATGGTTCGCGCACCCTGGTGCTTGGCAAATGAGCCAAGCGCCCGGTCCGAGGTGACTACTATCAGGTCCCGTTTGTGCGAAGCCTTACTCACCAGTTCCATTATGCGTGAATCCGCGTCCGAGCCCGGCCTCGCATAAAGAATGCGGACACCCTTGTAAATGAGACCTTCGGGGAATTCATCGTCAGGTGCTCCATCGAAGACAACTTTAAGCTTGACTCTCTGCACCGCGACAAAGCGCACAAGATCGTGAATGAGGCGTCTCCGGGCCCCTGCCCTATCCCGGTGCCACCCCACGGTCTGCGCCATTACATTATTTCCATCCACCACGTACGGCATACGCCTCTCTTTCAGACATCCCCGGGCAGCCTGGTTTAACGGGTGACTGCCGGTGCCTTCATCTGGAATACTTTTCCTTTCTTACTTTGCAGGAAATCCCGTGGGCCAACATGTTCTCATAGTTGCAGGCCCGTTCACAGACATCGGCGATCTTGTACGAAGCCTCTTTTGTGGCATACTGGTACGTGACGGTCTTGACAAATTTGCCCACCGAAAGACCGCCGGTATACCGGGACGCCTTCATGGTCGGCAGAACATGATTGGTCCCTATGGTCTTGTCGCCATAGGCTACTGTCGTTTCTTCGCCAAGAAATGCGGAACCGTAGTTCCTGCAACGATCGAGGTAATACCGCCAGTCGCTAGTCTGGACTTCAAGATGTTCAGGAGCCCACTCATCGCTTGCCTTCACCGCCTCTTCAGGAGAGTCGACTACAATGACATCCCCGTTGTCCCGCCAAGCTACCGCTGCGACATCTCTGGTGGGGAGCGTGACCAGCTGGCGGTCAACCTCCTTCATGGTTTCCTCCGCGGTCTTGATGGAAAGACATACGAGCGCCTGCCTGGCATTCGGATCGTGCTCCGCCTGCCCCAATAGATCTGCGGCAAGAATGAACGGGTCCGCGGTTTCATCTGCAATGATGAGAATCTCCGTTGGGCCCGCAAGAAGATCGATCCCTACTGTTCCGAATAGCTGACGTTTTGCCTCTGCTACGAATTTGTTTCCTGCTCCCACTATCATGTCCACAGGCTGCAAACTCTCAACTCCATAGGCCATTGCAGCCAGGGCGTGAACACCGCCCATACAGTAAATCTCATCGGCACCCGCGGCCACCATGGAGTAGAGAGTGGCAGGCCAGAGACCTTCACTTTTGACCGGCGGAGAACAAGCCACCACCCGTGAGACACCGGCAACCTTCGGCGTGATTACCGTCATGTGGGCTGAGGCGAGCATCGGATAACGCCCTCCGGGAATGTACGACCCACTTGAGGCAACCGGGATTATCTTTTGACCCAAGTGCACGCCGGGGATAGTCTCGACTTCAAAGTTCACGATGCGATCCATCTGCTCCCGAGCGAATTGGCGTATCTGATCCTGGCAAAAGTCGATGTCCTCTACCTCAGTTGCAGGCAGCTTCTTTTTGGCTGAGAGGATTTCATCGTCTGTTACGCGAAAGCTTTTCGGAGACCAGTTGTCGAACTTCTCAGAGTAGTAGCGAAGACCCGCCTCGCCTTCGTCTCTGATCTTTTCCAGGATTTTTCGCACCGTCTCCTGCACCGCGGCGATATCTTCTTTCGGCTTTTCAATGGCCTTCTTTAGATATTTCCTCATGGCGATCAACTCCTTTTGATTTGAGAGACCTGAACTGCCCCCGAGATATGTACCACTAGTTAAGTCATAGGTATAGTGCCTTATCCTGCCGGGTAGGACTGCCGCGGGAGGAGAAGTTTCGGGAACCCGCTTGCCCGAACCAAGGGGGGAAGGAAAGAATGCAGGGGAACCCGCTTTTTGTGTAAAAAGCCGGATTCCCCCGCACCCTCTCCGGCAAAAACTCTAAACTGTTGGGGGTAGATCACAGAATATTGCGAGTACCGCGAGTCCTCAGTATCACGATGCATGTTGGCTCCACGCCGAGTGGACCCGCACCCCTTCCGGCAATCCCGCGCAGAACGCGGGACTCCCCGATTAGCATTAATTCGGCGGGCACCTGCTTAATCATACTACAGTCTCTCCCTGAAACCTGTCTCGATATCCCGTGTAATCAGGCAATCTACGTTCGTATTCCGAAGACATGAGAGGTGACGAGATCATAAAATCGGCCGAAGCCCGATTGCACGCGACCGGAATATTCCATACAACGGCGATTCTCAGGAGCGCTTTAACGTCCGGATCGTGGGGCTGCGGTTCCAGAGGATCCCAAAAAAAGATGACAAAATCAATCTGACCCTCCGCGATTTTTGCGCCGATCTGTTGATCGCCGCCAAGAGGTCCGCTCTGGAGCTTAACAACCTCAGTGTCGAGAGCATCCTCGAGGAAGTTCCCTGTGGTGCCTGTGGCATACAGTTCGTGTTCCACAAGTAAGTCACGGTTGAACTGGGCCCATTCGAGAAGATCGCTTTTTTTATTATCATGAGCGACTAGAGCAATTCTTTTCTTTTTCAGTATTTCGACCATTTTAAGATTCATCTCGCACTCCTAATAAAGGTTATGGGCGCCGGTCCGAAACGGGGTTCCGCGCGCCGATTCTCGTTCAATCGAGATTCTCGAATTCTCGACCTGATATCATTATGATCAATGTTTCTAGTCGGTGCTTATTAGCGGATTCGTAGCATGGTGCGAGAATTCGGTTAGGCAGCGCTGAGCAATTTTTAACGATCAATTAACCAACCGCTAATACGATTCTTGCACTAGCAATGTTAATCAGGCGATTGGCCATTCGCAAAAAAAACTTACTGTGGTCGCAACGCCCTTAAAGAGGGCGCCAAGAATTCGCAATGAGGGGACACACGGATGAATGGATTCAGCCTCGATCCCGGCCTCCTTAAAGAGATTCTGCAACACGCGAAACCGCTAGGACACAATGAAAAACCCGACAATCTGAATATCGGTTTCGGCTTCATTTACTATGGAGTTGTGAGGGCCTTGCAACCGAAGCACACTGTGGTGATCGGGTCGGGGTACGGTTTCAGTGTCATATGTCTTGCCCTGGGTATTAAGGACAACGGGGTCGGAAAACTTAGTTTCATCGATCCATCCTATTCTCTTCTAAAGGACGGGCCTTTCAAAACTATCGGAGGAATGGATAACTGGAGCGACCCTCAGCACGTCCAGAGCCATTTTGAGCGCTTTCAGGTAGCCGAAATAGTTAGGCACTTCAAAATGAGGAGCGATGAGTTTTTTGTAGCGTATGACGATTTTCAGTTGCCGCCCATTGACCTGGCTTTCATCGATGGAAGCCACGCTTATGATGATGTGAAGTTCGACTTCACAGTCGTGCTCGGACGCTCACGTAAGAACACTTACATTTTTCTGCATGACACCAACCTCTATGTCCGAGAAGCGCTCCATCACGCGGGGGTAAAAAGATGGATGGGCCTTCTTAAAAAAGATGAGAACGCGTTTGAGGTCGTGAATTTTCCGTTTTCTTCAGGTGTTGCCTTAGTCCGAGTTCTGGAGCCGCGAGTATGGAAAGAATTTCATTAGTCTCGATTTTATTATTTGGTGCTGTCGCTTTTGCGGCAGCGTTTCTCTTTTGGCGATATATCTGGTTTTTCAGAAATCCCCCGAGAACTGTTCCCATCGGCGCGAACATCGTGAGTCCCGCGGACGGCACTGTGGTCTACGTGCAGGATGTGGAACCTGAAAAACCGGTTATCGTGGTCAAGCAAGGGATGGCGGCGACAATAAGAGATATTGCTCGGGAAGATATCCATTCACCCAAGGTGCTAATAGGCGTTTTCATGAGCCCGCTCGACGTTCACTACAACCGTGCGCCATTAGGGGGAAAAGTCGAGTCAATACGTAACTATCCATGCAACAAGGAAAACCTGCACATGGGTATGATGCACTTTCGTACATTGTTGCGCTTGGAGCCGTACTACAGAGATAGCCGTCACATATTGGAAAACGAAAGGACCGTCACGCGAATCAGGAGCACCCACAACGGTGATGAAATCGGCTGCTACGTAGTCCAAATTGCGGCCAAAAATGTCAACTGCATTGAAAGCTTCTTCCATGAAGGCAGCCAAATTACAAAAGGCGAGATATTCGGAATGATCAAAATCGGATCTCAAGTTGATACGATTTTGCCGAAAATACCGGGCATGCGTATTAAAGTCAGGCCTGGCGATAAGGTTCGAGCCGGAGAGTCTATTCTGGTCGAATGGTGAGCCCATTACGCATAGCCGTAAACAAATAGCGGCCAATTCCAAGAAAAGTTATCCCAGGTTACAGAAGCATATGAGTCTTGTCGAGCGCCTTAGAAAAGTCGTTCTTTGCCGTGACCGCTCTCTCCAGACGATATGGAAATCACAATCGATATAACGTCCGTCCTGCCCACAACTTTACGGCTAACTATAAACTAACTTGTTATTCACACGGCGGAAATTAAACCCGGCTACAGCCTTATCATGTGTGAAGCACGGAAAGAAGCAAGATATTCCGCAAGTTATTATTTCAGATAGAAATGAGGTGCGACAAATGCGTATTGATCTACACGTTCATAGTAATTCAAGTAAACATCCAAATGAATGGATTCTGCGACAGTTGGGAGCCCAGGAATGCTACACCCCTCCTGAAGAGGTTTACCGAATCGCCAAAGCTAGAGGTATGGATGCAGTAACGATTACAGACCACAATAGCATAGACGGTTGCCTGGCAATTGCCCATCATAGGGATACCTTCATCAGTTGCGAGTATACGACCTACTTTCCCGACGACGGCTGCAAGGCGCACGTTGTTTGCTACAACATCACGCCGCAACAGCACGAGCGAATACAGGAAATGAGATCGAACATTTTCGAGCTGGCAGCATTTCTGAAAAGGCGCAAGATCGTGCACACGCTGGCTCATGCCCTATTTAGTCCTAATTCCAAGTTGACGCCGGAACATTTCCATCATTTGCTAAAGCTGTTCGACACCTGGGAAATCAATGGCGCGAAAGACTTTTGGGCCAATCATTATCTCAAATTGATCCTGGACGCTGTGAAACCCGATCACAAACTGACAGCCGGTTCTGATGATCATTCTTCGCTCACAATCGCCCACGCGTGGACAGAGGTGCCTGGAGCCGGCAACATAAAAGAGTTTCTTGAGGGTATAGCAGCGGGCAGAACGATCATCGGCGAGAATAAGTCCACTCCTCATACGCTGGCCTGGAACATTTATTCCGTGGGGTGGCAGTGGCTAAAACACACCAATGCCGTAAACGGTTCCCTGGGCATACTTGATCAATACCTCTTGCCACCTGAAAGGCAACGGAACCGATCGTTGGGGACAAAAGGTTGGCTCAATTCTCTGGTCGTCAGCCCTCGGTATTGGGCCAGAGAAATCGCTGTAGCGGCCATAGGTCGCGAATTCGAGAAAGCCGACAATGGCTCATTCGCGCATCTGCCGGATTGCGAGCGCTGGTTCCACCTGATAGATACGATAACCAGCAGACACATCGTCAAAGTGGGAAACGACCTGATCAATGAATTGGCGGCCAGGAACTATTACAGTCTTTTTTCAAACACAGGTCTGCCGTTTGCATTGCACGCCCTACTTGCTCCCTTTTTTGCGGCATTCGGCAAGTACGCTTCACAACGTGCCCTGGGGGGAGAACTCTTGAGACGGCACAGGCTCAATGAGATCCAGCCAATCAAAGTGGCCAAATTCACCGATACGTTTGGGACAGTCGATGGAGTGTCGCGAACTCTCGACGAGCAACTGCGTGAGGCCATGCGAACAGGAAAGGATTACACAATAATTTCCTGTGTCGGAGAAGACGATAGATGCGGTCTGAAGGTGTTCCCACCCTTGGGAATGATCGACACCCCGGAATTTCAGCAACAAAAACTCTGCTGGCCCCCAATCCTGAAAATCTTGGATTATTGCTATACCGAACAATTCACCCAGATACAGGCGTCGACACCCGGCCCGGTGGGATTGGCAGCCATGATAACGGCAAAAACACTTGGGTTGCCGTTCCAGGCCGTGTATCACACTCATATACCCGAATTCGTGGGAAAGGTTACGGACGATCCTTTCATGGAAGAGCTGTGCCGGAAGTACTGCCTCTGGTTCTATGACTCAGCGGATGTAATTTTCACTCCGTCGGAACACACAAAGAGTTACCTTGTCAAGCATGGATTGCGAGGGGAGAAAATCAAGGTTTATCCGAGAGGAGTTGATACCTTTTTCTTTACTCCAGCCAAACGATCGGATTATTGGCGCCGCAAATGGAGCATAACCGACGGTACAATAAAGGCGTTATATGTGGGCCGTGTTTCCAAAGAAAAGAATCTACCAATTCTGGTCCAGGCATTCAAAACTGTTGTCGGCAGTCTGAAACAAGATAATGATGGCGCCGCGGATCCGGGCATAAGGCTGCTCGTGGTGGGCGATGGAGCTTATTGTGAAGAGATGAAAGATACATGCGATGGCTATCCCGTTACGTTTACCGGCGAACTCCACGGAGAAGAGTTGGCCGAGGCATTCGCTTCCGCGGACTTATTTGTCTTTCCGAGCACAACGGACACCTTCGGAAGGGTTATTCTGGAAGCGATGGCTTCGGGGATTCCTTGCATCGTGAGCGACGTGGGGGGACCTAAAGAGAACATCGTTCATGGAGTTACTGGCCTGGTCGTGCCCGCGGATAATGAAGCCGCGCTGTGTCAAGCCATAACAACTCTGGCCTTCAATATGGACCGCGAAAAAATGGGCAAGGAGGCCAGGGAGTTCACGGAAACAAAATCCCTCTCCGGAGCTTTTGACCAATATTGGGCCCTTTATGCAGCATAGGGCTGCTTGACCACACAGTTGGCGTGACGCCGTCCCTGCCCCGCTACTGTTGGCCGTTATGAAAGACGTTCTCTCAAATTCCTGACAACTTCAGCTCAAGAATTGGATGTGGTAGATGGGCTCAAAGTGATGAACAGGAAAGCGTCAGAAAAGGGGTAGTGCCCGCCGAATCGATGAAGACGCGGCTATAAACCGTGATTTTTTATGGCGGAAATCTTGCCCGATGAGGCCAAACGGTCCCTTGCCATATCCAACAGACGAGTTATGTGTCGGCTTCTTCTCTTGCCGAGCCCAGTCCCTCGTCCACCAGATGATCTCCCCGCAAATTTTTCCCTGACGCCACACATCGATTACACGAACGAAGAAAAAACTTTCCGCTAAGACAACTTTAACACGACCGTGGTCTAGTTCTGCCGCGAGATCCCAAATCAAAATGAGTGGAATTGAAGTTTTTCGTAGATCGTTTACGCGCACTCGTCTTCTCTTGTTGAATTGATCGGCTGGTGTTCGTTCCGGTTATTAGGGCAATTCGAAGCAGCAAGGATTGTTAATGGCGTTGGAAATTACCAAAGGGGTTAGAAATGCAGGCCGAGCACACAATAGACAATTTTATGCAGCTAGGGTGGCGCATCCTGCACAGTTCGAAGGACGAGGCCACATTTGCACAGTGGAAAACTCGAGCGCTCGAGTATCTTATGGCAATTCTGGGACCGGACCACGTCTATTGCGTTAGGTTACGAAGCGTTATCCAAGAAACCGGTACATGCGGGCTGCTTGCGGGAATAGGGATTCTAGCTGCCGCCGGACAAGAGTTGAATGCGGCTAGCCATGAGCCGAAGTGAAATCGCTATTGAAACAGCCCCAAGTGGCAGGCCATCCAGGCCGCAAGTGCCAAGAGTAAGCTATTTACAAAGTCTTATTAGCAGCGGTTTTGCATAGGTCAGGCCTAACAAGATTCCTCCGAGCCAGCCGGCAACGCAACCGTGCAGAAACAGTGGCAATCCCGGCGTTGCTGACGTGTGGAACTCGTGTAAGAGGGACCCGCACACCATGAAGAACGAAGCGACCCCGGCTGCGATGAATACAGCCCCAAAGTTTTCCTTCGGGATCCCCGAAAAAAAACGCGCCATATAAAATGCAAGCAATTGCATTCCCAGCGACAGGGCAAAGCCCTCAATGACACCCTTCAGAATTACGACAAAGTCCATCTCACATAGCTCCTTAATGCCGGATTAAATCTGCTTTTTTTTCCGTGTTCCTCTTGACGCAAAAAACGAAAAGCTCGCAGAGTAGGCCAATCTTTGGCGATCATTGACGTTCGACCGGAAATCATGGGAGTTCACTCTTTGGCTAGCTGAATTCGCGCGGTTCCGGCTTTCAGCGAACCTCGTCTACAGCTTGGGAGGCAAGGCCCGCTGTACGGGCCGGCAGATTGCAAAAGCCGAGTGCGTCGCAACATCCCTGCCCTTCAATCAATCCCCACTTCACAAAATCTTTGACCAAGGCCCTCTTTGCCGCGTCGGGATAGTTCCCGTATAGCAATATCCACGAGTAAGTTACAATCGGGTACGAAGCGTCCCCGCCAGGATCAGGGAGAAACATGCGTAGATTAGCGGGCATGTTCCCTGCCGAGTTCGTCAGGGCCGCCTGCCCGTTGGATGGGGAAGGCTCGATGAATCGACCAGCCCTGTTTTCCAGGCAAGCCAAGGTTAGCCCCGCGCGCTGCGCATATCCGTACTCAACGTAACCGATGGACCCCTCGCTGACCTTGATGCGACCGGCCACTCCTTCATTCCCTCGGGCAGACATAGTATTGGGCGGCCATTTTATCAGTTTGCCGACCCCCGGGCCCCGATCGCGCCAAGCTTTGCTCACGGCACTCAAATGATTGGTGAAAGCGAATGTCGTGCCACTACTATCCAATCGCGTGACTAGAACGATATTGGTGGACGGAAGGTTCAGGTCGGGATTCGCCTGTCTCAGGCGAGGGTCATTCCAAGATGTGATCGTCCCGGCAAAAATATCAACATAAACGTCTCGCGGCAGCTTGAGTGTGCCGTTGAGTCCTTTCAAATTGTATGCGAGTACAATAATTCCTGCAGTTGAGGGGATAAGTTTGACTCCCCTCTCAACCTTGTTCATTTCTTCATCGGTCATAGCGGCATCACTTGCGGCAAAATCCACCTCTTGCTTCAGAAACCTTCTGGTACCCTCTCCGCTGCCTACGGGCGCATAGAAGATGCCCTTATCAGGATGGGTCTTGACGTATTCCTCAATCCATTTCTGGTATAGCGGAGCGGGAAATGTCGCGCCGGCGCCGGAAATCTGGACCTCAGGCTTGGTCTCTTCCTGCGCCTTTCGCTCACAAGCGACGAGGAACAGGGCTAACATTACTATTGTGACAAGGGCGGTTTGTGGCCGAGCAATCACGGTGGAGCCTCCTCAAGATCAGCTGAACTGACCGCTCAGATACTCTTTGGTCAATTCTTCCTGGGGATCGTCGAAGATCCGCTTGGTTGGGCCAAATTCCACGAGAAACCCGGTCCTTCCGCCTTTGGAGATCTCCACTGAGAAAAATGCCGTCTTGTCCGCGACCCGCATGGCCTGCTGCATATTATGTGTAACAATCACTATTGTGTATTTTTTCTTGAGTTCGAGCATCAACTCTTCAATGATACGTGTCGCGATCGGGTCCAGCGCGGAACAGGGTTCATCCATGAGCAGGACCGTAGGTTCCGTGGCAATAGCACGCGCGATGCAAAGCCGCTGTTGCTGGCCGCCGGAAAGGGACAGTCCGCCATTGCTCAGTTTGTCTTTCACCTCGTCCCATAGCCCCGCGCGGGTTAACGCTTGCTCCACCTTTTCGTCCAGTTTACCCTTGTAACGGTTTAACCTGAGCCCAAACGCTACGTTGTCGTAAATACTCATGGCAAACGGATTCGGCTGCTGAAACACCATGCCCACGTACCGACGAACCGCTACGGGATCGATATTAGTTGCATAAATGTCCTGACCGTGGAACAGCAACTCGCCGCTGAACCGGAAGGAACGTATAAGATCATTCATTCGGTTGATGCATCGAAGGACCGTGCTCTTTCCACAACCTGACGGACCGATGAAACCGGTGATCTGTCGGGACGCTATTTCAATCTCACTGTCCCGAACTGCGAGAAAATCCCCATAATAGAGTTCTTGAATCCTGCATTTGATGGCTACTTTACGTTCATTTGCATCCGGTGAGTCAGTCGCTTCTCGTTCTTCGGATTGTGCACTGAGTTCCATTCTATTACTCCTTTATGCCTCTCGCCGTCGTATGACTCTTCTCACAACCAGCAGCATGGTGACCATCTGATCTTTACGGCTGCTGATATATCGGCTGATAATATTGAGGACAAGAACCAACGAGACGAGTACCAACGAAGCGGTCCAGGCAAGCTCGATTTGGTTCTCGTACGGCATGCCTGAAAAATTGTAGATCAATACAGCGAGGGACGCGGTCGGTTGCATCAAATCGACTTTAGCGCCATGGAATAACCAATAATCACTAAACAAGGCCGTGAACAACAACGGCGCGGTTTCGCCGGCCGCCCTGGCCACAGCAAGCATCACTCCCGTTATGATCCCCGGCATCGCGGTCGGAAGCACCACCTTCCATACGACTTGGCTTGGTGTGCATCCCATGCCGAATGCAGCGTCCTTCATAGTCCTTGGAACCATCTTCATGGCTTCTTCGGCGGTCAGCATCACGGTAGGAATCATGAGCAGGGATAAAGCGATGCCGCCGGCTGGAGCAGAATAGGTTCCCGTGATCAGGACCACGGCAGCATACGCGAAAACTCCGGCAAGGATAGACGGCAAGCCGGTCAAGGTCTTGGCGCAAAAACGTGCTATATGAGCGATGCGGCTATCAGGCTCGAATTCGGAAAGAAACGCCGCGGCCAATATCCCGAGAGGCACGCTCAATAACATCCCTATTCCCACCATGACGATAGTTCCTAGAATGGCATTACCGAATCCTCCTCCCACCTCGAAGGCAGTAGGCGGCAACGCTGTGAGACTTTCCCAGCTCAATCTCGCGCCCCCTCGAAGGACGAGCATGATCAGGACGGAAAAAAGAGGCACACATGAGAATATTGCTATCGCCCAGGTCCCCGCGCTCAGTGAGGCATTGATCAGTGATCTCCTTTGGAGGAGGTTACGCTCCAGTTTCGGCAAATGAAGCTCGGTCGACTCTGCTCGTGCGTACTGAGGATGGCCCATTGCTTTAGCTCCGGTGCTTGCTGGTCATCGTAACTATCGCCTGACCGATGACGTTGACAACGAGGGTGATCACCAAGAGGACAATCGCCGCATACATAAGAGCTTCAGTCTCTACCTTTCCGGCTTCAGGGAAATTCAATGCCAAGAGCGCTGCTAGCGTATTCGCGGGTGAGAAGAGGGACAGACTGATCTGATTCGAATTCCCCACCAGCATGGCCAAGGCCATGGTCTCTCCCAGAGCCCTGCCCAGTCCCAAAACCAGGGCCCCGAAAATACCATGCGAGGCTGTGGGCAGCATCACCTTGAGTATCGCTTCCCACCGCGTGGTCCCCATCCCGTACGCAGCCTCCTTCACCTTGTACGGAACGGCAAGCAGCGAATCTTGCGCTACGGCCGCGATGGTTGGCAAGATCATGATTGCAAGCACCAAGGCCGCCGGGAGCATACCCGGTCCTGCCAGCGATGTACCGAATAAAGGAATCCAGCTTAGTTTCTGGTACAGGACGTCGCACATAGGCCTCACAATCGGAATCAGCACAAAGATGCCCCAGATCCCATATACGACGCTGGGAATAGCAGCTAGCAACTCTACAATATTCTTGAAAATAACTTGGAGGCTTGCCGGCAAGAAGTCCTGGGTGAGAAAAATAGCAATAACAATGCCCGCGAATCCGCCCAGGACAAGCGCCAAAAATGAGCTATATAGCGTCCCCCAAATATGAGGCAGTATCCCGAAATTGGCTTTGTTCGCGTCCCATGTGGTGCCCACCAGAAACCCCGGGCCGTATTCGCGCATTGCTTGAACAGCCTTGCCTCCGATTTCCCAGAGGATGACAAAGAGAATCAGGATAATGCACAACGTACAAGCCCAGGTCACATAACGGAAACCGGTGTCGGACCATATTTCCCCTCTTGTAGGGGGAGATGAAATGGAATCCTGGTCGAGAATCACTCGAACGAGATGTCTTGCAGCCATAAGGTATCACCATCGCGATCTTGGAAACGAGAGAAACCGGCCGCTTTTCATGGCCGATGTTTCTTCTGCATTTTGGCGCGGCCAATAGCATAATCAGTCTCGGATCATATGAGAGTGAGCAAGAGCAAGCTCGGGTAGGCTTGATCTCGCTCATCAGCATGAGCCGATACGGTCATTGAATCTGGGCCGATGCCTTGAGAACCTCCTGCACCACGTTTTCCGGAAGAGGTATGTAACCCATCTTGTCCGAGATCTTCTGCCCTTCCTTCAAACAGTATGCGACCATCTCGCGTAGGGCTTCGGCCTTTTTGGCATCCTGGTACTTCTTGTAGAAGAGCATCCATGTGTAGGTGGCTATGGGGTAAGATTGCTCGCCCTCCGGATCCGACAGCCAGGCGCGCATATCCGAAGGCAACTTCACGTGCGACAACGCAGCTGATCCACTCGCTGCAGAGGGAACTATGAACTTGCCTACCTTGTTCTGGAGCGAAGCCATATGGACCTTGGCCTGAATGGCATAGCCGTATTCTATGTACCCGATAGCCCCGGGGGTCTGTCGTATGGTGGCCGTCACACCGTCGTTCTTTGGAGCAGCCACGATCTTGTCGGTTTCAGGCCACTTAACAGTCAAACCCTGCCCGGGACCTTTCGCCCACTCCTCGTTGATGGCGCTCAAGTGTTTGGTGAACACGAAGGTCGTCCCGCTTGCATCAGCCCGACGTACGACTGTGATATCCAGATCGGGCAGCTTCATTCCGGGATTATCTTTCGCGATGAGCGGATCGCTCCACTTCTTGATTTGCGCAAGAAAGATCTTCGAGTACACTTCACGGCTCAATTTCAGGCCCTCGGGAATGCCCGGAAGGTTATAAGCCAAAACAATGGATCCTGCGGTCATGGGGAGCAACTGCACACCTTCCTTCACCTCTGCCATCTCTTCATCGGTCATGGCCGCATCGCTTCCGGCAAAATCAACCGTATGATTGATCAAGTCCTTTATGCCTGCTCCGCTGCCTTTCCCTTGGTAGTTAATTTGGATGTCTTTATGGAGATGGTTGTAGTCCTTGAACCAGGTTGAATAGATAGGAAACGGGAACGTGGCTCCCGAACCGATCAGTCGAATTTCTGCTGACGACACTCCTGCGGCAGTTAACATGAAAATGGCAGCAACCATTGCGACGCCGTAAAATTTAATCCAAACTCTTATGTCACAATTCATCTTCATTTAATCCTTCCTTGAGCTAATAAGGAGTTAGACTGACAGGCCGGTCTTGCCTCCCGTTGGTTCAACTATTGCGTGCTTGAACTAAGACTCACTGAATAATATTGGGAAAAGATTATTGGTAAGTTGTTACGAGAATGTTCGGGAATAATTAGTTTTGTGTTCAAGGATGATGATGCAAGAATTCCGACCCATGATCTCGCGTTTTACGAGTCGGTGGTTGATAATCTTAAGTAAAGCCGAGAACAGTTCTCTTTCCGTCATGGCTCCTGTTTAGGAGCCATACACAGCAATCATCCGGCATGGTAGGCTCCTCAAGCGGTTAAAGGAGAAACTGCGATCATTTTTCAACCGGTTGGATGCCTTAACGTGGTCCGCCGGTTTCAGGAAGCGACAGCGCAATATCTTGTCCTTATTCAATTCTAATGATCGGTTAACGCTCATCTAGCAATGATCCTCTTTTATTTAAGGTGTATCAAGCTCTATCTTTAATACGTAATCAGACAGGAGGCATCAATGGTGCGCGCTCCATCAAAACGCAACGGCTATTTTCGGGAGGTTGCAGGTCGGAGAGTGATTTTCTTATTACTCGGGCTAGCACTTCTTTGTTGCACGGCACAGATCTCTTCGTCCGCAATAGCGGCCACAGAAGAACTTCTAATAAATGGAGCGGGGGCAACGTTCCCTTATCCTCTCTATGCGAAATGGGCGGCTAGGTACCACCTACAGAGCGGGTTGAAACTCAACTATCAGGCAATCGGCTCGGGTGGGGGAATAGCTCAGATAAAGGCCAAGACCGTCGACTTCGGCGCGTCGGATGAACCCTTGAAACCTGAAGAGCTCGAAAGGGACGGCCTATTCCAATTCCCCTTGATCATGGGAGGTGTAGTTCCTGTGATCAATGTACCGGATATAGCCAAGGGAAAGGTTAGGCTTACTCCCGACCTGCTGGCCGACATTTACCTGGGCAAGATAACCAAATGGAATGACCGCAGGATCATGGCAGTTAATCAGGACTTGAGACTTCCCGATCTGGATATCACGGTGGTTCACCGGGCTGATGGTTCCGGCACAACCTGGATATTTACCAACTATCTCACAAAAATATCCCCGGAGTGGAAAGACAAGATCGGCATCGGGAAGTCCGTTTCTTGGCCGACAGGAGTCGGAGGCAAGGGCAATGAAGGAGTGGCAGGTCTTGTGAAAAAAACAGAAGGCTCCATCGGATATGTCGAGTTCGCCTACGCTCTTCGGGAAAGACTCAAGTACGTTCAGCTTCAGAACCGGGCAGGGAAATTCGTTCTTCCCACAATACAGTCTTTCCAGGCAGCAGCTGCACATGCCGACTGGGAGAACTCGCCTGCCTTCTACATCGTGCTCACCGATCAGTCGGGAGAAAAGAGCTGGCCGATTGTTGGCGCTTCTTACATTCTCATTCACAAGGATCAGTCCAATTCACGTAATATAAAGGTACTTCTGCAGTTCTTTGAGTGGTGCTATAAGAACGGCTCGGACCAGGCCACTGAACTCCATTATGTGCCCATACCGTCTGGTGTTGCGAACCTGGTGCTCGCTAGCTGGGCGAAGCAGGTCAGCGCCGGAGGACAGCCAATTGTTTGGAAATGACGGGATGTCTCCTTCGCTGCTGACCACATGAGAACTCCTTTGCCCTCTTACACGGTTTTCTAGAGGCAAGCTCTTGCTGAGCCTCGTCAGCAAAAGAGGGCAAAGGAGAGGATTTCCCATCCCCGATCGATCTCTATATACATGTTGCCAAAAGTTTTGTCCGATTTGAGCTAGCTTTATATCGTCATTCCGGCGGAAGCCGGAATCCAGGAAAGATCGGTTCCAGGCTTTACTCAGGACAATCCCGCGTCCCGCGGGACTGGACCCCGGCTTTCGCCGGGGTGACAGGTGGCAACACGCTATTACTTTTGGCAACCATAAGAATGACAAGATTCCTTTCTTTTTCGATTTGGCATCCAAGCTTGAAGCATTGCTTGGGTGCTCCCGTGCGATGCTGGACTGGTTTGTCCGGTATCGCAGGCTCAGGGAAGACTGGCCAACAGTGGCGCCCGCTGACGAGAAACTGCCCAGTGTTGGTGCATCGCGATCAAAGGGGGCCGGCACGCTTCTTATACAACGGACACTATTTCGCCGGATGATATGTGTGCCTCAAATCAATGTGAAGACCTGTTTCGAAAACTGTCTCAAAAGTCAAAGTGGGCACATAATCTTGACCCCGGATTATTCCTCGGGAAGAAGCAGAAATGTATGTTCTTCCGGTCAATGGTGAAGGAAATGAAGAGATTCGAGGGCATTCAGATGCACGGGAGTGGTGAAGAGGAAGACAATTCGACCTGAATTTGATCGTTCAGATGGTTGATGGAGTGGCCTGGGGCGAGGTACCCTCAGGCACAGGAAAATACGGGCTTTTTCAGCAACGTGTCGACATTTTTGGCTCTTTCGGGTCATGTGGGGGACCATACGACGGTTCTCTCGGTGTCGGGGGAACCATCGTTGAACGGGTCACCGACCCCCAGACTCCCGAAATGTCAAGACCGCGGCATAATTTCGGGTAAGCATTCACTTATGCGGGGGGACAGGAAGAGTTCGGGGGACGATCTTTGGTTGTGTTTCGATTTTTTCCTCGCGTTTATTTGGAGAGAATTGTATAGACACGAGCGCCCATCATGTTTCGAG
>JBKQRG010000133.1:0-16081 GCA_052144015.1 Desulfomonilaceae bacterium
TCAAGACTTTCGACGACCACTGTGCACGTTGATAGACGAACGGAAAAGGGATCCCCCTTTTCCGTTCTCATTCACTGGTTACTCCACCACGATTGCAAGTACTTGCTCCCCGTACTTGTCTGTCACCGGGGTCTTGATCTGAAGGAGCTCATACCATTTCCTGATAGCGCCCACGATGACCAAGGCCATGAGGGCCATAACTATGATGGCCATGACCGTCAACAAATATAGCTGCTTGGGCAGATAGTTCCCAACTATACTCTCGTACCCGGCAATCATAGTAACAAATACCATGAAGATCCCGGGCACAGCGGTAATCCAGGCATACTTGGCCTTATTCATTCGGAGTATCATGGTTGTTCCGATAATAAGTCCGCTCGCTGCCAACAGCTGGTTACTCATTCCGAAAAGAGGCCAGATGGTGGTTATGTCTCCAGTGTAAACCAGGTATCCCCAAGCCCCTGTGAAAAGAGAGCTCGTTATGATGATGCCCGGCCACCACCTTTTTTCCTCGAACTTAGGTATTACGCGGCCCACCATTTCCTGGAGGAAGAATCTTCCCACCCTGGTGCCTGTGTCAACGGCTGTCAGAATGAACACGGCCTCAAACATGATGGCAAAGTGATACCAATATGCCATCAAGCCCTTCATGAAAGGCACGGAAGAAAAGATGTAAGCCATTCCCACAGCCAACGATACAGCACCGCCGGGCCTGCCCTGGACGGTTTCGCCTACAGCCTCCGAAAGAGTCCCGATATTGACGGTAACCATCCCCAGCTTGTCAAAAACCGCCGGGACCGTATTGATTGCAAAGTAGTCGGCCGGTACCAGGACGCAAGCGGCTATCAGAGCCATTATGGCGACAAACCCTTCCGTGAGCATGGCCCCATAGCCTATAAAAAGCACGTCACGCTCGTTTCCGATCATTTTCGGGGTGGTTCCGCTTCCGATTATTGCATGAAAACCGGACAAAGCCCCGCATGCTATGGTGATGAAGACGAATGGGAATACTGCCCCGGGGATTATCGGCCCGCCGCCGGAGACGTATTTGGTGACCGGTTCCATGAGGAAATCGGGCCTGACGAAGACTATGCCTGTTGCCAGCATAGCTATGGTGCCGATTTTCAGGTAAGTGGACAGATAATCTCTCGGACATAGAAGCAGCCATACAGGCAACACTGAAGCCAGAAAGCCGTAAGCGGGAATAATGAGTGCAATCTGATTCTTTGAAAGAGTGAATATGGAGGAAAGCGTTGGGTTCTCCACAACATACGGACCCGCCAGTACGGCTGCCCCAAGCAATACCACTCCAATGACGCTGGCGCCTTTCACATCGCCTTCACGCCACACATGCAGGTACACCCCCATGAGAAGAGCTATGGGCATTGTAGCAAACACGGTAAATGTCCCCCACGGACTGGAGAACATCGCATTGACCACAGCAATGGAAAGCCCTGCGAGCGTAAGAATGAGAATAAACAGTATCGCAACCGCAGCGACCGCGCCGATGCCTGTCCCTATTTCAGTTTCCGCGATTTTCGCTAGAGAATGCCCCTTGTGCCGGACCGAGGCGAACAGCACGATCATATCGTGCACTGAACCGGCGAGCACGCAGCCGATTATGATCCACAGGGCACCTGGAAGATAGCCGAACTGAGCTGCTAAAACCGGTCCCAAAAGCGGGCCTGCCGCTGCAATCGCGGCAAAATGGTGACCGAATAGCACGAATTTATTGGTCTTCACATAATCGACGCCATCAGCCATCTTTACAGACGGTGTAAGCCGTTCCGACTTGAGGCCTAGCACCTTATTGGCTATGAACAGGCCGTAGAACCTGTATGCGATGGCAAAGACACACAGCGAAATGATAACCAGGGTTAAAGCGTTCATTGTAGGCTGCCTCCTTTGTCTGCCGATATGGGTGTGGAGAGACAGAAGTTCATGTCACACTCCTCGGGCTCATACGGACATTTGAGCTTGGCCCACAGGCCAGTGCAAGAGCAGACCGGTCAAGCGGCAGCATAATGATTTAACCGGTCGGAAATCCAACCTAAGCGGTTGCAGGTTCCATACTGTAGAACACAGTGAGAATGGCCTCTTTCACTGCCCGGCCAAGGGACCGGATCCGTCTAAGGGCAGACCGGCGGAGACTGGGTTAGAAAGGGGTGCTTTTGGGTCCCTGAATCCGGAGTACACAAAAACAGGGAAGCCTGCTCGTTTAGGCTTCCCTGTGATTTCATTCGCTTTGGCGGGAGCGACGAGACTCGAACTCGCGACCTCCGGCGTGACAGGGCGCCGTTCCATCCCATGAACAAGCGGTCTGCCTTAAAACCCCAACGATTTAAAGACCTGTTAAGACCTGTCAGTCCCTCTCGGGCCCCATCAAACCCAAGAAGTGGGAACAAATTGGGAACAAAGCCTCTGTTTGTTCTCAGCCATGAATCCTAAACGCGTTCGATCTCATACCCACAAGTCCTCTACCACGAGCGCATCGTGGACAACTCCCCGTAAGCCTCGACTCAGCGTATCCAGCTCATTCCATTAGGTCGTCAAAAATGAAATCAAGAGCATTGCTCTCTCATGTCTTGAGGTCCTGGGGCTTAGTTCCCCGGTGTAAGAAGCGACCCCGGCCGGTGAACGACCACAAATTTTCCGACTCATTGAATCCTTCTTTCAAGCGATGCATCTGCAATGATGGATGTACAAAGGAATCGTTGGACGAAGACTTCCTTCCTCACGGGGATGCAGGGAATCCGATAACAAATCCGGAATGGTGAGAAGGGAATACCGAATACGAGGCGCATCATGAATCGGTCCGTCAGACTGGGGATAATATCCCTAATCGTAACCTTATCAGTGACAGCGAATGAAGCCTGCGCTCGAGAGTCACTACAGATACTTGCTTCCAAAACCAAGCGGGCCGTTATCCTTATCCGTCATTTTGACGCCGGCGGCAGGAGCAAATCACAGGGAACAGGCTTTTTTATAACCAGCGATGGGCTTTTTGTGACGAATCACCACATGTTGTCGAAGCCTGCGCTTCAAAAAAAAAGGCATAGTGCGCTCTTATGCACAAACATTTGACGGCAAAAAATACCTGATCAAGGCGACCTTGGCCGAGGACTCCAAAACCGATGTCGCCATTGGTCGAATCGAGCTCCCTGCCGGCATGACCACTCCTTATCTGAGGCTGGCCCGGCATAATCCGGAGGTCGGACAGGACATAATCGTAATAGGTAACCCAAAAGGATTGTCATGGACCGTGTCCACGGGGATCGTATCGGCCTTCAGAAAGAACTTCCGCAAAGGAATTAGGGAAGGTGATTTTGTCCAAATTACGGCTCCTGTGACTCATGGCTCCAGCGGGAGCCCGGTAATGAACATGACAGGACACGTGATCGGAGTGGAACAGTCCGGGTGGGACAATTCGGTAGACACCGCGCGGGCCATGTTGAATTTCGCTTCCGCAGCACACAACGTCTTGGCTTTACGGGTGTCAGAAGGCTCGACTGTGCGGCAAGAGGTGGAAAAGCTGTATCTGAATGACGCGTTGGCCGCATATTACAAAGAAATGGTCCCGGGCAAAACCGACCAGGATTACGCGCAAGCAAGTGACAAGCTTGGCCTCGAATACCTGGAAACGGGTCGTTACCGAGAAGCCGAGAGTCATTTCAAGAAGGCGCTTGGATATGATCCGAATTTCGCCGCGGCGCACTACAGCCTTGGTCGCATATTTTGGAAACGAAAAGACAAAGAATCTTATCAAACGCAACTGAATATTTTGGAGGGCATTGATAAGAAAAGGGCGGACAAGCTACGGCAGTTAGCGCTGGAATAAGAGCAAATGGTCGTTCATTGGGACGGTCACCAGGGCCATGGCTTACGCCAGCGGCTCCGAGAGTTTACCCACATTGGGGCACACAGCGACGGAAAGTTCGTGGCCATAATAGGAAGTTTCTTTTAAAGCGTAATCTCACAGCGACTTTCAGGCATGTGCCTGTCAGCGATGATGTTGAAATGGGCTGATTCAGCATATTATCAAAGGAAGCGAGAATTATGTTGGACACGTCCAAGCCCATTGTCGTGGTGCTGGTGACTCTGTCACTGTGTTGTCTGTTCGGCAGGACGCCGAGCATGGAAGCTCTTGCGAGCGAGAAGCAGGTCTCGCCTTATGACAAGGCCCTTGAGAATATGCTCGACTCAATGCGGGTAGAAGAGCTGTGGCCGGCTGGGCGTCATATAAATTGGAAGACAGGTCTGCCGGATGGGCGACCATACTTGAATAAGGGCGCTCACACCCATTGCAGTGCCTTCGTCGCGGCTGTTGCTTACCGATTGGGCATCTACATACTCAGACCTCCAGAACATCCGCAGACGCTCCTGGCAAATGCTCAGGTGGATTGGCTCCGAGCAGAGGGAAGTTCTCAGGGATGGCGAGAGGTGGAGTCGGGGCAAGAGGCCCAAAAACTGGCCAACGAAGGTTTTCTTGTTATCGCGGCATACAAGACCCGCAATCCCGAGAAATCGGGTCACATTGTTGTTGTGAGGCCCGACGCCAAAAGCAAAGAAATGCTCCTGGAAGAAGGTCCACAAGTTATCCAGGCGGCGACGCACAACTTCTCAAGCACGACCCTTATAAGAGCCTTCAGGTATCATCCCGGAGCATTCGAACGTGGCAAAATCCGCTTTTTTGCCCATGCCATACCTCGGGCGCGCCTTAAGCGATTTCGATAGATTCCGCCTAAGAGCTAATCCTACACCTGGACGGTTTTTGGGGGTAAGCTAGTCCGCATGAACCGATTAGCTCGCCTCTGTCCCGGACCTAGCTCGCTCCGCTATGGTCCAGAATACGAGGCAGGCCGTGAGCCTGTTGAGGCTTGCAAAGCCTGTCGAGAGATAGTTCGAAATGACCGACGTGACCCCTTTATTTTTACGGAAGATCGTGTTCTCGACCCCTTCTGCGGTTCCGGTACGACCTGTTTGACCGCAGCCCAACTGACAAGGCAATATGTCGGGATAGATAACTCCTCCGATTACTGTCACTTGGCAAGGTCGAGGATTTCGGCGTTTACAAGCTTGACGTCACCCAAGGCTTTTGATATTCCGGCATGCAACCAATAGTATTACTTGCCTCATCCAGGAACCTCCGTAGTGCGCGCCGCGCGATGACGCGCCATAGAATACGGATCTTCGACGGGCGATTGGCGCAAAGGTCAGGATTAGATGATTATTCTCCACTCAGCCGTGCATTCGAAACGGATGTTTCTCTGGGGAGAGATCCCTGAAGAGAGAAATGCGCTGAAGAAGCGGAAATCTCCTCAGGCGGGCCATCGACATGAAGAGGCGAAACGCTACCGATACGGCGCCGGTCCGAATGACCTCGTCTCTGTGGTCGTCGAAGCCGTTCCAAATATCGGGCCTGAAAGGAAGCGTTTCCAAGACCTCGTTGCGTGGCTCCCGACCAGGGCCGGCCAGGCAATCCCGTCAAGCCCCCTCATTGCGGAACAACGACCTGGAAGGGGAAAGACAAAGCTCTACCCTTGGACCGTTACCTCTTACCAAATGGGATGGAGTGAAGCTGTTGACCTTTTCTGTGCTTGCTCACGGAAGAAGGTCATAGCTCCCGGAGTCTTAATAGGAGATGACTTGGCTTTCTGGTCCGAGGCACTTCGGTTTGTCGGGTCTCTCGTTGCTCGTCAGCAATACCTTCCGTCGATAGAAGCCGGTGAAAACGATTTCCGCGCAGTGTGGCTCCCCTTGTATCTTGGAGATGATGCCGAAAGCCTGACGCTCCTTGCGCAAAGAATGCCTCCGGCGGCCCGGTCACTCAGCGACATCCATTCGGCCGAATCGCCTGCAATAACGGCCATCGATCAATTGAAGGTGGTTCTTGGGGGCATCCTCGATCATTTGGTTCGATCTTCTTGCCGGGAGGAACGATCGATTCCGAAACGTGGTAAAGGAACTGCCTTCGAGAGCGTCCACGACGCGTGGCTCTCCGCGCTGAAATCTCCGGACAGCCGCATTCCGGGTGACAAGAGCGAATTGGCCGGTCTTGCCGAGAATGTCCGTGATTGGTCCAGGCCCATTGCGGTCACGGCTTTGTCCCCGCTTCGCCTTTGTCTCCGCCTGGAAGAGCCTCCCGTTTCAGAGACTCCCAAGAGGGGACGCTCAAAATCTCATGGGGAATCCTGGTACGTGCGCTATCTGCTTCAGCCCAGGGACGACCTGAGCCTTCTCGTTCCGGTGGGGGAGACTTGGAACAACGGTTTGGCAAAGACTGCCGGACTGAAGATGTCCGGCCCCGAGGTGACGGAATATCTTCTCACGTCCTTGGGACAGGCCTCGTCCATGTGCCGGGGGATCGCGGCGAGCTTGGAGAGTGCTCGTCCTGCCGGGTACGCGCTAGACCCACAGGGTGCCCATGATTTCCTCACGGAAAAGGCCCTTCTGCTCAGGCAATTGGGATTTGGCGTGATGCTCCCAGCCTGGTGGGCCGGCAAGGGAACTAAGCTCCACTTATCCCTCAGGGCGCACGTGAAAAGTCCGAAGATGAAAGCGAGCAGCGGGCTTTCGCTCGTAGAAATCGTGCAATTTGACTGGGAAGTCGCAATCGGAGATCAAAGGATTACGCTTCAGGAACTGGAATCCCTGGCCAAGCTCAAAGCCCCTCTCGTGAGAATACGGGGGCAGTGGGTAGAGATCAGCCCGGAACAGATCCGGACGGCCGTAGACCTCTGGTCGAAAAAAGCGTCGGAGAAAGCGACTGTAAGAGATGTCGTCCAGCTTGCATTGGGGGTGCGGGAAGCCCCGCGAGGGCTCCAAGTCGAAGAAGTGAAAGCTACCGGATGGATCGGCACCTTGCTCAAGCAGTTGGAAAACGCTGCGGGAGTTGCCGACCTTCCGCCCGATCGGGCATTCTCGGGAGAACTCCGGCCATACCAAATGAGAGGGCTGTCCTGGCTCGGTTTCCTTTCTCAATGGGGTATGGGAGCCTGCCTTGCCGATGACATGGGGTTGGGAAAAACGGTTCAAACTCTGGCCCTTATCCAGCACTACCGGAACTCCAACGGTAAGAAGCCGGTTCTCCTAATCTGCCCCACCACGGTGGTCAACAACTGGCAGAAAGAGGCGTCTCGATTCACTCCTGACCTTCCCGTGATGATTCATCACGGAGTCGGAAGAAACAAGGGTGCCGGCTTCAAGAAAGAGATGGCAAAACATGCCCTGGTGGTATCGAGCTATGGCTTGTTGCACCGGGATGCGAAACTGTTTCAAGACATACAGTGGTCGGGCCTCATCCTCGATGAAGCCCAGAACATCAAGAATCCCGAAACGCAACAGGCGCGTGCCGCGAGGTCTCTCAAAGCGGATTATCGAATCGCTCTCACGGGAACTCCCGTGGAGAACAACGTCGGAGACCTGTGGTCCATCATGGAATTCCTCAATCCGGGATTTCTCGGGAGCCAGGCGGAGTTCAAACGGAAATTTTTTGTGCCGATTCAGGCAGAGCGAGACCCGCAAGCCGTTGAGAGCCTTAAGCGCATCACCGGGCCATTCGTCTTGAGGCGGCTCAAGACCGACAAATCGATCATCGCCGATCTGCCTGACAAGATGGAAATGAAGGTTTTCTGCCCCTTGACAAAAGAGCAGGCATCGCTTTACGCCGCGGTGGTGAAGGATACCGAAGAAGACCTCAAATCCTCTGAGGGCATCAAGCGGAAAGGCCTCATTTTAGCCACTCTCTCCAAATTGAAACAGGTCTGCAACCATCCAGCGCATTTCCTCGGTGACAACTCAGCCATACCGGGTCGTTCCGGCAAGTTGGCACGTCTCACCGAAATGCTTGAAGAGGTGTTGGAGATCGGCGACCGAGCCCTTGTGTTCAGCCAGTTCGCGGAAATGGGGAAGCTTCTCCGGAAGCATCTTCAAGAAGTGTTTGGCAGCGAAGTCCTCTTGCTCCACGGCAGCGTAACCAAACAGGGTCGCGACCGCATGGTGGAGCGATTCCAGGAACAAGCCGGCGGTCCGTCGATCTTCGTCCTTTCGTTAAAGGCCGGTGGGACCGGTCTCAACCTCACTTCGGCCAACCATGTGTTCCACTTCGACCGCTGGTGGAATCCGGCAGTCGAAAATCAGGCCACGGACCGGGCATTCCGCATAGGTCAGACGAAGAATGTGCAAGTGCATAAGTTCGTCTGTGCCGGTACCCTGGAAGAGAAGATTGACGAGATGATCGAGCGGAAGAAGGATATTGCGGAGAAGGTGGTTGGTACCGGCGAAGGATGGATTACCGAGCTGTCGAACAAAGACCTGAAGGAGCTGTGGAGGCTCCGGAAAGAAGCCCTGGGAGAATGACATGAGCCGTTGGTATTACCGAGATTATTACACGCCTGCTGTCCCGCGAGAAGTCAAGGGAGGCATCAAAGCCCAGACGAAGCGAGGTGGCTTCGGGCAGAGCTGGTGGGCCAAACGATGGATTCAGGTTTTGGAAAGCTTCAACATCGGTGCCAGACTCGGTCGTGGACGGTCGTATGCTCGACGAGGACAGGTAGTATCTATTGTCATAGCCAAGGGATCGGTCAGCGCTGCTGTTCAGGGAACAAGAGCCAAGCCGTACGACGTAGCCATTACGGTAAAGAGCCTTTCCGCGCCTGAATGGGGCAAGATTCTCAAGGCTCTCTCTGAGCAGATGATCTTCGCGGCCAAGTTACTTGCCGGCGAGATGCCGGACAACATAGAGGACGTTTTCAAGGAGCAAAAGATCTCCCTTTTCCCTCAGAAGCTCAAAGACTTGGAGACGAACTGCTCATGCCCCGACTGGTCCAATCCGTGCAAGCACATCGCAGCGGTCTACTATCTTCTCGGGGAAGAATTCGACCGTGACCCATTCCTGATATTCAAATTGAGGGGCATGGATCGAGAAGAACTGGTGAGGGGACTCGGTCAGGTTCACGATGAACTAACGAAGAAGAAAAAGCCCGGTAGCAGAATTGAAGAACCTGAACCGGAATGTACTCCCGCTCCGGAACCGCTCCCCGAAGATCCGGACCTCTTCTGGCGATCTCTTGCACGAGAAGGGGCAGAAGAGAAGGAAGTATCGATACCGAGGGTCCACGCAGCTTTGGTCAAACGGCTTGGGAGCTTTCCCTTGTGGCGAGGCCGGGAGCATTTCGTCGAGACGTTGGAACGCGTCTATTCGGTCGCTTCGTCTCCGGGGTTGGACATATACCTCGGCTCAAGAGACTGATTAAGATTTCCTGTGAGAGCTCCTGCTGAAATAGAATAGGGGTCTGCTCTTGACTCATCCTTAAAACGCGATACGTCGAAAGGCAACTTGAATGAAAGGGCAGACCTGACCGCTGCCGACAAACAATGCTGCGTGCTTGTGCCAGTGCGGTTCGGGCTTCCCGGATCCCCCGATAGCTTATTCTACGTGGTCAGTACGATTCTTTTCTCAAAGGGGCCCTTTGGGGGCCCTAGGATTTTAGCCCTTGCCGGAGGAGAATTGAATCACGGCCCCCCGAAGCATCCTGATGATCTGTTCCACTGTAAAACGATTCCCCTTCATCCTTGACCTCCCTGCTTAGCCCAGGTCTTACCCTATACTAATTCAGAACCTGGACCGGTTTTTGGGAGTCAGGTCAAAGTGATGACTATCCAAGGATTAAGTGCACCGTCAATCCCAGCACTGGGAAAAAGATCTATCACCTGCCTTTTGACCAACAGTACGACCGCACGATCATACGGACGGTGCCGGGAGAGTGTTACGTCATGACCGCTCAAGAGGCCGAAGATGAAGGATTCTGCAGGGCATGGCGTCATCCGGGACCGCGATAAGATTCCCTCAAATGGGGATGTCTTTTTGACCGCGAAACCTTGTCCAGTATCTACTGCCGCGCCTACGGAGAGCTTCGCTTACGAAGAACGCCGATTTCCTCGCATGTCGGCAGCAGGTCTTCCACCACGACATTATACGGAGCCAGAATAATAGGAAGACCGCGCACCTCACCACGCTCCATGCGCCCCCAATAGACCGGAGTAGTCGCCTGGTGATCGCACGATCTCATTGTGATCGGACCAACAGGGGTGTCAATCGTCATCCCCTCAAGAGCGTCAATGACTTCCTCCGTGTCAACTGTACCCGCTTTCTTTATGGCTTCCGTGAGAAAACGCGCAGAGCAGTATCCTGAAAAGAATGTGGACCCGGGTGGAATCGGGTCTGACTCGCCCGTTTTCTTCATGAACTCGTAATATTGCCTAACGAATTCCTTGTTTTCAGGTGTACTTGGGTAATACCAGAGGTAGCTGGTGCTTCCCAGAGCATTTTCGCTCACAGGTGTTTCAGCTAGTTGAGCGTTTACCGCAGGATCTGCCATAAGATTGAGAAAAAGATGTGTCTTTTCCAAAAGCTTCGCTTTCACGGCTTGCGACATGAATCTTGCCATCCCTGATGCCCCAAAAGCCACCAATACACCTGTCGGGTTTTTGGAGATTATCTCCTGCATATTCGGAGAATAGTCTGCGGTCCCAAGGGGCACCCAAGCTTCTCCCACCTTCTCCACCGTCGGCTGCACTCTCTGAAGTTCTGTCCAAAAGTTTCGAGCTATTGAATGGCCGTATTCGTAGTCTTCGCCTACTATGTACCATTTGAGATATTTTCTATACTTCGCGTAACGAGCGCCGGACTTGCCCTCGATGATTGAGTTGGGAGCCGCCTGAAAAACGTACCTATGGCCTTTTTCTCCGGTAATCCGCTCGCTGCGGGCGACGTGCACCATAAAGATCTTCTTCTTTTCCTTCGCGAGCTTTGAAATTGCTAGAGCAGATGCACTATTAGAGGTCCCTCCCAGAAAGTGGACTCCCTCCTTCAGTATCAGTTCCTCGGCTGCAGCGAGCGCCTTTGCGTCAGAGAACTGGCTATCTCGTGGTACGATTTCTATAAGGCTTCCATTAATTCCGCCTTTCGAATTGATTTGTTCAGCGACCATCTGCCAGCCCAAAAGCGACGGGCCCCCGAAAGCAGGCTTGGCAGGTCCGGATAGAGCGTCTATGACACCAATCTTGATCGGTTCACCCGCAAGACCTGAGACGGGACATGTCACTCCCACCAGAAACATCGTTAAGAAGCCAATCAGCAGACAGCTGCCCGGACAAGAACTCTGTGAGCCATGCATCTTTCACCTCCGATTCTCTCTGAAACGTGTTTTTGGTGGTACAAGATTGTACCCTGAATTATGCAGCGATCTTGCCGATTCCGGGTTGTCTTCCCGGGAATCGGTCTCTCAAGTGTCCCGCTGCCACCCGCTTGCGTTGGTCAGATCCACATACTGCTTCGTTTTCGGCGACCCCTCACCGAGAGGAGCGGCTACTTGTGGAGATTCCATGCGCAGATCACAGCGATTCCTGCCTTCGTGAGTGCGTCCGCAGTTACATTCACTGAATTATGCTTTTCCAGATAGTTCAATTCGAGGGCAGGCATCAGTCCTTGCGTTTGCACATCCGAAATAGTGAGAAAGTAGTCGAGAATGTCGGAAGGATGTTGCAGGGATCGTTCGACCTCCACTTCGCCTCCCTCGTGTTTGGCTGAGATGTTGGGCACCTCTGCCGCTATTTCCACCAATTCGTCTCGCCGATTGTACGGTTGACAGACGATGGATTTCCACGTCTCCGTAATGTGGTGCTCGAATCTTACGTTCTTGTCCAAGCCAAGGGCCTTGCGAATTGACGCGGCATGTCGAATGGTCTCGTTGTTCACCGAATTGCTCAAATTGAATCCGATCAGAGAAGTTCTGCCGTCATCCCGGGAGAACAGACGCGCCGTCATCAGTGTCCAAAACACGGCGAACGGGTTGTCGTTCCCCATGAAGACTGAGATCTTGAACTCGTTGTCAATTCCTAGCTTATTCACCAGATATCCCACCAACACGGTACCGGGGTTGATGTTGAGAACCTGCTTGATCCCGTATGTTGTGTAATAGTGGAGGAATTCGTCCAGCCACTTGATCGGGTAATGATTGGGTTGTCCCACACCGCCGAAATACCCGGTAATTGTGTCGGGACCGCCCAAATGGCAATTTGATCCATCGGTGCCTTTTGTATCCAGGGTTTCCACATAAGTCGCACCCATGATTTGCATAGCCGCCGCGGTTGCCAGAATGTCGCCATGGTCTGCAACTTGTTCCGTCATCTTCCGAACCCGGATGAAACGGGCCGGCATCAGTTGCCGTTTTTCAATAGACTGCTTGGCCTCCCCTATTAACCAGGGGAAATACTGAAGAGCGCTGATTTCCAAAGTCACTGCGTTGCTCTCGTTCATGCTCGCGGCCTTAGCAGGATCTCCGAGCACACGAGCGTAGTATTCCTCCATGGACATGAACGCCCCCTGGTCGCGTCTCTCCGTCAGCCAGTCGAGATCCTTCAGGTAAGAGGATTTCTCTTCCTTCAAACGGGTCAGAAGGCTTCCCAACTTCCGCGCCTCCGATGCCTTGCGGTTGATCTCTTCCGGGCCGCCGTAACGTTCGACGACCTCGATCATTTGGTTGATGAGTTCGTTGTTCGAGTCGGTGAGCCAGTGGTTGATCTGATCCAGGCGGTCCTCCGGTATCCTCAACTTTTCTCTCAGATTTTCCATTGTCTGTCCCTTTCCTATTGACACCAAAGGTGTTGCTTTGGTTCGGGTTACTTCATGAGAACGGACTCGCACGTGAACGCGTATTATGCGTTTGTCAGCAGATCTTCCTTCGACGTCTTGCAACGCTCCCGGCCGACAATGGATATGAACTTGTGCAGGGCTTCCTGCGTAAACATGGCAGGATCCTTCCCTATCTTTCTGAGCTGCTTCGGGGGACGGGCCCGAAGGCTAAGACCAGCAGACCGCCGACCACCGCCAGTCCACCTAATAAGTAAAGCCCCAAGGACAAGCTCTGGGTCGCGTCCTTAATGTACCCCAGCATGTAAGGGGCAACGAATCCGCTCAAGTTACCCATGGAGTTGACCAAGGCAATCCCGGCAGCGGCAGCTGTCCCTGCCAAAATCGCTGTGGGTACACTCCAGAAAAGCGACACCAAGGCCATCATACCCAGCCAACCTGCACATGCGGCCACCACTGAAATCCACGTGCTGGACGGATAAGTTGCGCAGATCACAAGGCCCAGGGCACCAACGACAGAACAGATGAGCGTGTGCCAACGACGCTCAAGGGTACGGTCGGAATGGCCGCCTATCAATACCATTCCTATTGCTGCTGCCGCGCAGGGTATCGCAGTAAGCAACCCGACTGAAAAAGCGGTCTTCACACCGGTGCTCTTGATCATCTGGGGTAGCCAGAAGCTCATCGCATACACTCCGGCACAGAAGCAGAAATAGATAAAACAGAATATCCAAACCTTCCATTCGAGGAGGGCATGCTTCAGAGAGTGGCGAGTCTTGACTTTGCTCTCCAGCGCGATGTAGTGCTGCAACAATTGCTTCTCGTCCTCGCGGAGCCATTTGGCAGGCGCAATCTCGTCGTCCAGATACCACAATGTCACCACACCGAAAATCACAGACGGCAGCCCTTCCAGGAGGAACAGCCACTGCCAACCAGCCAACCCGGAAGCACCCGAAAAGGCATCGAGGATCCACCCTGACAGCGGTCCACCTATTAGCCCGGAGATCGGGATCGCCGTCATGAACAAAGCGGTCATCCGAGCTCGTCTGTGTGCGGGGTACCAGTAAGTCAAGTACAGAATAATGCCGGGGAAGAACCCGGCCTCCAGGACACCCAAGAGGAACCGGAAGGCATAGAATGATCCCGCTGAATTCGCATACATGGTCAGGGCCGAGACTATGCCCCAGGTGATCATGATCCGGGCGATCCACCGTCGTGCGCCCACCTTCTGAAGCAGTAGGTTGCTCGGGATCTCGAAAAGGAAATAGCCGATGAAGAAAATTCCGGCTGCCAATCCGTACACCGTATCGCTAAACCCGAGTTCCTGCTGCATCTGGAGCTTGGCAAAGCCCACATTGACTCGATCTAGAAAACAAAAAATGTAACACGCGAACAAGTACGGAATCAGGCGCCAAGTAACTTTGGAATAGGCTATTTCTTCGATCTTGGAGTCGATCACGCCCACAGACTCTGATTTGAGAGCTTCCATCGTCCTACCTCCTTATTCAAATGGCTCTTCACCTTTCTATTCGAACCACTGGGGGCAACGGCTATTTCAACGGGTGCTGAAAGACTCTTCTAAACTTCTTCACTCAGCAGAAAGTGGTGGCTTTGGACTCAACAAGGCTTAGGTGATAGTATCTTGACGAGCCCGACCCCAAGGGTCAAAGGTTCCTTCGGTACACAGTTGCGGCTGGCATGCGGCTTTTCTCTTTCGTCTCAACCGGAGATGTGGCGCCCTTTGAGCAGCGACCGCGGGTTTTATTTCAACGAAGAGAATCATCGGACGATGATTATGAGATAACGTGCTGGTCAGACCAGACATTATCCGAGACCTACGTTGGTGTCAAGGTTTTTTGCCCCTTTCTCTCACGGTCATCTCAAACGAGTATATATATAAATGTCAACTGGTTGTGAAGAGATCCCTGGCGGGCAATCCGTGGAACTTGACCCCGGACTCATGCGTAATCATGGTTTACTCACGAAGTGTGGTCAGACCAATAGTTAGTCGTATGCGTTGAAGTGACAGCAACGGAAGGTGCCGCCATTTTAATATCAAGATTCATGTGTCAAACGGGAGTTCCTGTCGCTAGTTTCCGCGGAGCTTGCATGTTGGATGCTGCACAAGCGTCACCAATCGGTCTAACGTCAGTGCTTTCGGAGGTGTCCCGGTCCTTGGAAGAATCCTCTAATTTGAAGCAGAATAGGCAGAATAGGGGTCAAGTCTGCTCTTGACTCATCTTTTTCACCTCCGTGATGTTGCGTGCCATGTCGCGGCCTTTACGAATGTTATATCCGCATGAATGATATCACGTTATGCTATCCGGCTCGCGACGCGTCTTTCCGGAGAGACGCCGGCAACCCTAGGGAAAGCTTTGGGGGTGTCCAAATTCAGCGTGTGAGCAGTGTGGTTTCTTGCACCCAGGATGAAGTGAGGGCAGTCCGTGAGCCTGTTGAGGCTTGCAAAGCCTGTCGAGAGACAGTTCGGGATGAGCCAAAAACAGACGTGACCCCTCTATGGATTTTATGGCGGGACCGGAATCAGATGAACTCGTTGATTTGTTTTCCCGAACAAAGATTTCGTCAGTTCTGGGATCAGGTGCATTTACCGACTGGGTGAAGGTGAAATTTCGGGATCTCGGTGGTCACAATGAGATTCCTGACACGCGGCTGTTGGCTCCTGACTTGGAGGTAATAAAATCCGCTGTCAGTGCGAACTATGCAATAGATTTAGAGACGTTATTATCGAGTAAGAGGGGAACGACAAACGAACCCAGAAATGTGGCCATTTATCTCGCGAGGCGACTATCCGGAGAGACGCTGTCAGCCATAGGGAAAGCTTTCGGGATATCCAATTACAGCAGTGTGAGCAGTGTGGTTTGTCGCATGAGCGATGAGGTCAAGAGAGACGCGAGCCTCCTCAGGCGAATAAAGCGCATCGAGCGAAAGCTCCATATGAGCCAAGGGGAGACCTGACCCCAGAGAGACTCGCTTCCAACGACCGACCGTGAAAGGATTTACCTTGACCTCACTGTTTGATCCGCGGCGATCTCTCTGAGCTGCTCGAGAGTCTTGTTGAAACGTTTCAGACGTTCAGGAACCGTCTTCACTCCTCTTCCGATCAAATCGGCTCGTCGGATGAGATACGCTCTCTCCAGGTGGTCGTAGCCGAACGGAAAGAATCCGGATCTCTGCAATCGGCGCATCGAAATCTCTCAGTGAAATGGTCCATGTGCGAACCCACAAGATGCGTCACAGCCGGTATGAGCGCGACGCGCGTCTTGAGCATCGTCAACTTATCTAAGGGCTCGTCACAAAATAGTGCTTGCAACTTGATTTCGCGTTTACTATAGAGCGGGGGCATGAATGATGAAGACAATATCAGAAAGCGCTTCGAGTTGCTAGCTTCTTTGTTGGATGAGCGCGCAC
>JBKQRG010000134.1:0-14924 GCA_052144015.1 Desulfomonilaceae bacterium
GAAATCCGAAGACACTTTCGCACGTTCGCAAGTACGTATCCGACGTGATGATAGAGACGGACCTGGAGTCCATGGGCATAGACCTGTCTTTGGCCGCTGCGCCGGCTCCGGCTGAAACTAAGGCCGCCCAGGTCAAGGCAGCCCCGGCCAAACCGGCCCCCGCTTCTGCTCCCCACCCCGCCCCTGTTAAGGCTGAAGAGGTCAAACCTGAGAAGCCGGCCGAAATTGTTAAACCTCCTGTAAAGGAAACACCGATACCTGAAATCAAAAAAGCTGCCGCAGCTGCCACACCGGGGCCGGCGAAAGAAGATGAGGAATCAATAATGGCACAATTGACCAAAGACGACATTCAGGGCCTTAAGGAATTAGCAGGCGTTTTTAAGGCGGTGAAGAATCTGGCTTCAGGACTGGGAACACTGGTTTCAGGTCAGGTTCCTTCCGGTCCGCCGGCGCCTATTGCTACCGCCGCGGAACCAGCGCCCGCAGCTTTCGTTCCACCGCCCAAGAAAAAGGAATTAGCTCCCGCCGATTGGACGCAGCACACCATTGATCCCGTGACACTTGAGGGATTAAAAATTGCTGACAGGGAGGGCTATTCCACTGCTTTCCACAGATCGCGTGTTACAGCTGCATGTCCCATCGGTAAGGGCGGTTCATGTTGCAAGATTTGTAACATGGGCCCTTGCCGTGTTCTTCCACCCAAAGGGAAAACCGAAACACCGGAGGAAAGAAGAAAACGATGCGGTCTATGCGGCGCCACCCCGGAAACCATCGCTGCCAGGAACTTCGCACGTATGGTCGCAGCGGGATCAGCCTCTCATAGCGATCATGGGCGACATGTTGCACATACCTTTCTACACGCGGCTAAAGGAGAAGCTCCTGATTATCAAATAAAAGACATTCCTAAGCTTTTGGCCGTTGCTATGGATTTCGATGTTCCTACCGAAGGTCGCGAAATCAAAGATATAGCGATTGAGGTTGGTGAAAAAGCATTAGCGCAATACGGCCAGCAGGACGGCGAATTGGCTTATATAAAAAGAGCGCCCCTTAAACGGCAGGAAATCTGGCGAAAAGAAGGAGTTATCCCGCCCGGTATTGACCGGCCGGTTGTAGAAACCATGCACATGACGCATATGGGCGTGAATCAGGAGATGGAACACATCATCCGATTAGCCACCAAATGCGCTCTTGCAGATGGTTGGGGCGGGTCCATGATTGCCACCGACTTGTCTGATATTCTTTATGGAACACCGGTGCCGATTCTCGGAAAAGTCAACCTCGGATGCATGAAAGAGGACACGGTAAACATTATCGTTCATGGTCATGAGCCGTCTCTGTCGGAAATTATTGTTCAGGCGGTCCAGGACCCGGAGATGATCGCGTACGCGAAAAGCAAGGGCGCAGCGGGCGGAATAAGCCTTGGCGGCATATGTTGTACCTCGAATGAAATACTGATGCGCCATGGCATACCTATCGCCGGCAACTACTTGCAGCAGGAATTTGCCGTGATTACCGGCGCATTGGAAGCCATAGTGGTTGACGTGCAGTGCGTTATGCAGGGTCTGGCTGATCTGGCCAAGTGCTTCCACACTCAGGTGGTCACCACCAGCCCCATCGCGAAAATGCAAGGCGCGTACAAACATTACAATTTTGATGAACGAAGAGGGCTCGAAATAGCCAAACAGATCGTTCGCGATGCTATAGACAACTTCCCAAATCGAGATAAAAACAAAGTGTCCATACCTTCCGAGCAGCAGGACATGGTTGTGGGATTCAGCCATGAAACCATTAGCTATTTGTTGGGAGGTATGTTCCGGGCCAGCTATCGGCCACTAAACGATAACATCATTAACGGTCGCATAAGAGGAATAGCTGGAATAGTCGGCTGCGGAAATGCTCGAATAAAGCATGATGACCTGCATGTGACTTTGGCGAAAGAACTCATCAAAAATGACGTGATAGTCCTCACAACGGGCTGCTCAGCCATAGCCCTCGGCAAACACGGTCTGCTCACGCCTGAGGCCGCCAAGTACGCCGGAGAAGGCCTTGCTGAAGTCTGCGAGACAGTTGGAATCCCGCCCTGCCTACATATGGGTTCCTGTGTTGACAATACCAGGATACTTATGGCTGCGACCTCGGTGGTGAGAGACGGCGGACTGGGTGACGACATCTCGGATCTTCCGGCAGTAGGTGTCGCACCTGAATGGATGAGCGAAAAGGCCGTTTCCATCGGACAGTACTTTGTGGCATCAGGAGCTTACGTACTATTCGGCGCCGGATTTCCCACAATCAATGAGGAGATCTGCACAAATTACCTTTTCAAGGATATTGAGAAGGTTTACGGAGGAAAGTGGGATTTTGTCGAAAAAGACCCTTACGAGATGGCTCGCAGATGTATTGCCCACATTGATTCCAAAAGAAAAGCCCTGGGCATCGACAAGGCCAGGGAGCGCGTACTCATGGATATGGCCATGCGGCGGGAAATAGCCGGGTAAATCAATCTTAAGGATCTAGCGGAGGGTAGGTTCGCGCCTCCCTCTCAGATCCCAGAGTTTCCATAGGAGGAAATAAACCGTGTCGAAGATTATTGCAGCAAACGTCATTGCCGGCTCTCACAAGGTCTACGAAAAGGCCCGAAAAAAATACGAAAAAGCCGTCAAAAAATTCGGAAAAAAGAAAGAGGTGGGATTCCCCAATACTGGTTATTATTTACCGGTAATTTATGGGATTCTTGGATACCCCGTGAAAACCCTGGGTGACTGTGGAGTGATCCTGGACCGTTCTGAGTCCCTTCTGCCACCACTAATCAGAGAAAACGTTCATCTGCCGTACTTGGGACCGGTATTGGACGCGGGTATGGCATCTCTGTTTAATTATGAGATCTATGAGGCGATTCGCTATCTTGAAGACCCAAACTTCTATCTTCCCGCAGAGGATCCGACCGATGACAAACTTTGGTTGGGCGCGGCGGACGATATTATTCTCAGGAAAAGGGGCGTCGAGTTCGTGGACGGCACGGCGCCAGGTTTTGCTGCCATAGTGGGGTCCGCTCCTACCAAAGAGATCGCAGCCGAGATGGCGTTGGAGCTTCAAAAGAAGAATTTGTACGTATTCATGGCTGCAAATCACAATGGGACTAGCTTTTCGGAGCAGCTCCGGCAAGCGGGAGTGCAGGTCGGATGGCCGACACGTTTGGTGCCTTTCGGGCCTGATATATCAGCAGCTATTTTTGCGCTCGGGTTTGCAACCCGTGCTGCATTGAGTTTCGGTGGTATCGAGCCGGGCGATTTCCGGAAAATCCTTGTCTATAATAAAGACAGGGTTTTTGCGTTTGTGCTCGCTATGGGCGACGTTTCCGACGAATGGTATGCCGCGGCGGCAGGCGCCATAAACTATGGGTTCCCGACAATAGCTGACACGCCGATTCCTCAGATATTGCCTACCGGCGTCTGCACATACGAGCACGTGGTTTCAAATATTTCCCACAAGGAAATGGTGGCCAAAGCCATTGAAATCCGCGGCCTAAAAGTAACTGTCACTGAGGTCCCTGTTCCGGTGGCTTACGGTCCGGCTTTTGAAGGCGAGCGCATCCGTGGCGAAGACATCTACATGGAAGCAGGCGGCGGCAAGACCCTGGCAGTGGAACTTACTCTGATGAAAGACATGAATGAGGTCGAGGACGGAAAAGTCGAGGTCATCGGACCTGACCTGAAGGATGTCGAGGCAGGGACCCGGATGCCGCTCGGCATTCTGGTCGAGGTCGCCGGCCGCAAAATGCAGTCCGACTTCGAACCCATTCTGGAACGGCAGATCCATCACTTGATCAATTATGCGCAAGGCTTGATGCATATCGGCCAGAGAGACATAGCCTGGGTCCGCATCGGCAAAGGCGCTGTTGAAAAGGGCTTCAGCCTGTCTCATATAGGGTCTATACTTCATGCGAAATATCATCAGGACTTCGGATCGGTATTAGACAAGGTCCAGGTCAAGATATTCACCGAACAGAAGAAGGTAGACGAACTGCTGAAGAAAGCCAAAGAGACCTATACTGTGCGGGATGCGCGTGTCGAGGGCATGACCGACGAAGACGAAGCAATCTTTTACTCTTGCACATTGTGCCAGAGCTTTGCTCCATCTCATGTTTGCGTGGTCACCCCGGAGCGGACCGGCCTCTGCGGAGCATACAACTGGCTTGATTGCAAGGCCTCGAACGAGATTAATCCCACCGGTCCGAACCAGCCCATTGAAAAAGGCAAAGTTATAGACGAGCGCCTGGGGCAGTGGGAAGGTGTCAATGCCTTTGTCCAGCAGGCCTCCCGAGGTAAGGTGCTCAAGTACAACGCGTACTCAATTATGGAAGACCCGATGACCTCTTGCGGTTGCTTCGAATGCATCGCAGCGGTCCTTCCTGTCGCCAACGGAGTTATGACTGTAGATAGGGATTATAAAGGCCCGACCCCGTGCGGTATGAAATTCACTACCCTCGCCGGAAGCGCGGGCGGTGGTAACATTACGCCTGGTTTTGTGGGGCACAGCAAGCTTTACATAGGTTCTAAGAAGTTCGTGGCCGCGGAGGGCGGCATCTTGAGGCTCGTCTGGATGCCCAAGGCATTGAAAGAAATGCTTAAAGAAAAGCTGAATAAACTCGGCGAGGAACGTGGAGTATCAAAGCTGGCGGACAGGATAGCGGACGAAACGGTGGGAGTATCAGAAGACGAGATCTATCCTTTCCTCGAAAAAATGGAGCATCCGGCATTGAAGATGGATCCGATTGTCGGATGAGACCTAGCTCGGCATTCAGTGCTATGCTTAACCTGATACAGGGGCTCCGTCTCTCCCCGGAGCCCTTGAACTTGTCCATTTAAGAAAATAATATTTCATTCCTTGGGGTACTGCCTCGAGGGGGAGGTTCTGATCTATGGCGCTTTCCGGAATTCAAATCTTCAAGATGATGCCGAAGAAGAATTGCGCAGAATGCGGAGTGCCCACTTGCCTGGCCTTTGCCATGAATCTAGCTGCGGGTAAAGCTGAGCTTTCTCAGTGCCCATATGTCTCTGAAGAAGCGAAGGAGAAGCTGGCTTCAGCTGCTGCTCCTCCTATAAGGACTGTTCAGATCGGCGTTGGCGAGAACATGGTGAAAACTGGGGGCGAAACGGTTCTGTACCGGCATGAGAAAACATTCAATAATCCTACTGCTCTCGGATGCTTGGTTTCTGTTTCTGAAGACGATGCGGCAGTGGACAGCAAGCTCAATGCCTTCAAAACTCTGAAATATGAGAGGGTTGGATTAACGCTGAAACCCGATCTCATTGCAGTAAAGGATGGCGGTGACCCGGGGCGCTTCGCAAAAATAGCCAAAAAAGCGTCGGACGCCGGCGCAGCGCTGGTCTTAATGAGCGATAGCATTGATTCCTTTAAGGCAGCCCTCGGGGAAGTAGGTAAGAACAGGCCTCTTATTTACGCAGCTACACAATCAAATGCTGATGCCGTTTCCGCACTTGCTAAGGAGTTTGATTGTCCTATCGCGGCTAAGGCTGATAAAGTGGGCGATGTGGCCAAGTTGAGCCACAGCCTTGTAGAAAAGGGCTTTAAGGATATAGTTTTGGACTCAGGTGCCAGAACGCTATCGCAGCTTTTCAGGGACAATATCCTGATTCGTCGTTTAGCGTTGGAAACTCTGTATAGGCCATTGGGATTTCCTACCATCGTTTTTCCGTGCGAGATGGCAGACAATCCTATCGATGAGGTCCTTGTAGCAGGCACTTTTATTTCGAAGTACGGCGGAATAGCGATCCTGAGCGATTTCAGGGGCGAGACGCTCTTCCCGTTGTTGCTACAGAGGCTGAATATCTTTACGGATCCTCAGCGTCCGATGACAACGGAACAAGGTATATACCCGATTAACAACCCTGATGAGAATTCTCCGGTGCTTATCACGAGCAACTTCTCTCTTACTTATTTCATTGTCTCAGGTGAAGTTGAAAACAGCCGTGTGCCCTCATGGCTCCTTGTTCTCAACACGGACGGACTCTCGGTTTTAACCGGATGGGCGGCAGGCAAATTCGTCGCAGACAATATAGGTCCATTTGTTAAGAAATCCGGAATCGATGACAAATCGAAACTGAAGAAACTGATAATTCCGGGCGCTGTGGCTATGATCAGCGGCGATTTGGAAGAAGAAATGCCGAAGGGCTGGAAAATCCTTGTCGGTCCCAGAGAGGGCGCTCACATTCCTGCCTTCCTCCGGCAGAATTTCGGCGGCTAAAGTATCCAAGTCAGGAGTTGAACGGATGAGAAGAGAGTAATCTTCCTCCGGTCTAACCGAAATTCCTATCAGGCAGACGCGATTTCCTTTTGGCATAGTTCGAAAGGGATTCGCGTTCTGCTGCTTAGATTCTTAGACGAAAAAAGTGTCCAAAGTTCCTGGATATGGGAGACAATGTCCCCGACTCGTTTAGTTTTTCAGGAATGATCGGAAAATCTTTAACGTTTGTTTTCACTATGCTAATAATTTATTCCTGGGGCGATGTTGCAGGGAATCCCGGGAACGAATCAGGAGGTAATTTTTATGATAAAGGCCGTGGCTGAGAATATCAATATAATGTCCAAGTACACGGGGGACGCCATACGCGAGAGAGATCCCAAGCCGATTCTTGAATGGGCGGAGAAATTAACTCAAAGAGGCGCGGACGTTCTGGATCTTAACTTGGGGCCGGCTCGGAAGGGCGGACCTGAGATGATGGAATGGTTGGTTCAGACTGTTCAAGAGGCTACAGATCTTCCGCTGTTCCTGGATACGACCAATAGCGCAGCCATAGAGGCGGGTCTGCAGGTGTATAAGCCGAAAAAAGGAGCAGCAATAATAAACTCGATAATGGCTACACCCGAAAGAATGGCGCTACAGATGCCGCTCGTGACCAAGTTTGATTGTGAAATGGTCGGACTGATGTGGGGGCCGCAAGGAATCCCACGAGACGAGAATGAAAGAGCCGTTCTCTTGGACACTATGATGACTCAAGCCGCGGAGCACGGAATCGGCCTGGACCGCATTTGGTTCGATCCGATAGTGGTTCCGGTCTCCTCCCAGCAGCAAGAGCTCCAAGGCTGCACTACATTTATGCAGTGGCTTCCGGACCTTGCCCCGGGATCGCAATCTACATGCGGCCTGTCCAATTGTTCTAATGGGTCTCCGGACGAACTGAGAGGAGTACTGAATCAGGTTTATCTGTGCATTCTGAAGAAATGCGGTATAACCTCCGCTATCCTGGACGGCTTCGATAACGACATCATGAAAATCGCTCATGATGAATCTATGGACCTGGAGAATCTGGTGGGTCGGATTTTTGATGGCGAGGAAGTCGATACTTCAGGAATGAGCAAAATTGAGTTCGATTACGTGAAAACGGCCAAAGTTTTGCTCGGACATTCACTATATTCACACTCTTGGCTGGAACTCTGATTCAGCCCTGCATTATTGCAAGGATACTTTTCAGATTCACGCGAGACATTACGCGGAAAGGAGGAGGAGTCCTATCCTCCTCTTTTTGGGTTTCCAGCCTTATCCGTATCATATGAAATTTGCTATCGGAGGAGATCAGCGGTTACAGAAGGTAACCGTCCCGCGTGGGTGCGGTATTTGAGGTATTTCGCGATTGATGCGGTTTGCTTCACTCCGCGCATCCTACAGGTCTTTTGAAGCCTCAAAACCAGTTTCCTCTTTTCCAGCACCGGGTGCAGGCATTTCAATATCAAAATCTGCAGTTAACGGGATCTTGAGTATGCGCTCCATAGCGGCCTCTACCGATTGAGATTTGTGCATCCCGGTAAGGAGACGAGGGGCTGCAGCGCTGATCGACTCGGAAAATACCTCAGCCCAATAAATATTTACCCGAAACTTTGTTTCAGTATTCGTGTCCTTAGCCCAGCGGGCAAACTGCTCGTCCACGCCCTCAACAACCTTCCATTCTGTTTTCGTTTGCTGGTCTGATCGCCGCCTGGAATCGCGACCTCCAGTCGGCGGATTAGGCAGAGTTTGTCCTACGTAACAGAAGACCGCTGTCGAACGAAACGTTCGCACGCCGAATAATCTGCGGGTAACGTCAGCCAATTGCAGTCCGACTATGATCAAACCCAAGGCAAAGGCTACTTCCAACAGGTAATCGAGGAGATAAGCCCGCAGAAATTCGAGATGTGGAATGGCATCAGTAATTAACCGAAAATTTATCAGCCTCGTAAAACCGGCAGTCAGCAGCAAGAAGAAGACCGGTAGACAAACGTACGCGGCAGGTCTCGCCCAGTAACGAACAGATTCGGGATAGTTCTCGATTAGGGTTCCTCGTATTCGAGGATTTGCCTCTAATTGTAGCCTTACAGCGATTCTGTGCGGAAACGGTTTTGCCGTAAGCAGTCTGCATCCTTCCTCCAGCAGTGCAAAGAATAAATGAGAATCTCCCCTGCCCACGATCGCAAATGTTTCTGCGGTCCGAGCAAATTCCTGTCGCCGAAAGGCTATCAGACTCAAACCGATCAGAAGATATACAAAGATCATGAATCCCAAAAGGAAGTAGAGAGGCTTGGCCGAAGGCGCCAACAAACTGACATTCACGTGGAGATAACGGCTAATTAGCAAGGGGGCTGCGTACAGAACATAAGAAACCACCGCAATCAGAACACCTGCGAAAACGAGCTTGCAACAATATCCCAACAAGAGCCCCATGAGTTCGTACGCAATGGGGCTGACCAAACGAGCCCGTGGCCACAAAGCTGCCAGCATTCCAATATAGTGAGATTGCCGGTGCTGCGCGCGCGAAACTCTTAGTGATTCGGCCACCATGTCGGGATCTTTGAAAACGCTGGGGGGCGGTGTCTTCCTCCAGGATCTAAAAGCTTCTCCAACTCCCGTCCCCGCCCACAATATCCCTATCAAAATTGCACAGATTGATCCGACTATGCTGATGAATGCCCCGGATAGAAACGGGAGGGCGCCAAGGATTCGCTGACCGGTATAATCCTGCATAGAAAGCGGAAAATTCGGAGCAAACAGAACCCACAAGGCTTTTAGCCTTAGAAATCCCTCCCTGGCCACGAAGAGCCCTGCCAATAAAAAAAGTAATCCTACCAGGGCTTCACCGTTTTTCAGAAAAGCCAGTCTTCTTGCTATGTCTTGTCTGACGACCATATGATACTCATGCATGGTCAATTTAATTTGTGTCAAGAGAAAAGGTTCATGTTGCCACTTGAAGCGACTTCTGTTACCTTTCTGTCTAAACCCCGATCTAATTTCTTCAGATCAGCTAAGCATGCTGAATCATGATGACAAAATCTCATATGAGGTGTCATCCGATTCATCATGGAGCCAGTAATGAGCATAATGCGATTCCTCCTCGTTCTCTGTTGCGGACTACTGTTGAGTCTGCTTCTCCCCCCACTCTACGCTCAACAAGACAAAGCTCAAAAGGTTTTGGTGGTTGACAAGGCAGCGGCTCCCCTGGTGGGTGTATGGGAAATAACCCAAACAAAGGAACCGGGTAAACCTTATAGAAGCAGCTACAAAGGCCACCCCTTCGTATCGAGAGGGCCCAACGCGTTCACATTAATTATCGAATACCATAATGATGGCACCTTTAGGAGAATTGCTCGTGTTGGGGCCAAAGATGATGTTCAGGAGGGAAAGTGGAAATTAGCCGGTAATGAGCTACGGCACCATCGGGCAGACTCAAATGAGGAAGAGGTCATATATCTGCGCTTTGACGGTCCCAACCAATATACTTCAACGGAAGTTTATGAAGGAACCCCAGACCCCGGATTGTTCGCACAATTCAAAAGAATTGAATAACGTAGCTTCTTAAGTGCCGGCCTGAAGCAATAGAACCACAGCGGAAAGCCCGAATACAACATTAGGGGCCCAAGCCGCAGCTACGGCCGGAAGGTAAGCACCATGGCCAAGCGCGATGAACAAGCTGTGAACTATCCAGTATGAAAATGCGATTACAAGGGACATCCCTAGCCCCACTGCCAATCCTCCCCCTCTAGGGCTTGCTTTGACAGCAAAAGGGACACTCAATGCGGCCATGATGAGACATGCTAGAGGAAATGCAATCTTGTCGTGCCAATCGACAAGGTAACGAGTGGGTGCCTGTCCTTCCTGAATAAGTTTATCAATGTGATTACCTAATTGGATCAGGTTCATTTCTTTGGCTAGTGTTTCAACCCGTTCCAATTCTTCAATTGGTTTGCTGAGTTCACCGGAAATGGACGGCAGATTTTCAACATGAAAATCGCCCTCAGTTGTTCGAACTATTTTGTTAACCCCATACAATAGCCATTTATTTTTCCACCAGCGCGCTTTATCAGCAAAAATACGTTCCACGAAATTATAATTTTCGTCCCATTTTGTTATGGAAACCCGATCCAGTGTCTGTTTAGAACGGTCGAATTTGTGAATGTGAATAATGGAATTCGGGGATCGCATCCATATTTCATCGCTTTTAAAATAGGTTGTGTCCGGTTTTCCGGCTATTTCGACGTCTTGAATGTATTCGCTATACCTATTTGACCAGGGAATAAAGGTCTCGTTAGCGACAAACATGATTAAGCTTGCCGAAAAACCAACCAGCACTACCGGCCTGGCCACGCTAAGTGCATCAATCCCGCTGGCCTGCATCGCAATTATTTCGGAATGTCGCGCCAGGGTAAGGAGCGACAGCATACCGCCCATTAATATTCCTAATGGGATTGCAAAAAATAAATATCCAGGGATTTTTACGAGAAAGTATTTGAGCATCAAATATCCGGAAGGATTGTACTCGAAATAATATTTAATTTTATCAGTTAGTTCCACCAACAGAGATACGAGTATAAAGCCCAATAGGCAGACTGCGAAAACCTTTAGAAACTCCGTGATGATATAACGATCTATAATTCTCAACAAATAACCTTCTCGGATGGGCTCTGGCTAATATAGACTAATTACTTACGGGCTTCCAATACCCATTGGTTTTCCAGCAGGTATCTCACTGTCCGTCGGACTCCCTCTTCTATACTGATTTCGGGCCGAAAGCCGGTCTCTCGTATTTTGGATATATCCAACAGAACGAAGGGGCTATCCCCGAGCCATCCTCTCGGGCCGCCGGTGAAACGATAATCCACGCTTTTTAGCCCCATTTCTTGGCAGATTATATTAGCAACATCTTTCACGTTCATATATTCGACATGGCCCAAATTTAGAACATTCTTAAGATCCTTCAAATTTTGCATTGCGCTGAAAATTCCCCGGATCCCGTCAGCCACGTGAAGGTAAGACTTCCGTTGTTTTCCGTCACCCAAAATTTCCAGTTCTTTTGGATTCCTCATCAGTTTTTGCACGAAATCGCGAACAACTCCATGTGAGTATCGTTCTCCGATCCATGACACAAAACGAAAACAGTAGCTCCTTATACCGAAATATTCACCGTAAGCCTGTGTCATTGCTTCCGCGGCCAACTTCGAAGCTCCGTATAACGATGTCTGGATAAGGGGCTGACTCTCCGGGGTGGGAAAGCGATCCGGTTCACCATAGACCGTAGCTGAGCTTGTGAAAACGATTTCTGAAATAGATCGAGCCCTCATCGCCTCCAGCACCCGATGAGTGCCTAATATATTCTGTTCAAAATCTATTGCAGTATTAACGATGCCCCATCGAACGTCAGCATTGGCAGCAAGGTGAAAAACCGTGGAGACATCCTCCAATGCGGATTTGAGCCTTGATAGATCTAAAACGTCTCCTTCTATGATTTGCAAACGAGTTGTCTTTAGCGCCTGATCGAGATGCTGTCTGAAGCCTGTAGAAAAATTGTCATAAACTATAACGTGGTGGCCTTGTCGGATTAATTCATCCACCAAGTGGCTGCCGATGAATCCTGCCCCGCCTGTCACTAGTACTTTCATGCCTATTCTTCGGTTTCTCTAAAAGAGTGATTCAGAAAATCAACTCACGTGTTTTCGGCCGATGATATTACCTGGTGAGAGAGCTTGCTCGGCAGACTGTCGGTTTCTTCAATCTTATCAACGATATAAAGCGGCCGTTCCCGAATTTCCTCATACGATCTGACGAGATATTCTCCTATAATTCCTAGTGAGATCATAAGAATACTCGATGAGAACATTGAGCAAATACCTAATATCATCACTGGCCAAGATTGAGAAAACCCGCGAAAAAGTGAAACCAGTAGCCAAATCAGTGCTGTTGCGCCGCTTAGAAGAAGCAAAATCATCCCCAGTGCCAAAATGAGTCGAACAGGTATCCTTGAGAACGGCACTATTCCGTCAAGAGCAATATTAATAGCTCCACCAAGTGGGATTTGTGTTCTACCCGCGAAACGTGCCTCTCTGTAATATGGAATGATTGCGGTTCGGAATCCTGCCGAAGCGACGATTCCTCTCAGGAAGCCGTGGTGTTCTCTGAAACGACAAACTTCGCGAACCACCCTCGCATCCAGAAGTCTAAAATCGCCCGTATTCTTTGGTACCTTTACTTCAGCGATTTTCCCCAACAACCAATAGAATATGTCTGCGGCTATAAGATAAAAGAAGTTTTCCCCTTGTCTCGAAATACGTTGGGGAACCACCACTTCGAATCCCTGGTGCCATTTGTCGATCATCTGTTCTATAAGTTCGGGCGGGTCCTGCAAATCGGCATCAATTATAATGCAAGCATCCCCTGTACAATGGTCCAAACCTGCCAGCAGAGACAAGGGCTTGCCGATCCTTCGAGAAAAAGTAATGAGTCGAATCGGATAACCCGCATCCATAAGTTTCCGAATTTTCTGCTGTGTTCCGTCTGGGCTTGGGTCAAGTGCAAATATAAATTCCCATGAGCATTCCACGCGGTTCAAGACAGTAGCAAGTCTTTCAGCCAGAGGTTCCACATTGTTTTCCTCGTTATAAAGAGGAATGATTACGCTTATGAGAGGCTTATCCTTCAATTTTCTGCCAGACAACTTAATTTGTAATGCATGCTCATTAATCTGAATAATCTGACGCCATGAATTCATCCGAGCGGCAGGTCTGGTGGTCAACCCACGAAATAGCAAACGGCCGGGAAAGAATTGGCATTGGTGTAACAGAACCCCCGTTCAGGCGCAACAAAAATGACCACGTCTCGCTGGCGAAGACTTCATTCCCTTCCCTTTTCACCCTTTTTACCGTATAATACCACCATAGGAGCGCAGGCCCAGAAGCTCTCAATCATGAAATTGTAAGCGCTATTTAATAGACCGGTTTCCGGACAAGATTGAGGCGCAGTGAAGTGACAGGGGAACAATGACAAGCATCCAGGTAGAGAATCTAAGTGATGTGAAGAAGAAAATCATCTTTGAGGTCCCGCAGGAGAGAGTTCTTGAGGTAGTTGGGGCACAGTACAAAGATCTGAAGAAAAATGCGCAAATTAAAGGATTTCGACGGGGCAAGGTGCCTCTGAATATTCTTCGCAGTTATTTTAAAGATAAAGTCCAGGGTGATGCCGCTAAGCAACTGATTGAAGAAACCTTCAAACCAGGCTTGGAGGAGCAGCAGATCACATTGGTATCTGTTCTTAGCATAGATCCGGACACGGTCGAAGAGGGTAAACCGTTCAAATACACCGCGGAGATTGAAGTTCCTCCTCAAATCGAAGTTAAAGGATACGACGGGTTAAAATTAAAAAAATATATCCGGTCGGTTACCGATCAACAGGTCGATGAACGGTTGCAGAATTTGCGCCAACGTAATTCCAGTCTCAGCCCGATCTCTGAATCTAGGGGAGTTACCACTGGTGATCACCTGGTAGTCGATATAAATGCTGAGGCGGACGGCGAGCCCCTCAGCGATCTCTCGGTTTCTGACTATCATTTGGAATTGGGAAGAAACTTTTATCTTCCTGATTTTGATTCAGTGCTCGAAGGACTTCGGCCCGACGAGAACAAACGATTTACTAAAACAATACCGGAGGAATTCCCCAGGAAGAATCTCCGAGGTAAAACCGCTGAATTTGAGGTGCGCATAAAAGAAGCCAAAGAGCCGATTTTGCCGAAACTGGATGATGATTTTGCCAAGGATCTCGAATTTGATACCTTAGATGTTCTTAAACAGGAGATCAGACAAGATATTCAAACTATGTTGGATCTTCAAACTAAGAAAGAATTGGAGGAACAGATTGTCGACGCACTGATCGAAAAAAATAATTTTGATGTTCCCGAATCGATGGTGGAACAGCAGATCGACAATATTATGAATCGATCTATGCAGAATCTCGCAGCTCAGGGAATAGATCCTCGACGGCTTCCCGCTCCGACTGATGCGCAGCGGGATCGGGTACGGCCGGGTGCGGAGAGGACTGTAAAGGCAGCCTTGATCCTTAAAGCTATTAGCGAGAAGGAAAAGATTGAAGTCTCCGAAGAGGAAGTGCAATCTGAAATTGAAAAAAAGGCCAAACAGATGGGGCTCTCTTCGGATTATTTGAAAGATCAACTCGAACAGAACGATATTTTAGAAGACATTCGCGCCCAAGTTCTGGAAGACAAGACATACGAGCTGATTCAAAAACAGGCGGAAATCTCTGAACAGGAACCGCCGGTTCAGGAAGAGGCTCCTCCCAAAAAATCCGAGAAAGAATAGGTCAAGATGCTTGTACCAATAGTAGTCGAACAAACAAGTAGGGGGGAGAGGTCTTACGACATTTACTCGAGACTTCTTAAAGAGAGGATAATTTTCTTAGGAACACCAGTAGATGATTATGTCGCAAATCTTGTGATAGCTCAGTTGCTGTTCCTCGAGAGCGAGGAGCCTGATAAGGATATAAATTTTTACATCAATTCTCCGGGTGGAATGGTAACTTCCGGTCTGGCCATTTACGATACGATGCAGTACATTAAACCTGATGTCCAAACGATTTGCATTGGACAGGCCGC
>JBKQRG010000135.1:0-21201 GCA_052144015.1 Desulfomonilaceae bacterium
GTCAGACGACTTGCTTCTTGCTGAATCGGGAAAAGTCCTGACAGAGTGACCGTTTCCAGGTATCCCATTTTGCGGGCATTCAGTTCCTGCTGGGAGATTAATCTCGCTGCAAGGAGCTTTCGAAATACACTATCAAGCCCTTTACCGGTAACTTTATATTTTTGCATAAGATTGACATCATCCATTCCTGATCTTATGTCATTCAAGATTTCTTTTGCGTAAATTTCTGGCTTTTTCATAGACCTAACGGTCCTCCCCCTATTTAACCATTGAAAGAATTTCTAGTTTTAAGGATAGAAAGTCCCATCTGCTTTCATTTCTTCAATCCTCGATCAGTCTCATTCACCACCTTCTTCAACACCGGCGAATATTTCCAGGTTATGACCCTCCGGGCATCAATCACAAGCTTCTGTCCGGTGTGGAGGTTCCTGCCAGATCGGGCGTGTTTAGATCTCACATGCCATTTCCCAAAGCCGGAAATCATAACACCATCTCCGGAGATGAGCTTCTTCTTCATAATATCCAGAAGTTTTTCAAAAACCTCTGTTGCTTCCCCTTTCATGAAACCGCAGTCGTCACCGATTTTCTCTGCTACATCTGCCTTGGTAAGCGTCATACATCCCTCCACACCATTTTCCTCCAACGGTAATAGGTCTGCTCCGTTATCACCAGATCCCGGTACACTCGACCGACGCTGCTTCCCCTGAGACAGATGAACCTCCGCCTCCCGAATCATCCTGATGATCGCCTCCACCGTACAACGGTAACGCTCTATACTGACCTCCCGGTTTGGCCCAAGTCTTACCCTCTATAACCTAGCATCGGGAGCAGTTCTTGGAGGGCAGGTCAGTATTTGTCGCGGAGTGATAATTCAGTGGCCATATCAATCCCTGAAGTGATTGCGGGAATAATACCCATTCTCAGGTAAATCGGACGGATCTTCTCTCTTAATCTCGGAAGCCTCTGTGCAAAAATTGCCGCACCAATCAAGCACCCGAGCCCGCCGATGAAAACTGTGCAAAGGGCTCCGATTCGCGTGGCCAAAACACCGGCCAGAAAACTGCCGATAGGTGCCATCCCCATAAACGCCATGGTGTAGAAACTCATCACCCTTCCGCGCATGTCGTCCTCCACTATAGTTTGTAGGAGGGTGTTGCTGGCAGCCATCTGAACCATTTGACCAAAACCAGTGATAACCAGTAGTACCAAAGAAGCCACCAGAACGCGGGAAAAGGAGAACCCAATAAGCCCAAGACCGAAAACACCAGCGGAAAGAGGGATCATCTTGCCCAACCCAAGCACGGTTTTTCTGGATGCAAGATACAACGCCCCTGCCAGCGCTCCCACTCCCGAGCTTCCCATCAGAAATCCTAATGCATCTGGTCCGCCGTGCAAAACATCCTTGGCAAAAACAGGCATGAGAACCACATAAGGCATTCCCGTCAGACTAACCAGGGCAAGCATGAACAAAATAGCCCCAATGGGTTCGAAGCCAGATGCATAACGAAAGCCGTCCCTTAATTCTTGCCAGATTCTCGACTCGTGCAATTTCGAATTCCGTGGCACGATCTTCATCAAGAGCAATGAAACCACGACCGGAACATAGCTTATGCCATTGACAAGGAAACAGACTCCCTCGCCGGCAGCCGAAATCAGTATACCAGCTACCGACGGCCCCAATAGACGGGCGCCATTCACCATGGATGAATTTAAGGCTATCGCATTCCCCAAGTCTTTTTGTTCTTCAATCATTTCAACCATGAATGACTGCCGGACAGGCATGTCAAAAGCGTTAACAATGCCCAGGACTATGCTTAGAACAATGACATGCCAAACCATGATGAACTCGGCCAGGACAAGGTATGCCAAAATGAAAGCCTGCATCATTGCGAGCACTTGGGTTAGAATCAGTAGGCGGTGACGACTCCACCGGTCGGCAAGTACTCCGGCAAAAGGTGCCAAAATGAAGGTGGGAAACTGGCCGGTAAATTGAACAAGTCCCAACAGAAAAGCGGAGTCTGTGAGTCGATAGACCAACCACCCCATTGCAACGCGCTGCATCCAGGTGCCAACAAGAGAAATGCTTTGGCCGACAAAAAATAATCGAAAATTTCGGTGGCGCAAAGCACGGACGATAGATTTTAGCCCCGCTCCCTTTCCCTGCTTTGGCGTTTCACTTTTCATAGGAATTATGCGGCACCTCCCCTATCTAGCCAAAGGTTCCATGGGGCCTCAGACACCAAATAGCCCCATAGTGCTTTGTGAAGAGCCTGGGAAGCCAGAAATGCGACCATCTTGTCCGAAAAAAAGCGGTGCCTGCCGTCTCTGAGCGTACCTCTCCAGCCTGGTTCCCGTCAACCATATTGTTGTTGGTTGTGCCTTATCCGAACATCGAGTGGTGGCTTAGGTTCCAAGGAAATTTCTACCACCGTTGAAGACGGTCATTACTTTCGGTTGCGCCGCATACAACCAACACAAATCAGTCAAAAGGTTCATCCGATATGATTGTGGACACCCGCTCCCTCCACAATGCTGATCCTTCAGATCCCAAACCGAGGACACGCGAGGCTCAACCCTATGGCTTCGTACGAGCCACGTAAGGCCACGGATTGAGGTTGGAGAAGGGGATTCCGGAGAAGAAAAATTCGATCCCGCTCTGTATCTCGGAACTTACTCGTCACCTCAACACCCGACAGGCAACTGATTCCAACCCGTGAGATGACGATTTACCGGAAATGTCCCTCCGCCCATTTCCGGTAGCAGCACTGTGGCTGTCTATAATCCGCTCCAGGTCATGACTATCACTGAGAATGAACCAGCTGCGATTTTCCGCGACTTTTCCCCTCCCTATACAAAGCATTTGCTCGCTGAGAAATCGTCCTCGTCTTTGTCTGCTCCGTCAGTTCTTAGATAAAACGCCGCGTGAGAGATCTGTGAAGCATCCGGGGTTGGGCTGGGTTACTATGGACACCGGCGAGAGTCTGCAACAGTTGGAGAGGGACTTCTCCTTCGACACCATCAGCCTATTTTCAAGTACGAATCAACAGTGAAGATTCTAATTGACTAGAAGCAGTGCGGAGAGTTACTCTCAACAATAGGATAAAATAGGCTTTTTTCAGCAACGTAACGACGGTTTTGCCTCTGTCGGGTCTTGTGGGTGACGATACGGGGGCTTTTTGGGGGTCAGAGGAACCACCCCGCGACCGGTCACCGGGTCAAAGACGCATGAAATGGCAAGAGCGCCGCATAGTTCCAGTTCACAGCTTTGTCCCTTGACAAGACATCGGTTTTTCGGTGAGGATAACGGTCTATTACAATCACGATGACCATTTTCCCGTGGCAGCGGCAAACCACGGGAGGGAGGCATTATGGCCCAGAGGTCATTAAACAAGGTGCAGTTGCTGGGCAATATCGGCAGAGACCCAGAGATAAGATACACAGCCTCAGGCAAAGCGGTAACAACTTTTACATTGGCCACCTCCCAGCGATGGCGCGATCAGGACGGGAATGATCAGGAAAGAACTGAGTGGCATCGTGTTGTTGCCTGGGGTCGGTTGGGGGAGATATGCGGCGAGTACCTGAGCAAAGGAAAGCAGGTATTCATAGAAGGCCGTATACAGAGCCGGGATTGGGAGGATAAGGAAGGTAATAAACGGACGACGGTCGAGGTCATTGCCAATGACATGATTATGCTCGGCGGCGGAAGCTATTCAAAAAGTCGCGATTCAGACGAGGTTCCTGACAGGCAAACCGAGAAACGGCCCAGATCTGAGGAAGGACCCCCCAAGAAAACTGATGAAGGCGGGAGCTACCCTCCGCCACCTGAGGACGAAATCCCGTTCTAACTTGACTCCCGAGGCAAGGACCTCGTAACTTACATTGCTTTTCCTTTGGCTGGAACAAAACTATCTCGCTAGAACTTCCGCGCATATTAGGGTTTATGGAGTTTCACAAAGATGTTGATTTGCCTGAACACTGTCATGCTGCCCAAATGGGAATCAGATCGAGCTAATGATTGATGGTGAAAAACAATGTTTTCCCAAAGGAGATCGGTATTGCATTCCTGAGGGAGTAAAGCTTTCGGCCAAGATACTCGCCGGGTATGCAGACGTGACATTTTTCAATGAGCCAAAATGCTACTCAACGAAATAGCATTTGGCATAGCAACCGCATCAACTCGGACGGACAATTACGCTGCGCTCGTCGCTGAACTCGATACAGTTAGCGCCCAACAACTTGCCAACCATCATTCCCCATCCACCTTGAAATAGAGATAATCCGCTTCCCGCCAAAATCAAAGGACAATGGGAACCTCGATCCCTTAGTCGCCCACTAGAAAGGAGATGGATCTTTCATCCTGGAACTAGCTCGTCGGCCATCTTCAGTAAAGATGCGATGCTTTTCAAGTCCGCTCCAGGAGCGCCATTATCATCAGCAGCTACTCGGACGGCATTCCTAGCGACGTCCTCACTGAGGCTTGACTCTATCTGTTCCCGGCACCACACCGTGGGACTGTGTTGATTCTAAGTAGCCTTTTGTTGATGAGAGAGGTCTTGCCTCACCATTTCTTCAATTCCTAATAGGGGCACCACAGGACTGGCAGAATTTTGCTCCTTCGGATAACAATGTGCTGCAAGCAGGACATCGAGAGGCAGGGGTTTGCTCATCGGGAACCGGACGAACCGTGGAATCCGGGATGTTTTCCTCGGGGGCATCGGCAGGAACCTCTATAAACTCGTCGTTCTGTGGCGGTAGTACCTCTTTTGGGTGCAGCCGTTCATATTTGGCGACGAGTATTCCGCATTGCGGGCATTCTTCGAACTCGTGAGACTGGGGCATGTGGCAAGCAGGACAGTGCCAGACACGTCCCTCTTTCTGTGACCATAGGAGTTCGAGTTCCGAGAGTTCGACTTCAGTGAGCCGCCCCGTCTCAACGAGCTTCCCACAAAGAGCTTTGAAGTCCTTGGCTGACAAATTGTAATTGGTCATCAAGGCAATGTCGTCCATTCCGGCGTGAATGTCCTGTACGACCGCGTGAGCGCTGATGTGCCTCTTTTCCATTATGAGCGAGCTCCCCGTTCACGACTGACATCTTGATCCCATGAAAAGTGTATCAAATATCCGATCCTCAGATCAATTCCTCGGCAAGCTACCCGAAGTGACCAGTCTGTGTTTGAGGTCGGAATAGCGTGAAAATTCTTTTTGACCTGTGCCGTGCGGTGACGTACCATCAGGAACAGGAAAACAAAGGCTTTTTCATGAACATGACGACGGTCTTTTCTCTCTGGGGACTGGTGGGAGGAGATACGGGGACCGTCTTGGGGCCAAGATCACCTTTCTTGATCAATCAGCGATACCCAGGATCGCCAAAGCCTTCGAAAGAAGGCAAGCCCGCGGCATAGTTTCGGACAGCGTACCCGTTACTTGAATTATCAAGGAGGCAGGCAAAATGGCCCAGGACCATTGGATGGATCGTGACAGGGGCTTACTCGAAGCCTGCCTTCGTAGGCCCTCAGAAACAATGAGGATTGAATTCAAGAGTTGGCTCAACGTGAGTGATGGAGAGGATCAAGCTAATCTTGCAAAGGCGATCCTGGCTCTCGCCAACTATGACGGTGGGTACATTATCTTGGGGTTCACGAAGTCAGAGAACGGCCAATTGCAAGCCCAAGTCGCTGATTCTCGAACCCTAAGCCAGTATGATCACGACTCTATCAACCGCATTGTTAAGAAATACGCTGATCCGCCTTTCGAATGCGCCGTTGAAAGGTTGTTTCATCCTGAAATGGATCAAGAATTTCCAGTAATTATGGTCCCAGGAAATCATACTGTACCAATCAGGGCTGCACGATCTGGTCCTGATGAGAGACATGTAAGACAGCATACTTACTATATTCGAACGACTGTCCCGGAGAGCGCCCCTATCTCCTCGGCCAAAGAGTGGCACGATCTCATCAGACGCTGTGTCCTGAACGACAAAGATGACCTGGCGCGAATGATGAGCCGGGTCCTCTATGGTTTTGGTCACCAAGAATCCAGCGACGAATTAGAGTCTTGGTTCACGAATGGCTTGGAGCGCTTTTCTTCCAAGCTTGAAGAAATGCCGGAACAAGAAAAGTCAACAAAATGTGAAATGGGCTTCTGGACTGTAGCCTACGTTATCGAGGGTGACATCCCGCAGCTACAGCCGCTGGAATTTCTGCGTACCCTTAAAGATGTCGAACGGAGTGAACTGAACGGCCCATACTGGTATGTAGAATTCGTTGGTCGAACACCTGTTCCAAAGCTATACAATGATGCCATTGAATCGTACGCTAATGAGATTAGCGATTACATGGGCCACGTGTTTCCGTTTGAATTCTGGCGAGCATCTCCAAAGGGGTTGCTTCTGCTACTCCGAGGGTATGATGAGGATACCCTATCTACGGTTCGACCAGGTTCAGAGCTTTGGGAAAATAACATCTATTACGATGTCGCAGCATGTGCAGGGCATGCAGCAAGGCTGGCAAGACAACTTGCTGGAGATTCAGCATCTATAAAGCTACAATTTTACTGGGAGGGCCTCAAGAACCGGAGGCTTAAAACGTCATACGAGCAACAGACTGGAATCACCACCCAGGGTGATCTTGTCTGCATTCAACCGTCATTCAAACCTGATCCATTAACGGTGACAGTTTCCGACATTCAGACCAATCTTACGGAGACAGTAAAGGAAATTACCGTCCCGCTCTTGCGTTTCTTTTCTTTCTACGAACCGAAGGTAACTGATATTACCAAGACGATTGAAGCTCTTAAGAATCGAACACCAGGCTTCTAGCTCAAATTTGTTGGTTTTGTGGCAAGAAAGGAAAAAATGAAGTATCCTCGCCCCACGACTCAGCAATTTTGCCAACCTCGATCTCGCTATCGTCCACAATAATCGTCTGTATCTTCGTCTGAGAGACCCAGGTTTCGGGTGAGGGACCCCTGCGGACAGGTGATTTATCATGGTATCGTGGACACCGGCGAGAGTCTGCAACAGTTGACCAAACACATCCGGACCATGACTGAGACAATTTACACTTGATTTTACCTAAGGCTTTGGGTTAGGAAACCCACAGAGTAATTATTGCTCTTTTTAAAGGACTTGGAGAGAGGATCTAAAGTATGACTGTGCAACAGATTCGTCAAAAGGCTAGAAAGATGGGCTTGAAGAACATCACCCGGTACAAGAAGGAAAACCTGATACGAACCATCCAAGAGTTAGAGGGGAACTCGCCCTGCTTTAAAGGCATACACGACTGCTGGGAGATTGGATGCCTCTGGAGAGAGGAGTGCCAGGGCTGATCGGCCAGAGATGGCCAATCGAAGCGTTCAGCCGCCTGCCGTTGAGTCTACCGGGAAAGAGTCGCACCGAAGAATTTCCGGTCCGGATGCTGGAGGAGGGCTTTTCCCCTTTTAAAGTATGCAATTTTGTTTCGGATGAAGCCTTGCACGGATAACAATCTAAACGAAGCCCCTGCGACCAGGCAAAGACATTTTTTGAGGATTGATTTTTACGAGAGGATGACTGGGGAAGACGTAGAGGGTATCCTTACCGGAAATGTCCACCTGCTCATTTCCGGTAGAGACCTGCTGCTCTGCCTCCTTGGCTCGAGGTTCAGGCTTCTCCCTGGAACCACGGAGAGGCAATCTGGGACGCGTGGAGAAACACCCCAACCTTCTCCTTACATCGGGTGAGATCGGGGCTCTATGAGGTTCTCCGGGGAGAGGGCCTTCTGCTGTTGCGGATTAACCACACGCCACTGACCAGGCGGTCTTCAGGTGAGAGACCACATGGAAGATCGTGCTTGACCAGAGGTACGTGCGGGGGTATGCTCCGAAACAAGCGACAACCTACCTTTTCCGCAAGACTGTGGGGGGGGCCTTAAAGCGGGGGCATTGGCGGAAATACCATGTACGGTCCCCATCGGATTGTAACAACAGCTGAAACGCTGAACCGACAAGCAAAGGAGGTAGCCCATGAAACTGAATCTGAAGGCATTCGCTCTGACGTGTGGGATCGGATGGGCAGTGAGTGTTTTCATCTATACGTGGTGGTTGATTGCCCTGTACGGGGCAGCGGCCGGGACCCGGCCCGGACTCTTCTACCTCGGCTACCACGTTAGTGCTATCGGAAGCATTATCGGACTGATTTGGGGATTTTTTCATGCTCTGATTGGCGGGGCCATATTTGCCTGGCTCTACAATCTCCTAGTGGATCGTTTCCCGACGAAGTGAGGGGAGAGTCAACCGGGGCTCCTTGAACGCCTCCCCCCTTCTTCTGGAAAGGAGGGATTGCCGCTGCGTTCGGCTTCGAAGGCACTGGAGGAAACGGCTGGACTTACAACCTCCTGGACATGCTCAAGCGGTTGTACCTGGTCAGTGAAAGTCGGAGCGAGAGTCTCGTATGATGTAAGCATGTGGCACCTTCACTCGGCTTCACTCTTCGCCTTTCCCGGTATTACCAAATGGAAGATTGTGCTTTAGCGGAGGCGTGCGGTGAGTTAGGCTCAAGACCAGGAACAAAACGGCTTTTTCGTGACTGAGGAACCCACCGAGGACAATTCAGTGAGCCCCCAAAACCTCCGAAATGGAAGCTGCCGCACGATTCCGGTGGAGATTCTTACAGATCCCGTTCGTCGCTGAGGATCAATCCAGTGCAGAGTGCAAGATGGAAAGCGTGAACGTCAAGACTGCGATTACCCTCGTTTGTTTGGGAATCATACTCATTGCAATCTGTATCCCGCTTTACCTGGGCAAGATAAAGATGAATTGCGTTTACGGCTTTCGCATACGGAATGCATTTGAATCGGAAGAGAATTGGTACAAAATTAACAGACATGGGGCAAAGACCCTGATTTGCTGGTCAGTGGTCATTATGGGGGTAGGGATCGCTTGCCTCTTAATTGATCCGCCATCGGTGCTCACAGTCGCAAAGTTAGGCTTCGTGTCTTTATTAGTCCCAATTGTCCAAACCTTGTATTACGCGAGGCGACTATAGGCAACGAACAGCGCAGCAGCAAGATTGGGGCGGATGTCTGCAATCTTCTGTACTATCAACCTATCTTCAGGCTACGAACACCAGCAGAGATCCTGAGATTCTGATTGACCTGTGGTATGTGGTGCGTTACGGTCAACACCAAGAAAAAGCGGGCATTTTTCAGCCATGTGACGACGGTTTTGCATCTGTCGGGTCGTGTGGCGGACCACACGCCGCCTTTCGGGGTCGGAGGGACCATCCTACAACTGGGCACCGGCCCAAACACCCCCGAAATGGCAAGACCACCGCATAATTCCGGTTATGGGGTACAAATATTTTGTGTCCACGATCTGTTGCCGACTTTCGACGAACCTAATATAACCTGTAAATCATCTTGGATTTGGTTTAGGTTCGCTCCATCACCTGAAAGGAGCTTTACACGATGTCCGATCGCGAGGCGAGCCGCACGGCGCTGGCAACCGCATATATGAGGGCGGTGCATCAATTGTTCGATGGAGAGCCGCGAATTCTCGAGGATCCAATCGTAGTGCGGCTGATCGGAGAGACCGCTTTGCAACGGATTAACGACCCGGTGAATCGGTACAGGAGTAGCGAAATCGGCGCATTGCGCGCACACGTGGTGCTGCGTTCGCGGTTCGCTGAAGACCGCCTTGCGGCAGCGGTTCTTCGGAGTGTGACACAGTATGTCATTCTGGGGGCAGGCCTCGACACTTTCGCCTACAGACAGCCTGGATGGGCGAGGGCACTAAAGATTATCGAAGTCGACCATGTCGGGACACAAACTATGAAGCGCTCCAGCCTCACCGCAGCGGGTCTTGCCGTTCCGGAAAACGTGACTTTCGCCAATGTCGATTTTGAACACGAATCGTTGCGCGATGGCCTATTGAGGTATGAGGTCTCCTTGGACGAGCCGACCTTTTTCTCCTGGTTAGGTGTGACAGTGTACCTCAACGAAGATGCTATTGATGCTGTGCTTCGGTCTGTCGCGGCGTTTCGCGTGGGCAGCGAAATTGTGCTTACGTTCCGGCAGCCTATAGAATCAGCAACAGGCAAGGAACGCGACCGGCTGTCGCGTCTTGCCGAGCATGTTGCAAGCGTTGGCGAGCCTTATGTAACTTACTTCGAGCCTGATGCGCTTGAGGACAAGCTTCGTAGCATAGGCTTTTCCAAAGTGGAATTCCTTTCGTCCGCAGATGCTGAGGAACGATACTTTCGGCAGCGTCCAAAAGACCTTCCATTACCGACGCGAACCGGCCTCGTATCAGCAGTGGTGTAAAATTGCTGATAGTTTCTTCCGGCAAAGTGCCTGGGCCGCTCGACAGTGCCTCATCGCCATTAAGTTATCTATGTATATGAACCTAGTGATACCGCAATTTTTAACTTTGGTCATTAACGTTTTCGATCTCCGGCAATGCAGGCAATGAAGCTAAATCAGGTCAAGACATATTTCAAGCCGGTGCTCATCTATACTTCCAAAGATTCCTAGTATCAGCCGCATCAGACCCAATATTGGTTTCGAGACATTGTTCAGGTTAACAAGTGGTACATAATTCGGGGGCAGATCATATCGAACCTGACGGATATATGGTACTGTAAGGCAAGAATTCGTCGACAGAAATGGTTACCACCGAGAGGAGAAAACCTCAGTGCCTGAACTCTTTGAAAAAACATCGATAAAATCGTTGGAGCTGGAGAATCGAGCGGTTCGGAGCGCCACCTGGTCCGGAGTTTGCGATTCAAAAGGGTACATCACTGAAATGGCCCTGGAATTCTACGGGAATCTCGCACAAGGCGGGATAGGGCTTATAGTCACAGGATTTCAGTACGTGATGCCCAATTCAATCGCCATGCCGTTCCAGATGGGTAACTATAGGGATGATCAGTTGGAAGGGCTCACCCGGCTGGTGGAAGCCATTCACTCGCGGGGCGGAAAGGTGGCAGCGCAGCTTGCACATACCGAAAGCAAGGCGAACCCGGAACTGTTCTTCCAGGAAGCAGAAGTATGGGGTCCTTCGGCAATACTCGATCCGTTATCCGGACAGATGCCGAAAGAAATGACTCAAACAGATATCACCTTTTGTATTGAAGCATTTGCGTCGGCAGCGGCTCGTTCCAGGAAGGCCGGATTTGATGCAATACAGCTCCACGGAGCTCACGCGTACGGCGTCAATCAGTTCCTCTCCGGTGCGTCAAACAAGAGATCCGACAAATATGGCGGCTCGATTGCCAACCGATACCTTTTCCTGGCCGAAATCATGGAAGCGGTAAGAGGCGCAGTCGGTAAGGATTACCCCGTGTTCATCAAATTGAGTGGAAACGACTATTTTGAAGGTGGTCTGACGACCGAGGAGTCGCTCTATGTGGCTCGTCGGCTAGTGGAGGACGGAATCGACTGTATTGAGGTGAGCGCAGGCAGCCGGGCTTCTTCCGAGGGAATGGTCCCGTCCCGCCTGGAGATTCGCACTGAAAAAGATGAAGCCTATTTGGGGCATTTGGCAGCTCAATTTAAAAATGCGGTCGCAGTTCCGATTATCACGGTGGGCGGCATCCGATCGCCGCAAGTAATTTCCGGAATTCTGAGCGAAGGTATCGCGGATTACGTAGCCATGTCTCGCCCGTTCATTCGCGAACCGCATCTTATCAACCGTTGGAAGAGTGGTGACCTGAAAAAATCCAAGTGCATTTCCTGCAACGGCTGCTTCGAAACCGCGCGAGCAGGCTTGGCCGCAGTCTGCAAAGTGGAACTGGACCGAAAGGCGAAACAGAAAGACTAAGCCGTGATTGACAACCAAATGCGAGGTCACGATGAGCAATCCTCTTGATCCGGTACGAATTGCTTGCGATAAGGCCGTGGGACCTTACAGAAAGAGGCAGAAGTTGATGGCAGAGTTGAGAGAATCGGATGTTGGGAAAAACCGGCGGGCAGAGTTCGTGGACGAATCAGCGCAACTGGAGGCAGAGTGGGTCGAGGCGCTGGTTGGGCTTTGGAAGGCGATGGACCAATGTTCGGTTCTACGAGGAAAGCTTAGCCTTTGAGCTAGGCTTTCTCGAAGAGGTCTCCGGAAGCCGGTCCAGTTTTTAGCGATCCGTATATATTAAGAAGAATCGGCTTTTAGTATCTCCGACAACCCAGCCGGCTCTCGCCGGAGGCATTACTCTCACGACTCTTTTGGAGGGGTTCAAGCTCATGAAAAGGCCAACGATTATTTCCGTTGTGATTTTGGTAGCCGTAGGGATTTTGATGCACTCCTACTACGAGGACCGGTTCTCGGCCAGCGCCAGTCAGCAGCTGGCGGCAACGGACACCAAGAATCCCACCACCGTATCCGCAGCAGAAGACTTTCCCGCTGGGACTGGCACCTCCTCACTTGAGTGCGGGGAATGCCACCAGGCAATGTACCGGGAGTACGCCTACGGATTTGGGACCGATGTGATGCACAAATCCCCGAAAGAAGAGTTGCCATCCCTTAAGGGAAGGGTTTTAACTGTTGGACCGGCACACTCGGTATCAGGGATAATATCTGAGCCGCCGCACGGTAGCGTCAAGGGGGAATTCGCATTGTGCAGCTCTTGTCACTATCCTGAGCCTTTTGACCTCCCGGATTTGAACAAGCCGATCGCCGAACAACCGAAACAGGAGCCTCATGCCAAAAAGGCACTGGGTATTACCTGCGCTAGTTGCCATCTCACTCCGGACCGAAAGATTCGGGGGCCTTACGGAGCTGCAGCGCCACATGGGACAGTCAAGGAGCCGAGGATAAAAACTGCAGACATGTGTGCTCATTGCCATTCGGCAGCCAAGCGAGTAGTCGGCAAGCAGTTGCAAACGTTTCTTGAATGGCGTGATGATTTCAACAAACCAGGGTTGGGCTCTGAGCAGTGTCAAGACTGTCACATGCCTCGGACTCTTCGTAAGTCTGCTGAAAATGACGATGTTCCAATTAGAGCAGTGGCAAGACATCTGTGGACAGGGGGTCATTCACCCCAGGGAATTTCAACTGCATTAAGTGTCGCCATTGTGAGTGAGAAAGAATTAACATCAGCTCTTACATTTCACCTCACAAATATCGGAGCGGGTCATTCTGTTCCCACAGGCTCACGGCGGCGAGCAATTTATCTCAAAGCTGATGTGGTTGACGATAAAGGCTCTGTTGTCGCAAAGCGGGACTGGATGTTTGCCCCTTGGCATGGAGACCGTCCTGATGACAAGGCTTTTCTGGAAGAAGACAAGAAACGTGGTGATACTGCGATGGCAGCAAGTGATGAGCAGGGACCACATGAGAACATCATTCAGGCCGGTGAGGAGCGTGTTCTAACCTGGGATCCGAAGCTAGGAGCGGGCGAATATAAAGTCCGAGCAAGTCTCATCTACGACACAAATCGGTATACCGATCCGAAAGTTGAGGGACATCAGACAACGATACTCAGTAGGACTGTTCCGTTTACGGTAAAATGACACAATTTGTTTGCGGATGAGAGAAGGGCGACGCTCGCTTACAGAGCCTGAGAGCTTTTTTGGCTGAGGTTGTACCCCGGATTGCCTGGGCTTCGTATGAGCGCGAATCCACGCTTCGTGCATATGTCAGCCTCCAGCCTGCTAACAGTGCCGACTTCCTCAGTGTGCAAGTCAGGGAAATCATATGCAGGCCTGCGCGCTCTTGAAATGACACAGTGCTAGGCTCACCAGGTGGCACTCATCGAGCTTCGCTATGTGAGCATTTGAAAAATGTTCTGATTTTTCATTTGAAGAATAAGAGCGAGAGGACGACATCATGAATTCACAGATCATTGGTTTACAGGTCGCAGGCACCATATTCGGCATCATCTGTATACCGCATTTGGTGAGGCTCTTAACGCGGTTTCCAATTCTGGTCGCGGGACATGAGTTGCCGCTATGGCCGAATGCAGCAGTTTTCGTTATTTCCGGCGGTCTGTGCATCTGGTTGTGGAAACTCTCCTACGGTAGCAGAGGGTAATGGCTCCTGCGGAGAATAGCGCAGTGTCCCACAGCTGGTTCGAGCATACTCGACCCTGCCATAACGAGTAACATTATGAGTTGCGCAAAATAATGGGCCCTGGGCCCCATAAAATGCCTTCATCGATATTTGGCTATAATCAAAGGCTTTGGCCACTGGTCGTTTTGGTATTCTGTGCTTCGCCGCTTCAAATTTAAGCAGAACAGGACAGAGTTTTCGAGCCTAAACGATCAGATTGCCACATTGCCGCACACTGTTCCAGGAAGGTGTTGCAATTGTGGCGTCAGGCACTAATAGGCGGTTTCAATTATGTGGATAGGTTGTTACAAGGAACACATATGATCAACAAGTTATGTATGGAGGCCTACAATGATTGCAGAAAGGCTTATGCTCACGAGCGTATTAGTTCTGTGGTTATCTGTGCTTGTTTTTGCACAAGATCGCATGCCAGCCATCTCACTTGAGAAAATGAACGACCTCCAGAAGAAATACGCGGAGGAGATTATCAAGGGTCCCCGTGGCGCGTTCCGCGGCCCGTACGTTCCGTTGATCCGTAGCCCGGAACTAATGGACCGAGCGCAGCGCATGGGCGAGTATCTTAGGTACAAGAGCGCCATCGGCAACAAGCTAAGTGAGCTGGTCATACTCGTCGTTGCGCGGCACTGGACCCAGCAGGTCGAGTGGTACTTCCATGAGCCGAGTGCTATCAAGGCAGGAATCAAACCCGAAGTGGTTCAAGCCATCGCTGCAGGGCGTCGACCTTCCGGAATGTCCAAGGACGAAGAAATCGTCTATGATTTCTGCAGCGAGCTACATGCTAACAAGTGCATTTCAGACCCCACGTACGACCGCGCCCTGGCTCGTTTTGGCGAGCAAGGCGTTATCGATATGCTGGGCATCAACGGTTATTATACGTTCGTGGCTATGATAATGAATGGTACTCGCACGGCCGTGCCGGAAGGGAAGCCTGCCCCGCTGCAACAGTTTCCCAAGTGAATTTCGGCGTTAAGATGTGGTTTGGGAACGGCCAACAGCTATTCTCTAGGCAATATCTCTTCATGCCAATGTGTGGACTGTGCGGCAAGACCTGGACTAGGGGCAGGTCACAAGCGAATACCTAAGCTTTTTACAGTGCTTCCGGCGTTTCACAAGTTATTTATAAGGCAGTTCACGCAGTCCCGCGTAATCTCAAGCAGGGGGTGGACTGACCCCCAAAAACTGGTCCAGGTTTTGAGTTAGACTTATTGCAAATCTGAGACAGATCAGGCAGGCTTCCGAGCAGGAAAAAAACTGTCCGTCCCGTTTAACAAGTGTTGCAGATTCAGGAGATAGCGCCATGTTCGGTATCGGTATGCCGGAATTGGGAGGAGATACGGGGACTTTTCGGGGTCAGGAGTGATGTCCTGCTACCGGTCGCCGACCCAGGAACCCAAGATGACTTGACCGCCGCATAATTCCGTATTAAAGCTTCGGCAAAGGCGGCGTTTTGTTCAAACGCCATACAAATCCACACGGGAGGATCTCCCATGCCATTAGATAGACGCGTTAAATTCCCGATCCTGACAATTCTAATTACTGCTGCCATGCTGATGGTTGCTGTGGGAGTTCGGGCCGAGAGCACCAGTAAGTCACCGGACTACAATGAACTCCAGTTTTTCTATAAAATGATGAAAATTGTTCAGCAGAATTACGTTAAGGATGTCCCGGATAAGGAATTGCTCCAGGGAGCGCTGAACGGAATGCTCCAATCTTTGGATCCGTACTCATCGTTCCTGACCGAAGACATGTTCAAGGAGCTTCAGGTCGAGACCAAAGGGGAATTCGGGGGACTCGGAATCGAGATTACTATGGACACTGGCCTGCTCATCATCGTATCTCCCATAGAGGACACCCCTGCCTTTAAAGCGGGCTTAAAACCCGGTGACAAGATCATCAAGATCGACGGCGAACCTACCAAAGGCATCACCGTGCTAAAGGCAGTCAAGCTGATGAGGGGTCCCAGGGGAAGCAAGGTAACTCTCACCATCATGAGGGAAGGTTTCAACAAGCTTAAGGACTACACTATTACCCGTGACATAATCCATATGCATTCGGTGAAGAAGCAGTTGGTTGACCCCGGATATGCGTACCTTAGGATTATTAGTTTTCAGGAGAACACAGACACGGAGCTTGCTACTGCCATCCAGGAGGTAGGAGATGACGCGAGCATTAAAGGCGTGATCCTGGATTTGCGCAACAACCCTGGCGGACTCTTGGACCAGGCCGTCAACGTCACCAATATGTTCATTGACAAAGGCTTGATTGTCTACACGGACGGTAGGGCAAAAGCTCAGCGCATGGAGTTCCTGGCCAATACGACCGGAAAGCATTACAAGTTCAAAATGGCGACGTTGATTAATGAGGGAAGCGCGAGCGCATCCGAGATTGTAGCGGGTGCGCTACAGGATCACGAAAGATCTCTTATCCTGGGTTCCAAGTCATTCGGAAAGGCATCGGTCCAGACAATTATGCCTCTGGACAACGGATCGGGACTTCGGCTCACCACTGCATATTACTACACTCCCAAAGGGCGACACATCCAGAAGACAGGCATTCTGCCAGATGTCGACATGAAAGAAGAAATGCAGAAGCAGGAGGAGACGGAGACCGACGACGCCAAGAAGGGCGAGCAGAAAAACCAGGTTTACCCGAAACCCATTGTGGACCTGGAAAACGATCAGGTAGTCAAGAAAGCGCTGGAATGGCTCAAGAGCGATGTGACCGTGAATCAGTTCAAGATGGACAACGAGAAAAAAACCTTACCTGAGACGGCATTGAACAAAGACTGACCACTTTGCGGCATCTACCAAGAAATGTCCCCTTGCCCATTTCCGGGTAACAGGCACGATGCCACTCACATCTGCTCCACGAGCTGAGAATGAGCCAGGGACGATTTAAGGGGGGTCTGTTTTCTCCGTTACCAAATCATTACGGTTCGAAAAAATCGTCTGTATCTTCGCCTAGCTGCGTCAGTTTGAGGGTAAGGGACATCCTAAGGGAACCTCCTGGTTCACTTCTTCAAGTTATCTTCCGATGAGTTCCCGTGGTAGAGAAAATAATTGACCCTAAGGGAGGTGGTGAGTTACGCTCAATCTCACAAAAAAACAGGCTTCTCCAGCAACATGAAGACGGTTTTGTATCTGTCGGTTCTCGTGGGAGGAGATACGGGGCCTCTTCGGGGTCAAAGGGACCATCCCGCGACCGGGCACCGGTCTCAAGACGCCCGAAATGGCAGGACCGGCAGATAATTTCAGATAAAGCAGCCCGCTTCCCACACAATGAATTGAGTGAAGGAGGTATTTCAACATGAGGAACCGATCAAGATCGTTGTTCTTTCTCGTCGTGAGCATAATGCTATTGGCCCTCTGCGTTACGAATGGGCATTCCTGCATGTCGTTCCGGGTCACCGCAAAAGATGGAAACATTATGATTGGGCGGACTATGGAGTTCGGACTCGACAGCCAATGGAAGATTGCGGTGGTTCCCCGCAACATGCAGTTCACGAGCCCGGCTCCGGGCGGCAAGACCGGTCTCACGTGGAAGAACAAATACGGATACCTTGCAGTAGTGGGCTGGGGAATGGACACAATGGTATCGGACGGGATGAACGAAGCAGGTCTCTCGTTCGGCGGTCTCTGGTACGACCCGGTGAAATATCAAGAGGTGGCGCCGGGGGAAGAATCTCTCGCACTTGCTCACACAATGTCCGGAGCATGGATTCTGGGCAACTTCTCCACGGTTGATGAATTGAAGCAGGCGGTGGCTAAAATCAAACTCTTCGGCTACGTGGTACCCGCACTGCAGATCGCGCCTCCTGCCCACTGCATTATTTACGATGCGGGCGGCAAGTCTGTCGTCGTGGAATTCGGAGACGGGAAGGTCAACCTCTACGACAACCCTCTCGGAATTTTGACCAATGCTCCTGACTTTCCCTGGCATCTCAACCACCTGAGACAGTTTATCGGGATGAATGACGACAATCCGAAGCCCAGGGAGATGGCCGGAATGAAGTTCATCCCCACCGGCCACGGGGCAGGTATGATCGGACTGCCAGGCGATCTGACGCCTCCCAGCCGCTTTGTCCGTTTGGGAGTGACCACACATTTCGCAGATCAGCCCGAAAACGCGGAGAAGGCGCTCAATGTCTGTCAGCACATTGTCAATGCATTTTATATTGTGAGCGGTATGATCGTTGACAAATCCCCACAAGGGAAGGTGGAGGCGAAAGAGACGACTCAGTTCGCTTCATTCAGAGATCTTACGAACAAGGTTTTCTACTTTCAAACGTACGACAATCTGGACCTCCGCAAGGTTGATCTTCGCAAGTTGGATTTCACCAGCGACAAGGTGAAATTTATCCAGATGTACGGCGAGCCCCAGTCCATAAAGGATGTGACGGGTACGGCCAAGTAACTGGGAAGTGCCAAAAGGTCTATAGCTGGTGCAAAAAATCCTGCCCGAATGTTCTGGTACCCGATTGGCTTCAAAGGGCTGGTGGTCGAATCGTGATGTAGGGGCGAGGCATGCGTGGCTCCTACGACGAGCATCCCCACGTTGATCGCAACCTGTTAGCCGCGGCTTCCATAGGCGGTCTAAAGCCAAACCGAGAAATGAAAACTGGGTTGGTATCCCTCGACAACCCCGCCGATTTTCATCGGAGGCGGATCTCTCACGACTCTCATCAAGAGGTTCAGGCTTCGTGAGAGACGAAGGTGGAAGAGGGATCTTCTACCGGAAATGTCCCTGCGCCCATTTCCGGTAAGAACATGATGCCTCTACAATCCGCTCTACGAGCTGAGAAGAAGCCAGTGACGATTTGGGAGGGGTCTATTTTTTCCCTCACCAAAGCCATTAGGTTTCGGAAAAATCGTCTCTGTGTTCGTCTAAATGGGCCAGGTTTCGGGTGGGGGATCCCTGAGAGGTGATTAATCAGGACGGGTGTATTTGGTATCGGGGATACCGGCGAGTATGTTCGACGGTTGCAGATGAACTTCTCCTTACACCACCAACCTATCTGGTGTGTCGGATCAGCAGAGATTCTAATTGACTAGAAGCAGTGCGGAGAGTTACGCTCAAGACCACCAGATAAAGGCTTTTTCAGCAACGTGACGACGGTTTTGCTTAGGTCGGGTCTTGTGGGGGACCATACGGGGGCCTTTCCGAGGTCAAAGGGACCATCGTTGAACGGGTCACCAGCCTAAAGACCTCCAGAATGGCAACACCGCCGCATAATTCCGGGTTAGGGGAGAACAAAAATGAACAAAGTAACTTATATAGCAATATTCTTGTTAATGATGCTTCTTACTCAAGAGATGATGGCTAGTTTGGATGAGGTGGCGGCAAAGGACTATACTACAGCTGAGATTGCAAAGATGCTGGCTACTTTGGATAATGTGGATACAAGGGCAAAGGACAAGACTATAGTCATTAACAGGTATAGGACGCTTTTGACATTGCTTGCAAGGGAATGTGATCTAAACCCTGAGGGGATAGCCGGAGGCGTTAACGGTATAGTCAATGGATTGGCTGAAAACGGAATAAAAGAAACAAGGCTAAATATGATGGAAGCAGCCATTCGGGTTAGTCAAGAAAAGCCGGGGCTTCCCTGCGAAAACTACTTTACGGCTTATGCCACACTTAGGTCGTTGGGTCATAGCCATGATGACGCAATCCAGTCAATGATAAAGAAAAAGTGGTAGTGTTTTTTTGGGTTACACCATGGAGTGCAGTAATATATTGATTAAATGAGTGAATGTGCGATCCGAGCGAGTGTCACGTAATTCGGTATCCCCCGACAACCCCGCCGATATAGTTGGAGGCGCTACTCTCACGACTCTTTTTGAGAGGTTCAGGCTCGTAAGAGACGCCTTTATCGGCAAGGATTCTCGACATAGAGGTTTGGAAGCCGTGAAGATCACGAAACATATCGGACCAGAGGTTGCGGCTTATGCCCTGGCTCTGGAAAAGGAAGCTGACTGTAAGGTTATCTTCAAGAAGATGGCAACAGGCACGGGGCTATCTGCTAGTGTCCATTGTTCCCACAATCCGAGAGTGGCAACGGTCTATTATGATCTGAAGAGGCAGGACAGGCAAAATATCCAGGCAATGCTTGCTCACGAGATTGGACACGCGTACTTGTGGTTCCGAGATGGTTTTTACCTCATATACTGGAATGCCTCAATCCCTCCGCGAACGAAGGTGCTGGCTCAAAATTGTTCGGACCTCGTGATAGATGTTGCAGTGGACAGATTGATACGGGGAGCGGGTTTTCACCCCTGGACACCTGACATTATCCAGAAAATGGAGGAGGCTATTAATACCAGAGTCAGGGGCGGCTTTTATATTTCAAGCTCCTGGGACGCTCAGTACGAAATTCTCAACAGACGACTTGCGCGGGAGTATATGACGATAAGCGAGGAACAGATACCGATTTTTGACGCTTACCTCCAAAATTGCCACTCCGTTTTTGAAAAGAGCATCATGGACGGGGTTGAAAAGAGATTCGAGAGAATCAAGCAATACAATATCTTTGAGCCTGAAGGAAACAAGGCGGCGATTGAAGCATTGCTGGACGTGTTCGGTATCAGAAAACATTTCTGGTTTTGCACGCTTGATAAAGATCCGCATCTGAGAGCGTCAAATCTTCAGCGGAATGTCCCCTGAAGGTTTGTGCTTCGCCTGCAACAGTTGGAGGGGGAATTATCCTTCGACTCTGTTAATTTATCTTCAGGTAGGGATCAACAGGGAAGATTCTAATTGACTGGAAGCAGTGCGGTGAGTTACGCTCAGAAACAGAAAAATAAGGGCTTTTTCATCAACGTTACGACGGTTTTGTCTCTGTGGTGTCTTGTGGGAGCAGAAAGGGCAACCTTCTCGGGTTCGAGGGGGCTGTCCTGTGCCTCCCTAGCGCCTCGCAGACCCCCGAAATGGCTTGACCGTAGCATAATACCCGCTTACAAATTCAATACTTCGAAAACTTCTTACCCGAATCGTTTATGGAGGAGTCTGTTATGAAAATCCTTAATCTCTATTTCTCGGCCACCGGAAACACCGAAAAGGTCGCAAAGCGCATTGAAAAAACCCTACTTGAGATTGGTCATGGGGTGGAGACCTTTCGGGTCACCAAGGACATGGAAGTTGATATTCTTGACTATGATTTCGTAT
>JBKQRG010000136.1:0-25827 GCA_052144015.1 Desulfomonilaceae bacterium
CTCGAAACATGATGGGCGCTCGTGTCTATACAATTCTCTCCAAATAAACGCGAGGAAAAAATCGAAACACAACCAAAGATCGTCCCCCGAACTCTTCCTGTCCCCCCGCATAAGTGAATGCTTACCCCTAGATATATTTTTCCCTTGACAACCAACTCAGCTCATAGCTATTGTCATCACTATCCCAATCAGGGCTGGGCCCGACGGTTGTCAAATTCGCACTAAAAAAGGGTTGACAACGGGTATTTTTTTTGTAATAAAGCATAAACGCATCCAGAGTATTTTTTTTTGGAGATAATCCAAATCTGGCATTAAGCTTCCTTTGAATAAGGATTGACGAAAGGAGGATGAGGGTATGGTTAAGAGGACACTTGCCGTTCTCGGAATTTTGGCAATAGCGTTGACCGCGGGGACGTCCTTTGCGTTTTGGGGCGCATGGGATTCTTGCTGTGGTCCAACTGAATGTAAGCCTTTGTACTTGCCGGTTGATTGCCCCACACCGCCAATGAAAACCATAGTTAAAACTTGGGCGGTTAAAATCGAAGGCCCCTGCCCCGCGCCTGGTCCCGCTTGCGGTCCGGTCTGCTGCGACAAAAGAGGCCCGGGCCTGTGTGAACTCGTTACCGCTTTAGCCACCCCGCTTGATTGGCTCTTTGGTGGCTGTGACGGTGTTTATGGATGCTCCGGTGGGCTCTGCGGCGGCGCTGATGGTCCGTGTGGGCCTTGCTATGGTCCATTGGGCTGTGCGTTAGCCGGTCTGCCGGTAGTCCTTGGTGCGCCAGTATTCGGTGGTGGCCTCTTCGGCTGCTGGTGGTAGTAAGCACCTAGACTGGCATGCCCAGAGACGAATCATGATGCAGTAAACTACATAAGGACCGGGCAGTCAGTCCGGTCCTTTTTGATTCAATGCCGTGATCGTATTAGAGGCTGGGTATCTTCGAAGGGATGACGCGAACTAAAAAATGCTTGACAAGTAGCTGTATTTCAGCTAAATACGAAAGCAACATCCCTGTTTAAAAGAGTATATTCGATATTTCCGGTTTAATCTGGAAGGTCTTTAATGAAAGGAGGATGAGGGTATGGTCAAGAAATCCACCGTAATTTTTACAATTGTTGCGATGCTGGCATTTGGCGCTTGCACGTGTTGGGGCTACACGGTTAGCCAGTGGCCGGTGCCCGGTATACCGAACACCGTTTTCTGCCCCGGCCCCCCCTGTTTGGTGACTCCGGAAGACTGCATGCTTAGGGGTCCCGTGGCTCCGTCTTGTGAATGCCCGTTGATTCCTGGCGCACTTCATGCCGCCGTTAGCATTCCTTACCGAGCTATCGCTCTCGTGGCATCACCCCTCTTTGCAGGTCAGTTCTGTCCTAGCGAAGGATGCTGCAGCGTGGATCTTGGAGCACCTGCATATGTTACCGCCGCAGTGCCGTGTACTCCAGTTAACGCATACGTGCCCCCCAGGGGCTGGTAACAGGTACTGACATATCATGAAAAGGCCGGGTAGTTAGCCCGGCCTTTTTTGCCTCAATCAGAGATTTCAAGAGGATTGGTTCAGACCAATGTCCAAAGGCTGTTGGTCTGTGTAGGTTCTGGGCAAGATACTGATTCAGTTCAGAATTAGCACCCGAATATTTCCTGCTCTTCTCCCACGAAATCCAGTCGTTCAGAAAAGTAAATGCATAGCTACAAACAGGCTCGTTCATGACGCGCCGATTCCGCGCACCCTATCGACAGACCGGCAGGAAATACCACGGGAATCAGCAGCGGGGCAAAAAACTTCTCACGTGGTTGTGAGATCCTTTTCAATCCGCCTACTTTCTTGAGAGACTCGCGTAGACACCGAGCCCGGGGCATTTTGACAATATGCGAAGGTGATCCGGGGTTCACGCCAATATCGGTTCTCATTGTCAAAATAAATTTGACCGAGTCAGCTGAAGGGAACCGAGGCCAAACTTAATAGGCTAGATGACCGAGTATCTTCTCCATTGCAGAGCTTCCCACGGAGAAATCATTCAATATCTCTCCCAGAGCTACCGGGACCAGTGGCCATTTCAAAACGTAGGAGAAAGGACCATATCCGTGCCGGCCTGAGGTCCGGTGCCAATGAACAAAGGTGAAGATCCACTGATAATGATGTTGATTTACTTTTTAAAGATCCTTGTGTCTCAGACTTGAAGCGTGGCGCGTCTAGCTTTTTCTGCAAACCAAGTCAAGCTAAATGACTGAGGTCCTATGCTGGGGAATGGGTAGGACATTTATTCACCCAACTTATCAGGGGTCACGCGGATTCTCCAGTACTGCGATTTGGGAGCGAACCTCCTGAGCGCCATTAAAGAATAGCCAGGTGCAGACAACGGCTGTGGCAAGCATCAGCAAACCGCCTAACATAAACATGAAGGATAGACCCTGAATTTTTGCAATAAATCCCCAGATTACCACCGACGAGTTAATTCCCACACCGAATGAGCCGGTAAACAGCGCCACGACCACCGCTCGATTTTCAGCATTCGACCTATCAACCATTCTAGCCATCATTGCCGGGTAAGAAAGCCCTTGTATGATGCCGAACAGCGCTCCCAAAAAAATTGATTGAGCCATTGAGTCCATTTGTGAAGTGGAGATCAGTAGGATACTGAATCCTATTAAGCAGGCGAAAATTAGTTTCCCACGGTCAATACGATCTGCAAGACTGCCCAATGTGATCCGCACCACTAGAAGACTCGCTCCATAGCACACAAAAAATACTCCAGCGCGGAGCCCGAGATTCTTGGCATACAACGGAAAAAAGGTATTCATAGCCGCGAAACCAGAACCAAAAATTCCTGCCATAATCATCATTGAAAGATAGCCATCCTGAAAAGCAGTAGGGAAAAACCCCTTGATTCGGCCGCGACTGCTCGTTCGGTCAGTATCCCTCATTGTCAGGGCGGCAAGAAAGCCAATCAGGCCGAAGCCCACAAGCAGCAGAAAATACGCCTCAGTCCCCCAGGACAATAGCACTTTTTCTCCAAGAAATGGTCCAATAGCTACCGCTATCGATCCGGAAACGCCGAATAATCCTATGCCTTGGGCTCTCTCATTCGGTCGGAGCAGGTCGACTATGGCAGTGGCGCAGCCGTTGAAGCATGCTGAAAAAGCAACTCCTTGCACGAGCCTTACCAGAATCATAAGGACAGAATACGATTTAAAGAACAAAAACCCGGCATTTGTGAGCCCAATCACCAATATCCCGCCAACAATGAAGATCTTACGCCCATGTTTATCGATCAATGGTGCAAGTATAGGGAGTGAGGCCAGTGAGGTGATCCCAATGGATCCCATGACCAGACCCACATCCACACTGTCGCCTCCCAGATCCACGATGACTATTGGCAGAAAACTCCACGTGGCAACAACAAGAAAGAGGAAAAGGTTTGTGACCGCGATTAATAAAAATTGCACATTAAATAGAATTGACGGCATTACAATACAGTCTCATTGAGGTGTGGCTGCTCCGGCATGAATCTTATAGCCATCCATGCTGTTCTATTCCAGTTTAAACTATCCATACCCTGAGAACCGCTACAAAACTCGAGGTGTTTCCTGCCCTTCCAGAACCGTCCTTTTCGGTAATTGCCATGTTCCAGACACACCACCCAGGGAGCTTTTCGGCACATCTATCCATCGTATCCCGTTCACCCATTAGGTTCCATCTTCATTCGGAACCATAAACTTTCTCCGAGTTCGCACGAACTAGTCGATCACTAATCTCGACCACCTTGAGGAGCAGTGTCCCAGGCTTTTTCCGACCCTTTCCTGTCTCTCCAGATAAATCGTCTCGGGGATCTGCTCCCTTGTTCTGGATTCGTGGGACTTTCCAACGTGGGAGCAGGGGGTCCGCTGATTGCGGGAATCTGTTCGTCCTCTCCCGGACGTCTGAGTGCATCATCCGGCAACTCTTCTTCCTGGACTTTTGGCTCTTTCAAAACTTCTTTTCTTTGAGGTACCGTGCTGGAGCATCCACAAAGTACACAGCAAAAAATCATTAGAATTCCAATTTGAGTTAAATTCCGGCTCATGCGAATGCCTCTTGCGTCCATTATCTTATCCAAGCAAGGCTTTCTTCGTCAACCCGTGATAAGATTCGATTCTCAACAGGCGCTCTGCCTGTGCGGATTTGGTATTACGACCCGCGACTCGACAATCGTTCTTACCTATTGCTGCTCGATTTTTGTTGCGAAGGAATCCGACCCATATCGGAAGAAAAAACCTGAGTGGCATATGTTATGTTTCCGGAGCATTCCCAAACGGCTACTCCCAGATAATTGAATTTTCTGTTAAGTATATTCTTTCTGTGATTTGGGCTATTGATCCATCCATTCACTATAAAACCGGCCCATTTTTCAGGATTCCTGGCGCTAGTACTATAAGCTATGTTTTCTCCAGCCGAGCTAATTCTTACAGCTTTCATTCGATCCGAAAACTTCCTCCAACCTTCAGGAAACACCTTTGATTCATGATCCAACAAGCCACAGGTGTAAATGCACATGTGCTTGCTCTGTTTTCGGGCAAGAAAGTTCAGAGCCGGACTGATCTTCAGTGGCTCTAATTTTGCTTTTTGTCTCTGCTCGTTCGTGAGCCGAATAATATTTTCCTCCATTAATTCAATGTGTCTTTCTCTTAAGAATTGGCTCTTCTCCGCGGATCTGTCCGTGCCACGACTTCGGTGTTCGGCCGCAATTTGCGGAGTTTCACTGAAAATTAGATAAATCAAGAACGCGAACCCAATCCGTATCGTCATCGCCCGGAACAAACCTGGGCCTCTATATCGGGCTGTAATGCTAGGCATTTCCCATCCTGGAGAGCCGGCCAAGATTTGTTCCGGACATATTACGTTGCACAAATTGGAACACCACAGATCGCCTCAACCGCATCGTGGTTTGAAAACATTCCATTTGCCATGCTACTCGTTCAAGTTTTATACTTGAAACGCTTTAAAGTAGATAGAGGAATATCCGCCACCACGAATGAATCGTACTGGTTCCCATGCTTTCAGCTCATTGAGCAAATGTCTATGCCTGATAATCGTGATCCTGCTGATTACATCAGGCTCTATTTTCGTTATTGATAAAATCTCGGCTCAGGACAAGGACCGAGCCAAAATCTCTCTTTTGATTGCGACCGGAATGCCGGGTGGAACGTGTTACCACGTCGGTTTGGGGATGGCATCCTTGTGGACTACTAAACTAAGACACCCGGGGATAAGGGTGTCTGCCGCGCACTCTGAGGGATCACGCGAGAATATTGAAGCAATTCGAATTTCGGACGCGGATCTTATTCTTGCAGAAGAATTCTTCTGTTCAATGGCGTTTCGGGGGTCGGGAATTTATAAAAACCAATCTCTTACGGAACTCCGGAGCATCACGAATCTCTGGCCTGATGCTACACATTTTCTGATACAAGCTGACCAGTTCGAAACGGGCACAGTTCAGGATCTTCAAGGAGTTATTCTGGCGACAGGCCCCCTCGACAGCGGAAACAAATATACCACCCAAATGTTGCTGAAGTCTTTGAAGACCTTACGATCTCCGGTAAACCTTCGCTCAATGAGTAATATGGCGGCAGCCGAAGCCTTCAGAAAAGGAACAGTCCAGGCATTAGATCTAACGGGAGGACCGCCGGTTCCATTGATCACCACCCTTTGCTCGGAAGGATCATCCGCTCTCCGTTTTTTGAATATTTCTAACAGCCAATTGGAAGCCTTTCGGGCCACCGGGTGGGAACACATGTTCCGCTATGTAATTCCATCCGGGATTTATCCTGGGCAGGAACAACCAATAAATACGATCGCGCAGATGGATATCCTCGCCGTTACCTCGACCCTCGACAGTGAGGTGGTGTATGCCTTGACCAAGACATTGTACGAAAACCTCGATTACTTGGCACGTGTCCATCCGGCGTGTCGGAGCATAACTTTGGATAAGGCAATGACTGGATTGACTGTACCTCTGCATAGGGGAACGATTCGTTATTTCAGAGAACGAGGTTTAGATATCCCGGCTCATTTGATAAAATAAACCCGCATAATGTGATAATGTAGAGATCTCTTCCGGAGAGTTGCTTCGGCGGATATTTCTTTCTGTTAATGCTAAAATCAGACAAAACCTGGAGGAGGTTTTTTCATGAAGGAAGTGGTTATTATCGACGCTGTACGCACACCCGTAGGATCTTTCGGTGGAGCCCTGACGGGAGTTCCTGCTGTGGAACTTGGAACGATTGTAGTTAAGGAACTGATACGACGAACCGGAATAGATCCGGCTCAAGTGGAAGAACTTATCTTCGGTTGTGTATTGCAAGCAGGACTAGGCCAAAACGTAGCGCGCCAAGTTTTGATTCATTCCGGAATCCCTAAAGAAGTCCCCGCGCTTACAATAAACAAGGTATGTGCATCAGGACTCCGGGCCGTTTCTTTGGCCGCACAAATAATCAAAGCCGGTGATGCGGATACGGTAGTTGCAGGCGGCACGGAAAACATGTCTCGTAGCCCCTATGCTTTAACCAACGCTAGATGGGGAAACCGAATGAATGACGACACCCTGGTGGACCTGATGATCCACGATGGACTTATGGATATTTTTAATAAGTATCATATGGGTGTCACGGCAGAAAACGTGTCCGAACAGTGCGGCATTTCACGAGCGCAGCAGGATGACTGGAGCTTCACTAGTCAACAGCGTGCGAACAAAGCGATCAAGGACGGGCGGTTCAAAGATGAGATCGTCCCGGTGTCGATTCCGCAGCGCAAAGGGGAACCTAAAATTTTCGATACGGATGAGCATCCCCGAAGTACAACCAAAGAAGCTATGGCAGCTCTTAAGCCGGCGTTCAAAAAGGACGGAACAGTAACAGCGGGGAACGCTTCGGGCATAAATGACGGAGCGGCAGCGATTCTCGTGATGTCCGCCGATAAAGCCAGCGAACTAGGGATGAAACCCTCATTCAAAATTCTTTCTTATGCAGCGGCGGGGGTTGATCCGAAGGTGATGGGACTCGGTCCCATTCCCGCGACAAAAAAAGCGCTTGCAAAGGCAGGTCTCAAAGTCTCGGACCTGGATTTAATAGAAGCAAACGAGGCATTTGCTGCTCAGTTCTGCGCCGTCGGAGCTGAATTCGGATTCGACATGGAAAAGGTAAATGTCAATGGCGGCGCTGTTGCGCTTGGACACCCGGTCGGAGCCTCCGGTGCTCGTATTTTGACAACTTTGTTGCACGAAATGCGTAAAAGGGAGAATGCAAAAAAAGGACTTGCCACTTTGTGTGTCGGCGGCGGAATGGGTGCTGCAATGATAGTTGAGAAGATGTGAGAATAATAGACGGCATAGACTCCGTGGTTTGCAGGGGTGCACTGACGTGTTCCCCTGCATGCTCTAAGGTTACCTCAGAGGAGGATGAGCCAATTTTATATGCCGTAAATGGACTCTGCTAGAGCATGCTGCTGTTAGAACTCGACGCAACCGAGTATCTTCGATTTATTGAAATCCAGAGCACAATCATCGACAGGAAAATTGCCGGAAGCTTCCATGACGTGCTGCTATTACTGGAGCACCCACCTACAGTGACTCTCGGCACCAGAGGCAGATTATCGAGCCTGACACTAAGCCAAGAAGAGCTGGTAAAATTAGGGATTCAAGTTCACTTCGCAGATCGAGGAGGTGAGGCAACATATCACGGTCCAGGTCAATTGCTGGGGTATCCCTTGATGGATTTGAAAAAGCTGAAGATTTCAGTAAGGGATTTTGTGTTCAGGCTCGAAGAAACTGTTTTAATTACACTGAGGCAGTTTGGATTGGAAGGATTCCGGCTGCGGGGCAAACCCGGAGTTTGGACAGGCGCCACGGATAAAATCGCCTCGATCGGGGTGAGGATTCATCGTCGCATTACTTCCCACGGATTTAGCCTGAATATTGATCTTAGAATTAACCCAACCTCATTTTTGGTATGTTGCGGCAACCCGGAAATTCGCATGGTCAGCCTCAATGAATTATTGCCCAACCCGGTAACCATGGTATCAGTAAGACCAGTATTGGCGAGTTCTTTTGCAGAAGTTTTTAACGTGAGTCTTGAACGAGCTTCGCTGGAACAAGTCCTGGCAGTAAACAGTTGATAAATGGCAATACCGATTAGCTATAGTTTCCAAAACCTAAGCACACGCAGATTCACTAGTATCTTGACCGCGGGAGGGATGGCGCTAGTTACTTTTGTTTTTGCCGCAGTGCTCATGTTAGCGGAAGGTCTGCAGCGAACTCTCATTTCTACAGGTTCCCCTGATAATGCCATTGTCCTGAGAGGCTCCGCAGAAACTGAAGTCTCCAGCATTATTGAACGCGCGTCAGCAGATATTATTGAGGCTCAGCCCGAAGTAGACTACAATCCTCAAGGAGATGCCATTGCTGCCAAAGAGGCCCTCGTTCTTGTAACTCTTCCAAAAAAAACAACAGGGAAACCCACCAATGTAACTGTCCGTGGGACTGGGCCGCATTCAACAAATCTGCGGCCGCAGGTCCACTTGGTTGCCGGCCGCCATTTTCGCCCCGGTTCGAGAGAAATTGTCGCGGGAAAAAGCATAGCAGAACGAATTACCGGCGCATCCCTCGGGGATACACTGAATTTCGCGCTCACGGATTGGAACATTGTGGGAATTTTCGACGCCAATGGGACGGCCTTCGATTCTGAATTATGGGCTGATGGTGAGCAACTCATGTCTGCTTTTCGGAGGTCAAATTACTCTTCTGTTCTTCTTAGAGTGTCGGGCAAGGCCTCGTTTGATGCCATCAAAGGAAAACTTGAGAACGATCCACGGCTGACGGTTCAGGTTAAGCGTGAAATGGACTTCTATAGAGAACAATCTGAAGTTATGTCCAAATTCATTCGGATTTTAGGACTTGCCATGACTATTTTTTTCAGCGCCGGAGCAATTCTCGGCGCGATGGTCACTATGTACACCGCTGTGGCCAATCGCACCCGGGAAATAGGAACGTTGCGGGCGCTAGGGTTCACCAAGTTGAACATTCTCGCTGCATTTCTGGCTGAATCATTGATTTTGGGCTTTGTCGGAGGGGCTCTGGGTATCGGCGCCAGCACTCTCCTCCAACTGCTGACGATATCAACTATCAATTGGCAGTCATTTTCCGAACTCGCGTTCGGCTTTGAGTTAACCCAACTTCCGCACTTTTGGGGGTCGCGTCCTGTAAATTCAAGGCGTTACGAGTTTTTTAGGCACTACACGTTGTCATTATCTTCGACCCACATTTTTTTTGCAGGTACGATTTCCTCGGGCACTTCCAGGAGTTGATAGATTTCTCGATGCTGCGGTTCCGGGTTTGAGCATTTACGGATCTTGAGAGTCCACCTCGATGTAGTGGGCAGGACTATGGTCGAGATCCTGTGTGTCTTAAGTTGCTGTCTTACAGTCGCCAAGGAAGTGTGTACGCCCTTGTCACGCAGCGTTTTTTCGATGGCGACTAGAATGTGGTACGCCAACACGCACAAGAAGATGTGTGTGTCCACTCGTTTTTGGAGCTGGTGGAATATGGGCCTTTCCGAGAGAGGACTTTTCATTGCCCGAAACGCCGCCTCTGCTTTGGTCAGCATGTTGTATATTCGCCAAGCCTCCTCCGCGGTTAGGTCTTTACGATCCGTCTTGAGGAGGTACGAGCCGTCAAGACTCTCTGCCACGGCCGACTTGTCCGCAAGGAGATGAGCTGAGAATTTCCGGTTTTCGGCGTCATATTCTATATGGTGATATCGGGCTACCCGCGCATAGCGCTCCTTGAGTCGGCCGATGACTTCCCAGATCTTTTCGGGTTTCACGAGCCTGCCGTCGGCTACCCTTTTCCCCAGTTTAGCGAGGTCTGCAAGAAGTCGCTTCTCCTGCTTCAGTCGAATGGCTCGATCTTTTTGCGTGCGACCGGCGCTGACGCAAAGCACATGAGTCTGTTCAGGCGTTTGTTTCATCCTCACCCGGACAGGGGTCTTCCTCTGGTAAGGGTTGGTCGGTGAACTGCCGAGTTCAATTTCTTCAAAACCCTCGGCATCCTCGAATTCCTCGAGCCACTGATCTCGCTGCGACTGTCGGCTCGCCACCAGATAGTGCAGCCCACGTGATGTAATATGGGCGATATTTTTGTCGCAAGCCATTCCTCGGTCCACAACCACGGTGCGGCCGGGAGTTAAGCCTACTCGCTCATCAAGCAGATCCAGCATCTTCTCGACGGTGCTGTTGTCTTGGGTATTGCCCTCGAAAACCTCGTGAGCAACCGGGAAGCCATCACGGTTGACCACCAATCCGACCACAACTTGATCGCAATCCGGGCGTTTGTCCCTGGACCAGCCCTTTTTCGCCTTCCAATTCTTTTGCGATTGACCCTCAAAGTAAGTGGAGGTCAAATCGTACAAAAAAATAGTCTGGTCAAGGTTGAACAAGTCTCGCTCCTTGTCCGCCAGACGAGCCTCGATCACGGCCCGCTTGGGGTAGAGCGCATCAAGATTGCGGTAAAGCGGGTCTTCGCTAAGGGTGTCCAAATCATCCTCTAGAATGTCTCCAAGAGCAGTCGTGCGGATCCAATCGGGCATGGCGTGTTCGGAGCAAGGCGCCAACACCCGATTCATGGTCATCAAGCAAGTAAGCTTTCGCTCTCGTTGATTCAGACCTACATCGCTCAGCATTTGATTCATACCGAGCTTCTTCCAATACTGGTATGCTACGTGAGCAGGCCCTGCTTCGAGGTCCGACTCGGTTGTCACCTTACTCGTCAGCACGCCGACCACCTCATCCGGCTCGCCCTTCGCACGTGTGGGCGGCTCGTTTGATTCTTCTTGAGCCTGTCTGAGCTTGATTTTGTCTACAATGCTCTGAGTTTCTTCGTCAGCCTCACCGAAAAGATTGGCCTGTCCCACCAGGGCCGATTCGATCTTGTAGACCAGCTTGAGCCAATCCGCAAACGGACGCGGACCCAAGTCGCCCAACGAGCAGACTACGCGCTGCCTGGGGCCTTTCGGGGTGCGGAAGGATTCCACAAGCTGGTAGTTCACATACGTTTTGCCTTTATATTCGCCTTTCTTCTCTCGGATAAACATGCCACTTCTTATTGCATGTCACTACACTTATGTCAATGAAATAAAGTCACATATTTGGCACTACAAATAACTTTTGTTAACCCCCTCCTTGATATTGTTGCCTTTTTTTACACCGGAACCCCCGAAATACATGAATGGCACCCCTTATGCACGCGGAAGTTGGGTTAACTCCTACTATAGCGGCTTATTGCTGGGGCTTTGCGCTTATTATGGGATTTATTGGCGGATCATTTCCGGCCTGGCGAGCGGCGAATTTGAAAATTGTGGATGCCCTAAGGGCTTAATGACTCGTTTAGCCGTTCCAGCCACCGATAATTGAGAACTCTGGTCGGTAGTATGTTGACCCGCGGCGAGTCACGATTTTAAGCAGATCGGAAAATTGCTACTGCTTTGTCCTCAACGCCTTTACCAATCCTGGGACCGCAGGAGCCCCAATTTTTTCCAAGATTTCTGTTATCAGCTCCGCTATTTTCGTGTCAGATGAGTGTAACAATGCTATCAGGGGCTCTACCGCGGGGGGACCTATGTTGATCAGCGCCTTGGCAGCAGGTCGGACAACATCAGGGCTTCCTTGGCTTATCAACGCGATCAATTCCGGTACGGCTATTCCCCCCATGTGACCTAGAGCCTCCGAAGCGGCCGCCTTCACCAAGGGATCTTTGCTCTGTAGCGCCTTTAGAAGACCTGGAACCGCGTCCTTGTCCATGCCGACCAGCGCCAGCACCGCCATTTCCCTCACGGGTTTATAGTTGTCTCCCAGGAGTACCAGGAGATCAGGGATAGTTGCAGCTGCTTGTTTTCCGATGCTGAGAAGGGCAAGAGTTGCTGCCTCGCGAACAAGGGGGTCTTTATCTTTAAGCGCCTCGGCAATTACAGGTGCCGCGGGTGCTGCTTCCGGACCTCTGTCCGAAAGCGCCTCCATCGTGGTCAAGCGCACGACCTCGTTCGGATTTTTTATGGCCCCGGCCAAGGCAGGAATAAGATCTTTCGCTGGAAAATCCTTTTTTTTCAGCTCCTGAGCAGCCTGCATGGCAACTGCCGGATCCAGGCTCTGTAGCGCTTGCAGCAGCGAGTTCACATCCTGAAAAGCCGAAATTGATTGAGCCATGCTTGACACTGCCGGCAAACCCACAGTGAGTAGGCCCATGCCTAGAATGACTATAGTCAGGGTAGTACTGAACCTTGAAAAAAGTCTCATAGTTGTCCCCCGGCGTGGATCGGAACATGGGTCAAGCCCTCTTTTTTGAATTCTCCTGTCTCAATGGGAAGCACAATTTTAAGGATCGCCGTCAATAGGAGCAATCCTATAGACCAAATTCCTATAGACACCAGAATCTCTATTGTCGTCGGAGCGTATTCCCATATTTCTCCCAAGGGAGCAGGAATGAATCCGGGTATAATCAATCCCATTCCTTTTTCGATCCAGATGCCAACGATGATCAGAACGCAGCCCAAGTTCAGCGTCAGATAGTTCTTGCGAGTCGCGGGAATGAGAAAGATCACGAATGCGATGACGTTGAAGACCAAGGCAGTGCGGATCCACGGCACCAGCATGCCTTTTCCGTGAACCCCTTGGTACAGATATTGGAGGGGTGTCAGATGATGAGTGTCAGAATAAAGCTCTTTGAAAAACTCGGCACCCAATAAGAACAGGTTAATAGCCATTGCAATAGCTATCATTTCCGCGATTTTGAACAAGGCTTCATCTTTAACATGGAATTTCGAGTACTTCCTAACTAATTGGTAGAGTAATATCACCAGTGCAGGCCCGGAACAAAAAGCAGAGGCAAGGAAACGGGGCGCTAGTATAGACGCGTTCCAGAAAGGGCGTGCGGCCAGTCCGTTGTAAATAAATGCAGTGACTGTGTGGATGCTCACCGCCCATGGGATCGACAACAGTATGAACGGCAGAATAAATCTCATGTTCACCGGGCGGTCGTGGTAAGCGGCCCAAAGCAGATAACCCGGAATGACTATGTTCAGAAAAAGATATCCGTTCAGGACGACAATATCCCAGGCCAACAGTGACCTGGGTAGGCTCAGGATCCCCAGGCCCGGAATGAGATGCCAGAATCTGTCAGGCCTTCCCAGGTCTGCGGTCACGAACATCAGGCACATCAACAGAGCGCATACTGCAAGGACCTCGGCCACTATAACTATTTCCTTGATCGGTCCGAAATCGTATAAATACGCAGGAATGATCAGGAGCACGGCTGCTGCGGCTACGCCGACAAGAAAAGTAAAATTTCCAATATAAAGTCCCCAGGAAACGTAATTCTGCATGCCGGTTGCTATGAGGCCTACTTGAAGCTGCTTCACGTACGATGCGATTCCAATCGCAGCCAGGACAGTCAGGAGAGTCATCCAGAAATAGTACATGGGGCCACCGGTTACCAGTCTCCGGCCTGTTTCAAAGATAAATCCGGACCTCGCCATAGCGCTCCTCAATTATCAAATAGAGAAAAAATAGTAGAACTTGGGTTGAGTGTTCAGTTCTTCTTTCAAACGGAACACTCTTTTGGTCTTAATGATCTTACTAATCTCACTATCCGGATCCAGTAAGTTCCCGAATTTTCGAGCCCCCACCGGGCAAACTTCCACACATTTCGGGTACATTCCTTGCCGCACTCTTTGAATACAAAAAGTGCATTTTTCCACCACATTTCGCATTCGCGGGCGGTTCCCCAAATAGTGTGTACTCGGGTTCACCTGATCTTTGGGAATCGCTGGATCGGTAAAATTGAACCATCGGCCCATGTAAGGACATGCTGCCATGCAATACCGGCAACCTATGCACCAATTATAATCCACGACCACAATACCATCCGGCTCAGTCCAAGTGGCTTGCACAGGACATACTTTGGTGCATGGAGGATTCGCACAGTGCTGGCACTGAACCGGCATGTAATAATAGCCTTTTTGCGGCACCTCTTCCGGGTCATAATAGATATCGGACTGCTCCAGGTCCATATTTCCGTCTTTAAATCTCAGCACTCTGATGTAGTGGATCTGGGGATCCCTGGACTGATTATTTTCTTCAACACAACCGTAAACGCACCTGCGACAGCCGATGCACCGTTGGATATCCAGCCCGTACCCGAAAAGTGTTGCGTCCAGCGGAGCTTCTGTGCCGACAACGAATTCCTTTCCATATTTTTTCTTATATTCTTCCTGGAGTCGATCAACGGTCTGCTCGATTTCCTTCTTGCTCATCCTTCGAAAATTGTTCTGAAAGAACTCCTGCCACGTGCATGAGCTTACCGCCACCATACCCAACAGACTGGCTGCGCCTGCGAGAAATGTCCGACGGTCGGGTAGGCCGCCGTTTTCCGAGTTAGCACCGTGCGATTCTGTAGAATTGTCTTGCTGTTGATAGTCGATATTTTGTTCGGCGAATTTCTCGTCATTCATGGCCATAAAACCTTAATGCGCAGCTCGCTTCTCCTTGGGCGTCCAAGGCTTACGGGGAGGCGGCATAGGCTCGATCGATTTGAACTTTGGTGAATGTGGATCGTGGCAATTGATACAAAGATAAAAGGTTTTGACTCCATTCCAGTAACCGGTCCGCCTGCCGTGAATGCCGTTCCTCCAGTCTCTATACTTGGTGCCGTGACATTTTCCGCAGAGGAGATACGTCTTATTAAAAGGAATTAACTTCCCATCGCTTAGGGGAACAAGATAATCGCGATTATCGGGATGGTGACAGTCAAGGCACCAAACCATTTTCCCGCCGTGAGTCAGTTTTATATTCTTGTGGACCAGAAGATCTTCCCGTCTCTTGAAATTCACCGGGAAATCCTTCTCCGGTCCGTGGCATGCTCTGCATGGAGTTATGGTCTTGGGCAGCTCCTTGAGTGGAACCGGGAAATCCTGTTCGGTCCCGGGTGGACGCACTTGCGCGGATGCATCGGAGTCATCTTTGGGCTGGGCAAGCACGCGTTCGCTTCCGAAATCGGCACACAGCATCAAATACACAATAACCAACGAGAGAAGAAAAAACTCTGCGATGCTAAGCCTTCCTGACATGGTATCCTTCTTCGACAAACACGCGGCTATTTGACTTCCTTCCCACCGTACCTTTGCTGATAAAATTGCTCTATTTGCTGCAGCCATTCCTTGCTCATCCCATCCTTATACCAGCGATGAGCCCGGTCCTTGAAAACGTACTCGTTGAGGAGGGGCATAGCCGATTCCTTTCCACCCATGATCTTCTCAACCTCAGGCAGAAAATGTGTATAGAAGTTCTTTGCCACCTCATACATCCCGTGCCACCATGCATAGTCCGGACCCATCATGGCCGCACCGTGTCGGCCGCGGCGGCCCTCGTGATGCCATAGTTCGTAATAGATCCAGTCCAGCTTATCATCGAAATCTTCCTTGGTAAGTTTCCCCATATCCATTAATTTTTGGCGAATATTCATTGCCGGTGTGGCGAACTTGTTGTTGTACAAATCCACGAAGTTATCGAATTGATTGTAGAAATCATCCACCATGAAGTCCCCGTGGCACTGGCGGCACACATCTTTCATCTTTTCTCGACGATCTTTCCAATGCTCCAGCTTTTTGGAAATTGCAGGCCGGAGCGTCCATGAAATGCGCTCGCCGACATCGTGCGTGGCCGATTGATTTGGGGTAGCGCTGATATGGCATGTAGAGCATGTTGCAGTATCCTGGTAGTCGACCCCTACTATCCATTCCCCCTTATCCATGTTCATCTTGTCTCTGAACGCCTGGTACAGAATTCCATGTTTGCTCTCGTTGAAAACCTCCATTTGGGGATGGTCGGGCCCGAGATGGCATTTTCCGCACGCGTCCGGACGTCTTGCCTGTTCCTTGGAAAAACGATGCCTAGTATGACATGCGGAACAGCTACCTTTGCTTCCATCCGGATTGATGCGGCCTATTCCTGTATTGGGCCACGTACTGGGGTCCAGTTTTCCATCCTGGAGTACCTTAATATTAGAACCATGACACTGACGACACCCGGAATTGACCGCGGCCGGTCCGCCGACTACCGTACCCAGGTAGTTATCCGACGAATTCAGAATATCCGCAGCCTTAGCATGATGAGAGACCTGCTGCTGATCGAACTGCTCCTTGTGGCAGCGAGAACAGTCTTTAGGACTGACCAGCGTCGCAATCCAGAAGCCTCGATGATCATATCCATCAGGGTCTCCCGGTGTTTTGTCGGTTTTTTTCTCAGCCTTATGACAGTCGAAACAGTTAACCCCGGCCTGTCCCATTTTTCCCGATCGCCATAGCTTTAACAGGCCGGGAGTTTTCAGTTCATGGCATTTAATGCAGACCTGTCCTTCAGGAGCACCGTACAGTTTTGGGTCCACCTTCGACGCACTGAATGCCGAATAGGAATAGATTGGCACCAGCAGGACCAGGATGAGAATTCTTCTCATGGCTAAAACTCCCTGTATCGGAAATAGTACTTTAAGAAATACCGGATTCGCCGAAACTGATCGGGTGATATTGCCCCAAGGAACACGTGTAAATTAAAGATGTCCCAGATCATACTCAAAATCGTTTAGTCTGAGTTCAAAAATCAATTTATAAAAATCGTTACTGATCTAATTCAATCCTGCCGAAGCATTCCTTTTTGAAACGAGTTATTCGTTCGCCGGAAATGACAAGACAGTCCCTTCACCAAATTTCTATTTTGTAATTTTTTTGTTCCCACCCTTATCATATTACGGGAAAGAGATTTTCTTTTCGTATGTCTGCGGAATTGTTTATGCTGTAAGTCTGACATATAATGGTTTCTCGGTGCAACTTTTTTTTGCGCGCAACCTACTCTAAAGCCTCCGATACTGATCGTGACTCTTTTCTTCAGAGAGTGATCATGTATTCGAAGTACTTAGTTGTGCGCTAGACTCCCAGGTTTATCAAAGAACGGTTCTTTCTGCCCCCGGTCATTCAAGCCGGGTGTCAAAAGTACGAAGTGGTCTACTTGGTGGGACGAAGACCATGGAACGGGATAGTTGGGAAGCCATTTGCAATAAATGCGGCAAGTGCTGCTATGAAAAAGTGGATCTGGGAGCGGGACTTATCCACTATACCGATGAACCATGTGTCCATCTGGACATTGAAACAAACTTATGTAAGGTTTATGACAAGCGACACGAAGTGGAGCCGGATTGCATAAGTCTTACCGCCGACCTTGTGCGGTATATCCATTGGCTGCCGGAAGATTGCGCTTATCTTAACTATGTGAGACACCAAGATACACTTTTTGCCGTCCGCGATGCGGAAAAGGCAAAAAGCCGCTCTGGCAATTCGCGGAGGAGAAAAAGGAATGGCCATAAAAACCCTGAACGTCAATGAAGACATTCTAAACGCTAATGACGTGCTTGCGGAAAATCTGAAAAACAGATTCAGCCAATCACATATATTCGTAATGAATCTTATGTCGTCACCCGGCGCGGGTAAAACGTCAGTCATTCTTAAGATTATAGAAGCCTTAGCGAAGAAATTTAAGATCGGGGTCATCGAAGGCGATATTGCATCTGATGTGGATTCTCAAAAAATAGCAAAAACCGGCGTCGAAGTTCTCCAAGTCAATACCAGAGGCGCTTGCCATTTGGATGCGAATATGATCCTTTCTGCGAGCAATTCCCTCGGACTTGATGGAAAACAACTTCTGATAATCGAAAATGTAGGAAATTTGGTCTGCCCGGCTGAATTTCAATTGGGCGAGGATATAAAAGTCATGATCCTGTCTATACCCGAAGGTCACGATAAGCCTCTCAAATACCCTTTAATGTTTACAGAATCCAATGCATTGATCTTAAATAAAGTTGATTTATTACCTCACACTGATTTCGATATGAATGAATTGCGCAAAACGGTATTGGCTATGAACCCGGCCATCGAGATCTTTCCTATATCCGCAAAAACGGGAGAAGGGGCCGAAGCATTCACCGCCTGGCTTGAAGGAAAAATCGCTGCTAAATGAGAACCTGATTATTAATCTTTTTGTTTCAGCTCAGATCACTTGATCGGTTCGATTAAATCTTTATCCATGAAAGGCTGGAGAATTGATATTTTGCGGCAAATATAATGTGCTCCGATTGTTTTTTTTCGGCCTGTTGTTGATATCCATCTTGGTCATAGGACCCGCTGTTCCTGCCGCTGAGAAACAGCTCTCTGACGCCGAAATTGCTAAAGAGCTTTCCAAAGAAACCAATAAAGTCATTATTGAAGAATTCCTTAGATACGAGCTACGCGACGTTAATGAATATGCAACAAAGCCGTTATTGAAAAATCATCGGTCTCTCGAGTTCTTCATTAAACAAGCGGAAAGAGGCCCGGTAAACAACCTTTTATTTTTGGAAACACAGGTTCACAAACTTCAGGACGCTCAAAAAAATATTGATTCTCTGCCATACGCCATAGCTTTCAGTTCAGCGGAAAAGAAAAAAATTCTCGGTCTTCGACAGGTTGCGAACAGAATTGCCTCTTATGGCATTCCTCTTATGAAACGCGATTTTTTTCGAGTTATTGAGGCCGCCAAACAACTCGCCGAGAAAAAGAATAAACATCCAATGGAGCTGATCCGTGATCCTGCTTTCAGAGATGCGGTATATCGGCTATGCGAACCTACAGCACAAGCATTGGACGAAGAAATGGGCAAGCTCTCTGAAGGTGAGCTTATCTGTATGCGCCTGGGGTGGACTCTGGAAGAAGTTACCATTACACGCTTGTGGCTTGTGTTCAATGATAATTGGCTTCCCAAGGAGACCGATTATATGGTTTTCAGAAAAAAACGCAGTGAGTACTTTCAAAAACGTCTCAAGAGAATATACGGTGAGGCGACCAGCGCTACACCGGCTTCCTCAAAGAGCAGCGGTAAATGAACGGGTGCGCATGTGGATTCGCTGATACGTCTGGACCATGTTAGTAAACGGTTTCACAGCGGTCTCTCATCTGAAATCTGTCCTTTGAATTCCATTAATCTCAAAATAGACCAGGGGCAAAGAATTATTCTGCTCGGCAAAAGCGGTTCGGGTAAGACCACTTTCTTGAATCTTGTGGGAGGTGTCGACGTCCCTACCAGTGGAGACATTTTTTTTGACGGCCAAAAGATTTCTAATATGTCCCACCGCGAGTTGGCACAATACAGAAGAAAGGAAGTGGGATTCATTTTTCAGGCGTTTAATCTTTTCACAACCTTGAGCGTGGGTGAAAATCTTATGTTGCCGCTGGAATTCCTGGGTATTTCCGACGAGAATCGCGCAAGAGATATTCTCCGCTCTGTGGGTCTTGAAGGACAATGGAACAAATTTCCCGAGCAGCTTTCCGGTGGTGAACAGCAAAGATTGGCCATTGCCAGGGCGTTAGTAAAAGATCCACGAGTTATTTTAGCCGATGAACCGACAGGCAATCTTGATTTGGAAACCGGCAACAGCATATTGGAATTGATTTACCAAATTTGTAAGGACAGAAAAGCCACTCTGATAATGGTCACTCATAGTTCGGAAGCCCTTTGGCTGGCTGATCGAATTTTTACGTTAAAATCTGGAAAGCTTTTGGAAGAACCAGCTAAAGCTGGGCTTGGTGCTTATGAGACTTCAGATTCCTTATGACCGTTTCCACACTACTCAAATTCAATATTCGTTATTATCGGCGTCACACTATGCTGTCGCTCTTGTGCATTATGGGAATTGCCCTGGGGGTCGGCATTGTAGTCGCTGTAGAACTGATAAATAATTCGGCTCTCGCCTCGTTTTCATCTTACGTTGATCTACTCTCAGGCCGGGCAACTCACTCAATAATCTCTGCACATTCTCATATTGACGAAAACTTATTCGCTCGCATCTGGACGCATCCTCAAATCAAATCAGCCTCACCTGTGGTCGAGGTCGTGGCTAACGTGGTCGAGGCTTCAGAGCCGCTTCGTTTTATCGGAATAGATCCATTTCTGGATAGCGCGATCAGAAATTGGGCCCCGAATGATCGAGATGAAGCATATCTGATAAATTTTTTGTCTGCGAAACCGCCGGCGGTTCTTTTAACAAGAAAATTCATGAACGCTCATGAGCTAAAACCGGGGGCGATACTGACCGTACTGACCGCGGGAATTGAAAAAAAGATTCAAATACTTGGGATATTACCGTCCTCAATCGGCGAGGAGGATAACCTGGCATTGATTGACATTGCGGCTGCTCAGGAAGTCTTTGGACGAGCAGGACGTTTGGACCGAATAGAAATAATAATGCAGGGGGATTCCGAACTGTTCCGTAAAGACCTTCCTGTGGACCTCAAATTGACTGATGCCTCGTCGAGAAAATCAACGCTTCAGGCGATGCTTTATTCTTTTCAATTAAATCTTGCGGCAATGAGTCTGCTGGCTTTGTTTGTCGGCATCTTTCTTATTTACAATTTCTCCATGTTTTCCGTTTTATCTCGGCGGCAAGACATGTCTCTGCTGTTAACATTAGGTTCGGATCGCGCGGAACTTGTGAGAGCATTCATAGCGGAATCACTTGTACTGGGAATCGTCGGGAGCTTAACAGGAATTATTTTTGGTTATTTGATGGCACTGTTTAGCATAGATAAAGTTTCTTCAACAATAACTGACCTTTATTTTTATGTAAATGTGCAATCTGTCCGTTTGACTGTGCCCATATTGTTGACCGGCATTGGCGTAGGATTCACTGCCACTTTGATAGGCATCGCGATTCCGGCTCTGGAAACCGCTTTTACGTCTCCCATAATCGGGATGAAACGTCGAAGTATTGAAGACAGAGCTCATGGGATAAAAGGCCTGTTATTCATTTCCGGATTAATCTGCTTTCTGGCTGCACTTATCAGCGCCTGGGGTTCTAAATTTTCAATATTCTGGGGATTCGCTTCGGCATTTGGAATGACGCTGGCTTTTGCTTTTTTCACGCCTTCAATTCTGTCGCCTTTTACATACTATTTAGGCATCTTTTTGAAGTGGACATTCCACTCCTGGGAAGCATTTCTTGCCGCATGCATGATTCGAGCATCATTGAGTCGAACCAGCATAGCGGTGGCCGCTCTTGCTGTGGCCCTTTCAATGACCCTCGGCGTGGACACAATGATCCATAGCTTTCGCGAATCAGTGTCTGCTTGGCTTGACGGGTCATTGCAAGGCAATCTCTACATAGCTCCCGCTACTACCAAATGGGATCATCCGCTTCCGCCATCCTTGATTGAGACATTAAAGAACGATCCTAGAATCCAGGATGTGGAGCGATATTCCACGTATGAGATTTTCCTTGAAGACAAACCGGTCAGACTGAGGGTAGTGGACGCTCCTGTGCTCCAGAGACACTCGCGTTTTCATTTTATCTCCGGAGGGGAAGGCGCTTGGGATAAGCTCCAAAAAGGAGGAGTTTTTGTTTCCGAGTCGTTAGGATATCACTTCGGCTTGGGCATAGGCAATAATGTGATATTGTCATCGCCGGACGGCAAGCTATCTTTTCCGGTAGTTGCAATAGTTCGGGATTATTCTTCCGATCAAGGAGCCATACAGATCGACCGCCAGATATATGAAGGCATTTGGAAAGATGACCGCGTGCAATCGGTAGCCCTATTTTTGCGTGCCGACTCTCCTGAGGCTGAGATCAGAAAATCAATTGTAAAGCGATTTCCCGGTTTGGACAGGACCATAGTTTCCAATAGCCAGATGAAAAACGATGCTCTGAAAATATTTGACAAGACGTTCGCGCCAACCTCAACGTTGAAAGGGATTTCCCTGATTGTGGCTCTGCTGGGGATTGCCACAGCTTTAATGGCAATACTAATGGAAAGATCCCGAGAGATGCGTGTACTGGGATATTTAGGGCTTACCCCTCGCGAGCTGGGAAAAATGAATATCTATCAAGCTTCAATAATGGGCTTTTTATCTTTTCTTATTTCAGTTCCGTGTGGCCTCATCCTAACCTATATCATCACTTATGCCATCAATTTTCGGTCTTTCGGCTGGTCCATAGATATGTTTCTTGATCCGTGGGTCTTAGGAAGAAATTTGCTTCTAACGAGTATCGCATGCCTGGCGGCAGCGTTATATCCCACATACAAATTGATGCGAGGCCAGGCTTTTGCCGGACTTGAAGAAGAATAGCCCAAAAGTGCCTGCTCTTAGCTTGTCGGCTCATGATTAGGACCGCACCTTAACATATAGCGGGACCGTGAAAATATCGGTTTTCTCTTCCATAACAGGTAAAGTTGGGCACAATGCCATCGAGTTATGTTCCATTTTCTATGGCAAAGGATGACTTGATTTGATGAGGTGACTAATTTAGTGTGTGATTCGAAATCGCCAGTCTGATCTAGGGAGGTCGCGCCATGAACAAATCCGAGATTTTGCGTGCCCTGGAGTGGATCGACCAGGCGGCAAAGGATGGGGATGCAGAGCGCCTGTCCAAGGCGAAAAAAGCACTGGAAGACGAACTCGCATCCAGCCGGAACACCTCCGCGCCCGAAGTTGCTTACAGAACTGCTTACGAGAGTTTTGTAAGAAAACATGGCCGAGAACCTATGGAAGAATCTCAGCTGGAGGAGTAATATAGGTCGATCCGGCAATCACAAGACGGAATGATAAGGTAGTGAATGGAAATTAGATTCCGGAAATCGGGCGCCCCGGAACAGTCACGGCAGCTCGGTTCGGCTTGGGCGCGCATTATTTTCTTATTACTATTTTCTGCGTTTATCCTAGCCGGATGCCTGATTCCATCTCAGGAAGCCATGAAGAAACCCTCGTGGCCTGTTCAGCAACCCCGAACCTCGGAATCCGGGGAAAAATCTGCCGAACAAACTTTAATAAAACCTTTTATTCCACCTGAATCCGAACGGGGAAGTGGAGAGAACCTCCCAAAAGAAGAGGAGTCTCAGAGCGTTCAGACAAAAGCTCGCAGCGTGTCTGAGCAACCGAACACGGGCCCAGGCAAGCCGGCTGAAGGATCGACAGAGTCGGCCTCAACACAGAGTGAACAAAAGCCCTCAAGCAGGACTTGGGAAGATGAAAAAGTAAAAACTCTGGCTTTAGAGCTGGCAAAAGGTTCGTCCGCCGGCTCAAAAATGAAGATCTGTTATGCGGTTAGGAAAGACGAATGGTGGGTCATTTTGTACGAGGACACTGGGGCTGTATATGAACTTAAGCAGTATAGCTGGAACCGAGAACTGAATAGACTCGAACCGTTTCTGGTCTTTAAGACAATTCCCAAAGATCAGATCCAAGAACACCTGAACTCGCCTGAACCCGATCGAGCCTGCGAAGTGCTTGAAACTCCTCGCAAAGAGGATTAGGTTTAAAGAGTCATTGTTCAACCTAGTCTTTTGTTTACCCGCTCCATCCTGGACTATAATTCGAGAGAAATATCTTTTTGCAAAGTAGCGGGAGCGATTATTGTGAGTGTGCAAGTATCCAATGATCTGGCTGCTTTCTTGGAGGCGCTCGGAAAAACCGAGGAGCCTATGGCTATGTTCTACACTGATAAGGAACCCGAGGACGGTGTTTCGCCCAAACCTGGACGACTGCCTTCAATTGAACAGGAAGCTCGACGAGAGATTGATTTCAAGGAATTGTTTAAAGATTTTTCATGTGTTATTGGCAAAATCTGGATTGCTCGCAAGAAAAGAACCGCAGCTTACTTCGATCGTGAGCGGTACGGCTGTATCGGGGGGGCCTTTTTTCTCGGCTATTTGAAACCGCAACTGGATTTTGTAGTCCATTATGTTTCGAGTGGCATCAAGAATATCGTGGAAGGTGAGCGCTACTTAAGCTCACCTGAAGTTACGCGGAGCTTCTATGAAACAATTGATCCGAGACCTGCGCCCAAGCGTTTTTGCGTTTTCAAACCGATTTCTATGTTTGCTAAGGATGAAAATCCCGAGCTCGTCACTTTCTTTGCCAGGCCGGAAGTGATTTCAGGTCTTCATCAACTGGCCACCTTTGTAACAGATGACCTGGAAGTCGTAATGTCCCCATTCGGTTCCGGATGCGCAAATATTGTAACCTGGCCGTTAAAATATATTAGCAAGGGCAAGTTCAAAGCGGTTTTAGGCGGATGGGACCCCTCCGAACGCATATACCTCCGGACAGATGAGATAACCTTCACAGTTCCCTTCGATATGTACAAACTCATGCTTGCACGGTGGCCTGAATCGTTTCTCAATGCCGATGCCTGGCAGGCCGTGAAAAAGAAAATAGCAAAAAGCCGGAAGGTCTGGCATGAAGAGGAATAGAATTCACGCGCCTCTTTGCTACCCGGATTAATTAATTTTCCCGCGTTAAGGTTGCGTTTAAGTTGTGCTTAAATAAATGCTTTTACAAGTTTCACCATGGAACAAACCGCACCTGAACCGAATCATCCAATGTGAAGAAATTACTTCATCTTTTTTATTCAATCCCACAACATTACTAAATATTATTGACTAATAACCACTCACTGTGATAGTATCCCTTTTGCGGAACTCTCAGTAGGCTCAAACTTTCCGGACAAAATGTGCTGCCTACGAGTTCCATGTGTTCGGAAGTTTTAATAGGTGGCTATGATCGGCCTGAAAAAGATAATTTTACTGGTTCTGATTGCGGTTATGTTTGGAATCGCGACCTGCGAACGCCCTGTTCTCGCCGCGGGAAAGATTGCCGATGTCAAAATCAGCCCGGATTTAAAACGTGTCATAGTCAAATGCGAAGGACGGATTGATGAGCGCGTTTCAGCTTCGATAGTACGATCTTCGCTCTTAGTCATAGATTTCGTTGGAGCAGCCTTGGGAGACGTCGAACGGTCTACACGAGCCGGCCAAGGAGCAGGTCTTGAGGCTCGGGTTTCTAAAATTAGTTCCGGGGTACGCCTTGTCCTGGATTTTGGCGGCGCTGCGGCACCCGAACATAAGATTCGCCGCGTCGGCGATTACCTGATGGTGTTTCTGGGTGAGTGGACTCCAAAAGAAGCTGCTCCAATTAAAACAGCGGTGCCCAATCCGAGCCGCCCTTCGGGTCAACGCCCGCAAGTTGCCCAACTCAAAACGAATCCTCCTGTGAAATTGGGTTTGGATTCGTTAGGTTTCACTATTAAATCGGTGGAAGTGGTTGATGGCGTAATAGTGCTCCAAGTGGCTAATCGAACCAATTCGGCTGGCAATTATCGAATAGAATTGGGCATAAATTTTGATCAACTGGGTTTCAGCGTTGCGAATATCCACCCGATAAATGAATTTCAACAACCTGCTGTCCTGAGCAGAGGGTTGGACAAGCTTTGGTCAAAGGCAGCTGTTTCAGGCATCAGAATAGGCCCTAGGAAAACGGCAGCCGAATATTTGATAAAAAGAGCAAATGCCATTGACCCTACTTCCTTGCCAAATATCGGTAAGGAGGAAAACGGGACGACAACTCAATCCGGATTGAGTGTCCTTCGCAAGAACCACCGTTCACCATTCGTGATAAGCCGGCAAAGTCATGATCAGCGAATTCAGGGATCGATTTTCCCTAACGGAAGAACTGGCGTGACTTTTCACCAGCCTAACGCATGGACAAAATCCATGTTCCGTGAAGCCTCCAAGTTTTCATTCGATCCTTCTGATTACCACTAATATTTTGAAGCGCCTTCCCCGGGCAACCCACCTTTCCGGGGGATGGAAGAGATTTTCCCCTCGACCTCTTACCAATAGCTTAATATTATTTTCAAATCGTCCGTATTGACTACAGGCTGTCCGTCCATCCGCCGAAG
>JBKQRG010000137.1:0-64065 GCA_052144015.1 Desulfomonilaceae bacterium
TAGAGGCGTTCGTCACTTCGCGGACACGGCAGCATGTCCTGCCTCCTTCTTTGAGACTATGTTGCGTAGTATGGCAGGCATTAGAAGAATTGCAAGCAAAAATCAATAAGTCGCGTTGTAGGGTTAACCAATCAGCGGTCGTTTTCCTCGTTCCCAGGCTCGGCCTCATATGCACTAACGTAAATGTTCTGGTCCGCTCGTCCCACTGGGACGAGATGATAGTAGCCCGGCGATTCAGAAACTGTCTCAGAATTATTTTATCTCCAAAATCGTAGCACGATGCAGTCTAGGGGGAGGTTTCAAACCTGCCCGTTCTTTAGAAATCTGATCAAGGGCGGGTTACCCCCCCCTACAGTGGCTGTTTGCTACCAACCGCCAATTGTAACAGCATACGACATCTGGTGGGTTCCGTCTCTGCACTGATGTCGTGGCACGACTTAGGGTTCACGAAGAATTCTGAGACAGTTTCATGCCCGTCCCATTTAATAGACGGGCTGGAAGCCCATCCTACCGGGATAACAGGCTGGAAGCCTGTCCTACCATCCTGCATCACGCTCCGATCCTTATTGGTCATGGGCACAAAACTTTTGAGAACTACTGTATATGCCCATAGCGGCCAACGTTAGAGTTTTGCGGCTTCGAGGTCAACCCTCTGGAACTGTCAGAAGCGCAACTCACAAGAGAGCGTGCCAACACCAACTCAGTAGGGCGTGTCACAGTCGGCCATTTGGGAGTTTTCGGGGAGGGGGTGAGGGAGAACCCAGCGAAACAGCGAGGGTGCAAAATAGTTTTCTCCCTGACCATCGACTTTTCTTAATTCTAACACTGAAGGTTCTCTATAACCGTGGCTACGCCGAGTCCACCGCCGCAACAGGAGCTGAAGAAGCCATATTTTCCTCCTCTCCGGATAAGCTCTTTCATTGCTAGGAGGCAAATACGGACGCCCGAAGCGCCATTCGGATGACCGAACGCGATGGCGCCGCCGTTCGGGTTCCAGTTATCCATGTTGATCTTCTCGCCAGTCTGGTTCTCGAGTTCCCTGATTACAGCGAGATTCTGCACCGCAAATGCCTCGTTGCACTCCATGACGTCCATATCCGACAGCTCAAGGCCGGCACGCTTTAATGCTTGAGGTATCGCATGGGCTGGCGCGATTCCCATGATTTTTGGATCCACACCATAATCCCCGCCGCTCAGCCATTTGGCCATCGGTGTGTATCCCAGCTCGGTTGCCTTCTCTTTTACCATCATTAGCACGAAAGCCGCACCGTCGTTACGTCCGGACGAGTTTCCGGCCGTGACCGTTCCGTTTTCCTTGAATACCGGCGGCAGCGCTGCAAGTGCGTCCATCGAGGTCTCACGGGGGTGTTCGTCAATCTTGAATTCAATAGGAGGGGTCTTTTTTCCGGTGGAGACCATTACCGGCAGTATCTCCTCAACAAAGTACCCGGCATCGATCGCTTTCCTTGCGAGCATCTGGCTGCGGTAACTGAACTCATCCTGCTCCTGCCTGGAGATGTTGTACATTTGTTGCAGGGCTTCTGCGGTCAGTCCCATGTTGAATGTGGCAGGGTCCTTGGTGGGAGAAAAGGAATTCTGGACCGGCATGGGCGGGATCATTTTGAACGGCTCGGTCGCCATGGAAAATCTGCGGCAAGCCTGGCTGTAGGATTCCATACCGCCAGCGATGACGATGTCCGCCTGATCAGCAATGATACGCCATGCAGCATGATTAATGCTGTCAATTGCGGATCCGCACTGCATCTCTACATAAGATGCTGCAGTGGTCATAGGCAGACCGGAGGCTAAAACAGCCCAGCGGGCTGGATTCAGGGCGGATGTGGCGCCGATCGCTGACCCGCAAAATACCGTCTCCACATGTGCTTTCTCTGCAATCTTGGTCTTTTCCACCAGGCCCTTCAAAGCAAGCCCCGCGAGTTCTTCCATCGTTAAATACCGCAGCGTACGTCCTAATGTCCCAAACGCCGTCCGGACACCATCAACAAACACCACTTCTCTTTTATTCATGCTTTACCTTCCCGATTTGTAAATTTTTGAAAAAGGGCTTGGACAACCTCCGCAATAGTCCGGGGCTCTCTCGTGTAACCCAATTCGAGCGATTTCGTTAGAATGTTTTGCGTGGAGGGACTCTTCGAATAAAAAAGTCCCTCCACGTCCCCCTCCGTCTAACCCCGATTTATGGAGTCGTCAGTAAGTGTAGGGCGGCCTATGGCCGCCGGAATCTTTCCCTGGTTCCCAAGATTCGCCTGGGAACGAGAGAACCCGAGACCTGTCATTGCGAGCGCAGCGAAGCAATCTCTACTTTCATGCATGGCCGTACCGAATTGAGATTGCCACGGCCTGACGGCCTCGCAATGACAAACCCGCACCTCGCATAACCCGAGACCTGTCATTGCGATCCCGCGTTCCGCGGGACTGACGGCCTCGCAATGACAATCCCGCGAATCGCGGCGTTCCCTCTGGCGCCGCTCGGCATCCTCTTTCCTTCACATCTTTCGCAATTCCTTCTTTAAGATCTTGCCGACCAGTGTTTTGGGCATTGCCGGAATGATAACGACCTCCTTCGGGACAAAGAACTTCTTGAGCTTGCCCTGGCAGAACTCGATTAGTTCCCCGGGTGTGGTAGTATTTCCGGGTTTCAATGTCACAAAGGCCTTGATGTCTTCTCCATAGACCGTGTCCTTCATCCCCACCACGGCCGCTTCAGCCACAGCGGGATGATTGTATAGGACTTCCTCGATGCTTCGAGGCGATATATTTTCTCCACCCTTGATAATGATGTCCTTTTTCCGGTCCGTGATGAAAAAGTAGCCATCCTCATCGACGTAACCGATGTCGCCCGTATGGAGCCAGCCATTGCGGACAATCTCAGCTGTCATCTCGGGACGATTCCAATAACCTTTCATAACCACCGGCCCGCCGACAACGATTTCGCCTTCCCGGCCTTGCAGCATTTCGTTCTGGTTGTCGTCGAAGATCTTCATCTCAATCCCGTTCATGGGCTTACCGATGGATCCCACCCTGTTGGGAACGTGAACGTTGCTGGTATTGTTGGCCCCTGTTTCAGTCAAGCCCCAACCCTGCACAATTTCACCGCCGAATTTTTCCTTGAATCTCTGACTTGTTTCCAGAGACAGGGGAGCGGAACCGCTGAGCCATATTTTCACCGAACTGAGATCATATTTTTTGGGATCGGGGTACATCGTCATATAGACGTAAATAGTCGGAACGGCAGGCACACTCTGGACCCTATACTTCTGGACATTCTCAAAGCAATTTTCCAGGTTGAACTGCCGCATGAGCACGACCTTGCCGTGAAGGCGAAGGAAGGCCCCATTCATCATCGCGATGCCGAAAGCATGACAAAGCGGTAGGATAGCGATGGTCACCAGGTCCTGCGGAAGATTGCACGATTCCTGCTGTGACACCGCCGCGAAGTGGAGCCCTGCATGGGTCAGCATGACCCCTTTCGGAGTTCCCGTGGTTCCGGAGGTGTAAACCAGGACTGCGACTTCATCATCCGCGGTTTCCACCATCTCTAATCCGTCCGAAGCATCATCCACGAGCTTATGAAAGAGGAAGGCGCCGGCGGGCGCTTCAGAACCGACGATAATGACTTTGTCGAGACCTGCTACTTTTGATCTTGCTATATTGACCTTCTCGTAAAATTCGGGTGAGGTAATGACCGTTGTCGCTCCGGCGTCCTGATAAATGAAATTGATCTCTTCCTGACCGACCTGATAACTGATGGGAACAATAATAGCGCCGATTTTCCAGATCGCCTGAAAACTTTGCAAGACTTCCGGACAGTTCGGCATCTGCAGGATAATCCGGTCGCCCCGCTGAACGCCCAATTTCTTAAGGGCATTGCCCAGCTTATTGGCGGCACGGTTCATCTGTTTATTCGTGATTTCTTGCCCTTCAAAAATGATGCTCGTATGTTCCCCTGCTTCAAGGCTTTTCAAACCCAGTTCGGCAATATTCATCTTTCGTACCTCCTGGTCGGCTTTCTCATTGCTGCCAGCTCGGCAAAAAAGCCCGGTTGATCGATCTTCAAGACTTTTTCACGCAGCCATTCTTAAGCCAGGTATTTTGTTGGGATGCTCTGCAGGATATCTTCCGTTTTCTTAACAATCTCTTGAACCATGTCGTTGATCTTAGGCATGTCCTGGATCCGCTGAGCCGCTTCCCCGGCAGCCATGAGAGCTTTCTCCTTATTGCCGTCATAGACGGCCCGAATAGACTCTATCTCGAATTTGATTAAAGACATGTCAATGTTGGAATAATCATCGGGAGCTCCGAGGAAGACTCCGGGCGACTTCTGAAGTGTATTCCTCTGGTGCTCGACGCTTCTAGGGGTCTTCAGCCACCGGGCTGGACCTACAAAGCCGCGGGCTACCAGGGTCCCTCGGTCCTGTGCGTCTACAACGCCCTGTTTCCATATCTGGTGGAAATCGCTCTCCTGCGTTGCCAGAAAACGTGTCCCCATCTGGGCTCCGTCCGCGCCCAAGACCAGGGCTGCAGCCAGAGTTTTGCCGTCGCAGAAACCGCCTGCGCCGCATACCAGGGTATTTTCGTCGGATACGGCCTCGACCACGGCGGGCAGAAGAATCATGGAGTGGACCGGTTCCCACGAAGTGTGGAATCCTCCTTCATGGCCTGACGCAACGATCACGTCTACACCCGCCTTTTTGCAACGCAGAGCGCCTTTGACCGAGGGGACAACATGCATCCAGATGAAGCCGGCGTCCTTTATCCTGTCCCTCCAGCCGACTGGGTCGCCGGCCGACGTAAAGATCACCTTGAAATGATCCCGCATATCGGGATTTTCTTTCCGGACCCGTATAGCGGTATCGATTATGATTTCGGAAAGATGCTTCACTTCGGCTGAAACCATCACATTTATTCCGAAAATGCCCCCTTTGTCTTTGGTCAGGCGATAGGTCCGCTTCAAGACCTTTTCCGTAACTGTGGCTATATCATCGTCGTAATCGGCCTCCGCCGTCTCCACAAAACTCTTGTAAATCCAAGGTTGATCCTCTTTGCTGAACAAACCGCCGGTGGAAAGCAGTCCCAGAACCCCGGAATTAGCCGAAGCTACACAGAGGTTGTTGTTGCTGAAAGGCCCCATTCCCGCCTGGATAATCGGGTACTTGATTCCGACTTTGTCACACAGTCTCGATTTGATCATGAAGAAATCCTCGCTTATTTAAAGTTGTTATTGATGCGACATAGCCACCGGCTATTGCTGCACCTTTTTTATATCCGTCTGATAATGGTGAGCCGACCGCCACCAGCACAATGCCGCCAGGACGGCCACCGTACATACTGCCATGGTCCCATACGCAAGCCCCAGCCAGTCGCCCGGCTTTCCTGTTCCAACAGCATCCGCGATCATCCCGGCGATTCCGGAACCCCAGCCGCCGCCCAAAGCGTACATGCTCGTCATCGCAATCCCGAAGGACAACGACTTCAGATGCATCGGCACCACCATCTGGGTTGTTGCTCCGACAGGCCCGCCGACACCGGCAATAATGAGGGTGTGCAGGACGTAGAATAAGATTCCGATGATGAGCAATGCACCCATCTCTCCGAAGCTCCCGGTGTACAGGATGAAAGTGATATACAGATAGAGAGTGGCGCAGATCGCACCGCCGAACGAGCAGAGCGCGGCATAGCGCATTCTGCCGCCCGGACGCCTTTTTTCCCACTTGTCGGAAATCCATCCGCCCAGAGGATAGGCAAATAACGACAATAGGAGGATGCTCGCCATGACGAGCGAAGCCTGGTCGACCCTCAATTTGAATCTGAAAATCAACAGGGCGACATTCCAATGAGCTACCGCCATGATCGTCAACATGTACAGCCCGAAACCTATGTAAAGCCAACGGAGGGTCGGTATCTTCCAGAGCGCTACGAAACTTTGCCAAAAGCTTACTCCTGTCTCCACCTTCGGCCGGGTAGGGTAGTCTTGCATGAACAGCGCCAGGATACCCAGAATGATGCCCGGCACTGCAAAAATGAAAAACGGCGCAGCCCAACCCCACTTCTGAGCACAAAAACCGCCCAGCAGCAAACCGGCGACGATACCCAGGGCTATGAACATGTTAAAAATTCCCAGCTTGTGTCCCCTTTCTTCCGGTTTGTACGAGGCGCCGATCAGAGCGGTTCCGCCGGGACCGAATCCCGCCTCGCCGACGCCGACGCCGACGCGAGGGATAACGACGCTCGTGAAGCCTGTACCCAGTCCTGTTATAAATGTCGCCCCGCTCCACAATAGCGCCATCAGGCTGATTCCCTTTTTCCTGCTCCACCGGTCCACCAGGTAGGAAACAGGGATCGCAAATAAACCGATGCTCAAAAGAAAGAAGTTCTGGATCCAGCCCACCTGTGTTTTCGTCAGCTTAAGCGCCTCCATCATCGGCGCTGCAACAACCGAAAATACCTGGCGATCCATCCAATTGATCGCATAAAGAAGACAGCAGATGATGAGGACGTATTTCGCTCGTCTCCCGCCCACCTCAAATTTTGTCCTCTCTGCAACGGCCTCCACCGGTTCAACTTTCACTGCTTGTTGTTGCATGATCGAGCCCATCCCTTCAGCTTCATGTCCGAGGTTTCACTGCATGCGAATTCAGTATTTCTGGTGCGACACTCTTCATCAGATTCTTTTGACAGCCATGGTAGGGCGGCCCGTGGCCGCCGGGTTCCGCGAGGTGGTTGTTATCAGAGACTACTCTTTGTCTTTGGTCTTTGAATCCATGTCAACCAGAGTGCGGTTGGCCTCTCTACGGACCAACTTTCGATAGAAATGATAGAAGAACACGCTCATGATCTCTGTTGCTTGGGCGCTTCTTTGTGAATATTCCAAAGGGGTGACTTTGCCCGACACGCCCTGCAAGAAGTACTCGTGCGACTTTGACGCAATTTCCCGGAACGCTTGGCCGTAGTATTTCAGCGCCGCTGCATCGAAACCTTGTTTCGGCCCCAACCCCATCTTATCCATGTCCACCACGACCTTGCCTAATATGACATCGTCCTGAGAATAGACCTTCCGGTCCCCGCGAATCTCCGGGGTTATGACTTGCCATTCTTCCAAACGGGTGAGCCATTTCAGACCAAGGCCCGTGTTCTTCGCAAAATCCTCTTCTCCGATGACTTCAGCCGGGAGCAGCTTATCCACAGGCCGAAAGTAGTCGGTTTGAACTTGAAGGAGCGGTTTCCTTTCCGGTGAGCCCTTCTGATATTTCAGAATTTTCTTGATGAGCGAGAGAGGGAGGAAATGATGGTCCTGGAGTTCCTTTATAAGGCGTATTCGCTCTACATAGCTCTCATTATAACTGGCCAGATTTTTGGCAAATTTTCGGGGCCGTGGAACCAGCCCCTCGCGGACATAGTAATGGATAGTTTCCTTTGAGACTTGTGTTCGCTTAACCAGGTCGCTGATCTTCATAAGGATGCTCCGGAAATTTCCTCGTTTCCCGGTTCTTGCCGCAGGGTAGTAGTGTCAATTCAGAAAAACCACGTTGTACGAAATTGATGAACGGGGATGAATACGTTGCGTAAACCTTTCTTATCAAGTTGTCAATAAAAAACTAGATAATAGAATATATGCTATTTATATAACAAACTAAAATGTGTGTATCGTGGAGTGATGCTCAACGTAGATCCGGAGGTGTAAGAATCGTTTTTGCGCATGGTACTCGCCCGCTATTCGAAGATATCGCGTGGTGTCCCCCGGATGCATGCTGAAAGGAGTGAAGCATTGGTGGAAACGGTCAATAAACTCGCCGGCCGTTACCTGAGCAAGGAAGGGCAGGGAGGCCGCGGAAACTCCTTCCATAAAAAGCAGTATTACGCCTACCGAAACTCAAATTCACGGCAGAGTCACAAGGCTTTTCTCGCGATGTCCTCCATCTCGTCTAACATCTTGCGGAGGTAAGGACACTTGCTATAGGCTGCGTCAGGTTCCAATTTGGAAAACAGTTGGTTTCCGTAAACGACCTTCTTATATTTCTTGTTCAGATCCCTGTTGTATCGCTGATTGAGCCATTTTGAAGGTGGAGTTATAAAGTTGATGGTTTCCGGTCTTCGGCATTGCGCAAGATCATTGTTGGAAAGTGTCACATGAAGGTTTTCCGGTTGACTCAGCAGCCAAGCTTCGACTTCATGGACAGCGAAGAACATTCGGAACTGGTTGTGATTCACGCGAGCGGAGATCTCTTTCACAGCCCAATCATACCGCTTTTCAACACTGTCGAACCGCCTAGGCCATAACTCGTCAAAGGAAGGATTGTACAAATCCAGCATACCCAGAACAGCTATAATCTTTGGGTCTTGTCCCGGGCCTTTGAGATAGTACTCGGCCTTACTGACGATTCTATCGAAAAGTTCCTTCCCTCCCCCTTTGAGGTTGACGGTGTCAATTCCTACATGATCCGGCAATGCATCTCTTGAATTTATCCAGCGTCTCAGAAATTCGGGCACGGCTGTATGTTCAGTATATCCTTCAACGAGCAAGACAAATCTCATTCCCTCACCTCAGAATTCGCCCTTTCTTGCTCCGTTTCCACCTCTCCCTTAAGCCAGTTATCGAATTCGCCGGATCTCAGGAACTCTCCGAGCCGATAATGGTTCATCCAAATCTTAAGTTGCTCTCCCGTCGGCATCCCCAGTTTCGTTTCTCCATTAAAACACCCGAGGATAGTTGTGGTCGGACAACAGTCTCTGAACGAATCCAAGAACTCAGGGGAATGCGTGGTCAAGATGACTTGCGATCGGTTCGCAGCGTCAGCAGCGAACTCTGCCACTATAGGCAACATTCCCGGATGGAGCCCGACTTCAGGTTCCTCAATGGCGATAAGAGACGGAGGCTGAGGGTTCGCTAGAATGGTAAGAAGGAAGAGGAACCTCAGAGTGCCATCCGACAAATCAGCCGCCGAACTGAACCGGTGCAAACCTCTGAACCAAATGCCGAGTTGAATGCGTTGATCAGCGACAGGTGAAAATTCAAGTCTTTCGTATGCTTCGCCGAACGCAGCCTTCATTCCTCGGTCGATCTCGTTCTTGAATTCTCGGTCTCTGGTGTAGAATGTGTGAAGCACCGAAACGAGATTCTGTCCATCCTGGGCCACGCGAGTATCATAGCGGGTGACCACGGGACCACGGATCAGCGCATCACGGCCGGTATCAAGCTCTCGGTAAACAACCCAGGAAGCCAGGTTTTTCTGAAAACCGGTGAGAATTCTATTTTCCAGGAATGGCCCCGTAAGGGTCGAAAGAAGTGATTCTTCGGGGGAGACCTTATCAGACACATCCCTCTTCTGGGCGTCTAGGTAATAAATCGATGCGCTCTCCGCGAACCGTTGAAAAAAGCGGGGAGCATCAACATCCAAATCCCAGACCTCGTTCAAAAACTCGGTGTCAACTCGGTAGGAGCTTGTGGAGCCCAGCCGCCGCAATTCCAATACATACCTAAGGGGATGACTAGTCGCATCTTCTGCCGGATCTACAGGTGAAGTTTTGACTTGAATGGCAATGTTTTCAGCCTTCTGATCCCAAAGAAGCGGTGCAATGCCACCTTGTCCGAGGACGTGTTCGCTCAATTTCCCTTTGGCAGAGACGGCTATAAGCTCCAAGAGGTTGATGAGATTCGTCTTGCCGCTCGCGTTCGGACCAATCAGAATATTAAGGTCACCAGGCTCCCAGGTCACGTTTCTCAGTGACCGGTACCCTTCAATGTCTAATCTCAGGATCTTCATGTGTTCCTCCCTAGTGATCCGCGAGGCGAGAACAATTATACTCTCCAACGAGCCGCTTGTTCAGAAAATGTTCAAATTTGGGTGTGCGCTCGGTGGATAATTGGTGATAATGCTGCATTCGTAGCAGCCGTCGAGGACCCGACCGGCCGGGAAAAGGGAAGAGTAATCGGGGAGTCTCGCGTTCTGCGCGGGATTGCAAAAACACTCTCTCCGAACCTTCATAGGCGCTAACTTAATGGCAAATATGGTTCCGTAGGAACCTCTGAGAGTAGCCCGGTGGTTGAGAGACTGTCTCAGAATTAACGCATCTGCCAAAATCGTAGCACGATGCCGCAGTAGGGGCAGGTTTGAAACCTGCCCGTTCTTGATGAATCAGACCAAGGGCGGGTTTCAAACCCGCGCTGTACAGTAGCTGTTTGCTGCCGACCGCCAGTTTCGACGGCACACACCGTCAGGTGGGTTCCGTCTCTGCTTCGGTATCGTGGCACGATTTCGGGTTCATGAAGAATTCTGAGACAGTTTCGAATTGATGTCCCCCGAATTGAGTAACCCTTCATGTTCGTGTGCGGGTAACTGAACGTGCCGCTAGAACATTGCTTCTCCGCAACCATTTGGTCCCGCGTTTCGCGGGATTCGGAAAGGGGGTTCCAGGGGGAACCCCGCGAAACCGCGGGGTTGCAAAATCCCGCGTCCCGCGGGACTGGTAGTCCGCTTTCTGAAAGTCATTTCTCACCCCACTAACGGAGCCACCGCAATAATCCACGATAAAAAAGCAATATTATGTCCCCTGAGATCATGTAACCTTTTTGGCCCTCTTTTCGTCTTACAAGCAAACTTTTAAATAGGAGGAATTTAGCGATGGACGAAAAGACCAAGCTGTTAATAAGTCTCGGGGCCGCTGTTGCTTCAAACTGCATTCCCTGCTTTGAGCATTTCATGGGAAAGACCGATGCAGTAGGTTTGGCCGATGAGGAGATACGACAAGCAGTGGATGTTGCAGATCAAGTGAAAATGGGCGCAAGGCTTGCCATTAGGAAAGCCGTTAATGCTACAATAAGAACCGGCGCACAAGGATGCGACACACAAGAAAGTTCATGCTGCGGTTGATGAGAATGGGTGGCGAAATGGACTTCTGGGAGATCTACGATCAGCACTATCTTCGAGTTAGGAAGCTCACGACAGCGCTCGTGCGCGATCAATGGGCGGCAGAGGATATCACTCAAGAAACCTTTGCGAAGGTTCAGGACCACCTGGCCGATCTAAAGGACCCGGCAAAGCTCTCTTCCTGGATATTTCGGATAGCGTATAACCTTTGCCAGGACCATTTCCGCACCATGGGCAAGTCTGTCATAAGCGACGACTTGGAACGGGTTGAAACGGGAAATGCGGAAGAGAATTCTCTGCAAAAAGAGTTCGAGCAGCGCCAGATGGGCGCATGCATCCAGGAAGAGGTTGACCGCCTTCCCGATTCGTTGCGGACCGTTATCATCCTTGCCGACATGGTGGAATTCAATCATCGAGAAATCGCAGATCTCCTCAGGATAACAGTTGAAAACGCCAAAGTGCGCTTGCACCGGGCGAGAAAGAAGCTCAAGGAGTTGCTTGAACAAAAGTGCACCTTTGAGAACGACGAGAGAAATGTTCTCATATGTGAGCCCAAAGATAAATCCAACTGCTGATGTGAAAAGTGAATAGATCCGGAAAACAGGTTCGGAAGAAAGCATGCATACAACAAACGCTCGGAAAACCGGAAAGGATGGAAGCAGATGTGGGGATATGACGGTTTTTGCTGCGGATTTGGATGGTGGTGGATATTTCCCATCTTCATGATCATCATGATTGTGCTCTGCTTTTTCATGATGCGGCGAGGCATGGGGTTCATGATGTGCGGCCCATTTTCCCGTACCGCTGGAGACCAGTTCTGGAAGGGACGCTCGGAATCGGCAAGTGAGATCCTGGACAAGCGCTATGCACGGGGCGAGATCGGAAAAGAGGAATATGAGGAGAAGAAAAGAGACATAGACCGAACAGCGTGTTGATGGAGCCGAACCGGAAAAGAGCCTCGGGAGCGGCATCGGAACCGGGAAGGGAAGGGAAGGAAGAAATGCGGGGGAACCCGCTTTTTGTGCAAAAAGCCGGATTCCCCCGCACCCCATATGCGCTAACTTAAACGTTCTGGCCCGCTCGTCCCACAGGGACGAGATGATAGTAGCCCGGTGATTTATCGCCGGGAAAGCGTATCACTCAGATTCCTAGTCCCATCAGGGACGACTGATCCATTAACGCCGGGCGTAGCTCCTTCAGCCGTCCCTCTGGGACTGAACGGCCTTTATTGGAGCCGGATTCTTTACCCGGCGATAAATCACCGGGCTACTTTCAGAGGTTCCTACGGAACCATAACTGCCCTTAAGTTAGCGCCTATGCCCCCACACCCCCTCCGGCAAAAACTCTAGATGTTTGGCGGTAGATCACAGAATATTGTAAGTACCGTGACACAGGGTATAGTTTCCTCTGGGTCCTAAAATGCATGTTGGCTCCACGCCGAGTGGACCCGCACCCCTCCGGCAATCCCGCGTTCTGCGCGGGACTAATATTTTCACGGTCAAGTGGCGATGTGCCCATTTGCCATGTTCGGGTGCCCCAACTTTGCGCCGCAACAAAATGGAAATGTTCGAGCATTGCGGGGACCCGTGGAAATGTGAGCTAATACCATATAAACCGTGCTATATCGGGTGTATACGGTCTATTGCTTCGGGTCGCCTGCAAGACATGCTCAATTGAGTAGGATAATTTTTGTCATAGATTTGTTATGATTGCCTTTATTACAAAAATCAAAAAGCATACAATTTAGGGGAATAGAGGGGGATCATGCCTAGAGACATTCCGGTCGGTAATGGAAATTTACTCATCTGTTTCGATAAGAACTATTTCATTCGAGACATCTATTACCCGCATGTTGGACAAGAGAATCATTTGGGAGGGGCTTTTTTCAGATTTGGAATCTGGGTGAATGGCGAATTTTCATGGATAGGAGATCAGTGGGATATGGATCTCCGATATTTGCCTGACACTCTGGTTACGGAAGTCAGCTTACATAATAAAAAATTAGAACTGCTGCTCGTCTGTCACGATGCCGTTGATTTTCACGAAAACGTGTACCTTCGGGAAGTTGGTATTGAAAATTTAAGTCCGAATTCGCGTGATATCAGGCTCTTTTTTAGCCAGGACCTGAATATCTCGGGTAACGACATCGGGGACACAGCGGTATTCGATCCCTTGTCCGGAGGGGTGGTGCATTATAAAGGAGCACGATATTTTCTCGCAAATGGGTGTACGCCGACAAGAGACTCTCTTAATCACTTCGCGATAGGCCAAAAAGGCTATGGGGGTAAAGAAGGAACATTTAGAGATGCCGAAGATGGTGTCCTATCAGGAAATCCGATTGCCCAGGGATCGGTTGATTCAGTAATTTCCCTGGATTTAAAGGTTGAGGGGACAAGCAGAGCCAATGTTTACTACTGGTTGGCTGTGGGCAAGGATTGGGACGAGGTCAGACGGATCAATTCACTGGTCAAATATAAGGAACCGAAAAACCTCATTAAAAGAACTATTGATTATTGGGAATTGTGGTTGAGAAAGGAGTCGCCTCCGCTCCATTTGCTTCCTGTTGACGTAGCGGAACTATACCGTCGCAGCCTCCTTGTATTGATCTCGCAAACAGACTGGCAGGGTGGGATTGTGGCCGCAAACGATTCAGATTCAGTGAGGTTCAATCGTGACACATATTCTTACGTATGGCCTCGCGACAGCGCATTGGCGGCTCATGCGCTCGATCAAGCGGGCTATCCTCTTGTAACTCAGCAATTCTACCGCTTTGTCGCTGATATTATCGGTAAAGAGGGCTACCTGTTACATAAGTATAACCCGGACGGCACCCTTGCGTCGTCATGGCACCCGTGGTGGGAAAATGGAGAGACCCACCTGCCCATTCAGGAGGACGAAACTGCTCTGGTGATATGGGCTTTATGGCATCATTTCGTTAAATACCGAGATATTGAATTTATTAAACCGCTATATCGGCCACTGGTGAAATCCGCTGCCGATTTCTTTTGTCAATACCGGGATGAGGAAACAGGCCTGCCCGGGTTTTCCTATGATCTATGGGAAGAACGACGCGGGATTCATAGTTTTACAGTTGGGTCTGTCTTCGGCGGACTTACCGCGGCATCGCTTTTTTGTACGGTTTTCGGCGAGACTGAAAAAGCAGATTATTACAAAAAATGCGCCGCAGATATCCGGGACGCTGTTTCTAGTCATCTCTGGGATGAGCAACTGAATCGGTTCTGTCGCATGTTGTATCGCGACAAGGATGGAAAATTGCAGATGGACTCCTCCGCGGATTCAAGTATATGGGGTCTGTTCGCATTTGGTCTGTACTCTGCAACAGATCCCAAAATAGTTTCGACGATGGAGTACCTGCGTGAGAAATTATGGGTGAAAACTGAGATAGGCGGGATGGCAAGGTACGAAAACGACTATTACTTTCGTATTAGCGAAACTGTCACTGGAAATCCTTGGTTCCTATGCACCTTGTGGCTTGCTGATTATTGGACGGAGAGATCTGACGACGAGATAGATCTGAACAATGCAATAGATCTCTTAAGATGGGCTGTCCGCCACTCATTACCCTCTCATGTTTTGGCCGAGCAGGTGAATCCTTTCAATGGGCAACCCATTTCCGTCTCTCCACTGACTTGGAGTCATGCCACATTTATTTCTTCGACACACCGCATTCTTCGTAGGTTCGCAAAAATCAAAAGATTCGCCGAATCCGAAGCCGCGGCACCTGAATGGGGCGTAAGAGAAGATTGGTTGGAAGAATTATACGGGACTGCCTGTACGGCAATCCACGGAATTTGTAAAATAGATTAGTATGCGGAATTGACGAATCATCTCAGTATCTAATCCACAGAATCCACAGATGTGCGCAGATGAGAAAACATATGTTTCCTGGCTTCTTGAATCTGCGATCGTCTGAGAAATCTGCGGATCGATTTCCCTGGTTTAAGTGCCTTATAGTTTGCCAATGAAGCTTCGGAACTTCCGAAAATATTCCCGGTGACCGGCCCCGGGTTATGCGCTTTCAATGCCAGCCACACATGAGAACAGGGATTGCTTTCTACGAATGCGATTTCACTCACCCATGACTATTGGCTTCTCGTGTCAGTGTCTGGCGATTCCATATCCTTTCATGGATTCTCCTCTCCCGTCGGGTATCGCAAAAATCATGCCCGCATACGGGACATTCCGGTTCCAGGCAGGGATCCAAATGGATGAGGATGTCTGACATGCCTTCAAAGTGCGCGTTGAATACGTTTTCCAGTTCCTTTACTTCCCGGTGACCTTCTTCCAGCGGAAGATCTTTTGGAAGGATCAGGTGGAAATCGACATGAATCTTCTTACCGGACCTCCATGATCTGAGTCGGTGGATGTCAATCCATATGTCTTTCTTGTGGCGCGATAGCAGATTACAGATTTCATCTAACAATTCAGGATCGGATGTGTGCATCAGCTCTCCAAATCCTTTACGCACAAGCTTGGCGCCCAAGAACACGACGTTTATCCCGGCGATACAGGCAATGATTCCGTCGAACCGGAACCATCCGGTCAAATAGACGAGCGCTAAACCGACGAGGACCACACCTGAGGTGTACACATCGGTAAGGAGATGTTTCCCATCCGCTTCAAGCACAAGCGATTTTGTGCGTTTGGCAATTCTGAGCTCAACGAAGCCCATTACCAGATTGCCCAGGCCGGCAGCCACCAAGAAAGATAGTCCTATATCCAAGTGCGCAAGTTGTTGAGGATTTAAGATCTGCTTGATTCCCTGAATAAAGATACCTGCAGCGGCAAGGATTATGAGAGCGCCCTCAAATCCGGCGGAAAAGAATTCAATCTTGCCATGTCCGTACGGATGGCTCGCGTCGGCAGGTTTTGCAGAAAGCCTTACGCTGATAAGTCCAAACCCGCTCGCTACAACGTTGATAATGGATTCAAGGGCATCTGAAAGAATTGCAGATGAACCTGTGATCCAGTATCCATACAACTTCAATCCCATTAAACCTATGCTCACCAATAAGGCTACAGACATAACGGCAAAATTAGTCTTCGCCTCTTTTTCTTGAGCCGAGCTTAGGGTTTGTTCCGGGGTGGGTTGGCCCGTACAGGCTGTGAAAGATGCTTCTTCCACAATAATGTCTCCTCTCAAAACCATCGAATGCTCATGACAGTATAGTCTCTTTAACCCCGTTGAGGGACAGACACTCTCAGTTTTTCGATACAATCATAATATTCTAAAACCTAACTCATCGGTTTGTCACTTCTTTTTAGATTCGAGACGGCGGCTTAATTGCGCCGCTCCTGTGATGAGTAGACGGGGCAACTTGGAATTTGGGGGGGCAATTCGAAACGGTCTCAGAATTCTTCGTGAACCCTAAGTCGTGCCACGTCATCAATGCAGAGACGGAACCCACCGGATGTCGTATGCTGTTGCAATTGGCGGTAGATAGCAAACAGCTACTGTAGGGGCGGGTTTGAAACCCGCCCTTGGTAAGATTTCTAAAGAACGGGCATGTTTGAAACCTGCCCCTACACTGCATCGTGCTACGATTTTGGCAGATAAGATAATTCTGAGACAGTTTCATTCTCGTGTCCCAGAGGATCCCTGGTATGTGCCACAGGACACCACGAATGCCGCGGAAACACCTTCCATAAGACAGTGTTATGCTCATCGAATCCGAAGCATCGGGAGGAACTAGGCTTACCTGTAAATCCTTGGCATCGACAAAGATTGTTCTAAATTAGAATTACTTGCACTTTGAACAGGACCTCACGGGTTTGCCTCCGGCCTTCAGGCAGTCAAACTTTTTCAATTCTTTGCAAAAATTCCCACTGAAACAACATGCCGTCCGGTTTTTCATGATAATGCCTCCAAGGATCATGCTACATCCTTTTTTAATTTAGTCAGGTAATATAGCGGGTCAATCCTCGTTCGACCGGATTGGAATTCTATAAATTTGGAGGACACAATACTGTTATTGTTGTTCTAGGGAGCCCGCGGAAACACCTTCAGCAAACAGACGAGATTATCTCCCCGAAAGATTTTAGACAGGCTTATGCGCCACGATCACCTCAGAGGGGAACAGCATTTGTTGGTGGTATTCCCTGGTTTCAACCATAAATCCGTGTTGTTTCAGATTATCCGACAGCAGCACGCCGCGACATCCACCCATGGACTTGGCCGACAGCCTGTAGATCAAGTCATACAGCTTGCTGGGCAGGGTTTCTCCTTCTGTCATGTTGACCAGTATTAGCTTGCCGCCCTTTCTTAGGACTCGCTTGAATTCTGTTAGGACCTTGTCCATGTCCTCATAGGGGATAAGATCGAACATATAGTTGTTAACCAGCAAATCGACTGATTCAGTTTCCACCGGGAGATCAAAGGCAGTGCCGATATTCAGGGAGTAATTTCGCGCGGAGAGCTTTGTCATACGTTTTCTTGCCTTCTCCAGCATTCCCTTGGAAAGATCTATACCCATATTGTTGCCGTGAGGATTCCTCTTCACGATTTCATAGAAGGCGAGCCCAGTACCGACGGCTACTTCTAGTACATTCTGACCGTCTTCTATCGCAGCCAGCTGGATTGCTCGGTTCCTCGCGTGAGACTCCGTCAGTTTTCCCCAAATGTCGTAGACAGCCGATAACTTGTCGTACACAAGCCCGATTTCTTCTTGTGAAATCCTTGCATCGAGCCTTCTTTCCGCTGAAATTGGATTGTTACTGCAACAGGAAACGCCACAGCAGGAAAACGATGATTTCATGGTTACTCTCCTCCTGGTTGAAGCTTCTGTATTCTCATCTTGATTTGTATGCACGTATCAATCGAGACACCGGAGAGTCAAGAGAAGTTCTTGATCCAGGCTTGAGCTGCCATCTGAACCGGGTCCCAAGGACTGCTCAGAGGAGGCGTGTAGCTCAGATCAAGGTCACTCAATTGTTCAATCGTCATATTATTGAAGAGGGCGGTGGCGAAAATATCGATCCGCTTGGACACCTCTGATTTGTAATGTCCGAGGATCTGAGCACCGAGGAGACGCTGCGTGGTGAGGTCGCCGGTGATGCGGATTATTATGTTTTCAGCTCCGGGGTAGTACACCTTATGATCCCAGGTCTCGAATTGATCGGTGAAAGGAGCGAATCCCGCTTCCTGGGCTTCGATATCGCGGAGCCCTGTGCGAGCCGCCACCAGGTCGAAAATCTTAACCGCCTGCGTGCCCAATGATCCTTCGAACTCACGATTACCGCCAGCGGCGTTTTCACCTGCTATCCGCCCCTGTTTGTGGGCCGTAGTTCCCAGTGGGAGATAAGTGTAGTCTTTTAGAAGATTATGCCATGTCTCCACACAGTCGCCCGCTGCATAGATGTGCGGCACATTTGTTTCCATGCGCCGATTTATCTTGATCGCTCCTTTGATTCCCGTTTCAATTCCAGCTCCTGCGGCAAGGGTAGAGGAAGGTCGGCAGCCGACAGCCACCAGCACCAGATCTGCTCCAGCACTGAATCCTTTGGTACCCTTCACGGTCAGGTGCTCGCCGTCAGCCTCAATTGACTCGATTCCTACCCCGGTAGCCGTATTTACTCGGTGTCGCTTCAATTCTGCAGCGACTCTTTCTCCCAGCGACTTATCAACGGTGGTGAGCACCGTCTCTGCAAATTCCACGACCGTAACTGACAGACCGCGAAGAGTCAGGGCATCGGCCATCTCCATACCGATGTAACCGCCGCCTACAATGAGCGCCGATTGTGGCTCGTGTTCAGTGAGCCATTTATTGACTGCAAAGCTATCATCCATCCATCTCAGAAGGAAAACTCCCGGCAGATCTATACCCTTAATTTTGGGTTTGATGGATTCCGCTCCGGTTCCAATGACGAGGCGATCATAGGCCAGCTCGCTTGGTCGACCTTCTGCGTCAATCACCAGAACGAGTTTCTTTTCCTCATCGATTGCCTTTGCATGGTGATTCATCAGTAATCGAATCCCTGCCTGCTCAATTTCCTGCTTCGTTCTATGCGCCAGATTTTTCCAATCCGACACTTCTCCACTCAAGTAGAATGGTAGACCGCAAATGCTGAAATTCGGATACTCGTCGGCAATAACAAGAGTGGGCTCTACTGAAGGGTCTATTTCGCGTGCTCTGAGCGCGGCACTAATTCCTGCATCGCTTCCGCCAATGATAACCAAACGTTTCATTGTCACTCTGCCTCCTCTGTCCGCTCCCACAGACCTAACCGGTTCGTTTGCTGCGGTCTTTCACTGGGAACGCAGTATAATCATCCTAGAACGTCTTCGTTAGTTTTTCGTTAATTCAACTGCACGAGAGAAGGCTTCACCCAATTGGCTTCAGCGGAGTTGCTCGTACACAAGAAAAGAACCTTCACCTTTGAAGGCATCTTTCCATCTCAAGGTTTAGCATGAGAAGGACATTCTCTTCCTGCGTATACAGAGCTTTTCCTGGTGATTTCGTCACAGTTGTAACCTTTCAGGTCCCTCTTTCGTCTTACAAACAAACGCTTGAATAGGAGGAATCTCGCGATGGACGAAAAGACAAAGCCGTTCGGTTTTCCCTTTGCATGTCCGGAGGGAGCCAGGGAAATGATGAGGATATGGTGTCGATCTGGAAAGAAGTTCTCTGATTGTTGTCCTATGGCGAGCGTCATAAAGGACAAAGCCAACGGAGAACAAGCACGGAATAGCGCACAGACAGAAGAAAAACTCTGAGGAGAGAGGGGAAAAATGGGGAAAGGCAATTGCTGTGAAGCGACCGGAAATGAACCAGAGAACCGTGAGTACGAGACTGCTAAAATAATGAAGACCAACAATACCTGCCCAATGTGCGAGTCTTACTCCAAGGAACAAGCGTCCAAACCTATTGCAATAATGTGTTGCGAAGGAGCCTGCTTAAGAGGCGAGATCGCAAGACAGGCTTCGAATCTCATATGTCATAAGATGGCTCCGGAGAAAACTGTTCGTATATGTCTGGGCGGGGCATTTACAAAAAATACCGGACAAAGGAACCTAGTGAAGAATGCAAAGGAGCTTGTTGCTTTGGAGGGTTGTTTTATAGAATGTGCTTCTCGAATGATGAGAGGCCTCATTCCCGATCTGGCTCCCCGAGTGATCGTCGCAGACAGTCTCTACGACTTTGACAGAAACCTCTTTGGCATCGATCAGATGACGGAAGAAGAAATCAAAACGCATGCCATGACGGTGGCACAAAAAGTAGTGGGAGGGCTGCTGGATCCCAGCCTCTCGCTATAAGCATTCTGTGAATTGGTTATGCCGGCTGTACAAACGACGTGTGCACTAACAGGTACTATCTCAATGATACGAAAGATGCATAGGAAAGGAAGTGATTCGGATGTGGGGATACGAAGGCTTCTGTTGGGGTTTCGGCTGGTGGTGGCTGATACCCATCGCCATGATGGTCATGTCTGCTCTGTGTTTTTTCATGATGCGGAGACGCACGGGGTGCATGATGTGTGGTCCTTTTTCCCGGATTTCGGATGACTCGTCTTGGACTGGAGGCTCTCAGTCGCCAAGGAACATCTTGGACAAACGATATGCCCGGGGCGAGATCGGAAAGGACGAGTACGAACAAAGGAAAAAAGAGATTGAGCGAACTGATAATTCGTGAATGATCTGTCATGGTTGCCTCAGCTGCATGGGGAGACATGGCTGGCTCCCCATGGATGTCTGAAGCAAGATAAAGTCTGGCGCATGGCAGGCGCCTGCCAAAGTTCTCGCTCGACTCGTTAGTCCTCCCGCCATCTCCATTCAGAGGAGTGGGTGATCTTAACTTTGATGATGTCTTGCCAGGGCACGCCATGATCAGTGAAGATTTGCTCCAGCGTTGCCTGATTAGGAGCGTCCCACCAGCAGAATCTTCTACCTGCAGGTAGATTGAACCAGGTTCTCACCCATAATGCTCTTCGCTCCTCAGCCAGAACACGCCACCTGTAGACCATATTGTCTTTAGACAACTCCGGCTCATGGTGAATACTTAGATAGTGCGGCATCCTAGTCTCCTTGTTTTTTTGGCTGGAGTTCTAACTCGCTCAAGAGCCCGAGAATTCCTTAATGATCGATTATAGCCACCTACCAGAGGAAACCAGGTCACCGCTATTCTGGGATCGCGCCTCCCATAATCGCTGCTGGGATGCCGAGGTCACGTCCACTTCCAGAATCTCGGTCCATTCGATCCCGAGATCCCGCAAGATCTCTTCTATGACCTGAGGATTGGGAGCAGCCCACTCACACCAACGTCTGCCTTGTTCGAGATTAAACAGCGTCATTTCCCAATCGGCCCGGGAATCCATCGAAATCTCGGTCCATCTGGATTCGAGCAATAATCTATCCACGGCCGTTTCGTGATGTATCGTCAAATACTTCGGCATACTATCCTCCTGTAGTTCAGCTTAGCCCTGGACAAGGTCTTTCTCGGACGCGTAGGCGACCGGCATGTTCTTCACTCTCTCCCAGCTTGTGTGGTGTTTCCATCATGGTTCAGTCACAAGGAATCGAGTCGGTCATAGTAGTTAAGTCTTCAAGAGGTCACCATTTCCAAAAGCCCTTTGCACACGACACCAGGGATCAGACGCGTGTGATTTTCACGTAGGTGTCGTAAAACGATGCGCTGCCACCGATCGGGTCGGTAAGACAGACATCGCGCACTACGGTGTCCTCCAACATTATCGGGTTGGGAGTAAAGCCACCAGATCGCCTCGGGTTCCCCTTTAGAAGATTCCCGTCCACGGTCATGTCACGAGAACCGCTGGCCCAATGGCCAAAATGCCATGACACGGCGACTACACCAGGTCTCAAACCCTCAAGCACCTTGATGGCACCTTCAACATGACGAACTTCGCCGTTTCCAAGATCAAATTTTCCGTCGGGGTTAGTGGCTGAACTGAGTCGCACACGGGCACCGTCACGAAGACCCAACTTCTCTGCGTCGACACGGTTCAACAGGACGGCATTTTCAGGATGGAGTTCGCAAAGCCATTGGCACGGCGGCATGGTGCGGCTCTGAGTGCCGAAGATCTCTTTGAAGGTGATAAGGAGGAATTGGTAGTCTCTTCCCTGTACAACAGGTTTGCCGTTCGCGAACCTGGGTCCTTCCAAGGCGGGCAGGCCATCGAACGGCTCGCCCGACATGGAATTGCGGCCCTTGGCTACACGTTCAATGAACACTTGAAAAATGCCCGAGTAGGGGTGAGCCTGCTTGTCGCCCTTATACGTTTTGTCCGAGTCTTCGAAGCGGCCTCCGCGGTTGAGCACGTAGACTACATAAGGCCAGTAGTCAGCGCCGGCGGCATTCTTCCAACGCTCTTCATCGAAAATGCTTTTCGGCAAGTGTCGTCGAGCCTTGCGAAATGTCTCCATCTCCTTCGCGTCCGCGGCCGGGACCGGATCGCCTTTTTTGTCGCCCATCGCAATGTTGGCCACATTCTTGAGATACCAGTCGTCTTGGTGGTCGAAGTTCTTACCGGGACCCAAGCCGTCCTTACTGAAGCCCGGTAGCTCTAGTTTTTTGCCGAGCGCAATGAGAAAGGCCTCCATATTGATCGGCATCTCCAGTCCGTCAACCTTTGTGGTAGCAGTCAAAGGCGCCACCACAGGCTGCCGCGTCTTGCTCAGGGCCAGGAGCATCGCCGGAGAACCTCCTCCCGGTGAACCCCAGCGTTCCAAATACATCGTGTCAGGGAAAATATAGTCCGCGTACATGCTGGTTTCGCCAATCATAATGTCGCAAGCGATGAACAGCGGTACTTTTTTCGTATCTCTGAGAATAGCGATTTGCTTGTGGCCAGCCGGCGTAGAAAAAACGGGCGTTCCCATGTGCAGGAACAAAGCCTTTATGGGGTAGGGATATCCATCGTTTGCGGAAGGAATCACTTCCTGGTAGAGGTTGCCGGTAAACGGGTACCACGGGCGCTTGGCCGGATAGCCGGAAAACAGGGTGCTTTCCTCGTACGTGGCGCGCTCACGGTTCAGCTTGACCCCGAAATCCCAATGGGGAGCGGGGTGCATGTCTTTGAAATTGTACGGATTCCCAGGTGCCCCACCGAACTCGTGCCAGTGACCGCCGCCTTGCGCCAAGCCGCCCTTCCAGCCTGAGTTTCCAATGAGAACGTTGAGGAGAATGATAGCTTGCCCGTTGTAGTAACCATCGGTATGCTGGACGGCTCCACGATAGAACTCCGCCGAAGCCTGCTTTCCGTACGAGGTGAACTGTTTGGCCATATCGGCTATTGTGTCCTGCGAGACTCCGCAAATTTCGGCGTATTGGGCTAGCGTTTTTTCGCCGACTCTGTCGCGGAACAGCTCGTAAGCTGTCCGGGCCACAATTCCGTCTTTCTCCAGTTTGGCTTCCAGGTCGCCTTCGACAACGTGGTCTTTGTCGTTCGGATCTACAGCAATGAGTGTTCCTCCACGTGAAACGACAAATTCGACTTTTTTTCCAACGCCGACCTCGTCGGCCCTCAGGTAACGTGTCGGACGGCCTCCTTCGATCTTGACCAGATAAGAAGCGGTGCTCCATGCAGTTTCGTGATCCGCCTTAGCCGCTGTCTGATTGGCATTTTCGAGAAAACGACGATCAATTCGGCCGTTTTCGATAATCCATCGGGCCATTCCCAGCGCAAAGGCCCCGTCGGAACCGGGCTTGATCGGAATCCACCAGTGCGCCTTGCCCGCGGAACGAGAGAGCCGTGGATCTAAGACAGCGATCTTAAGATCCTCATTGGCTAAACCTTCGGCTACGAGTTGAGAGAGAAGCGGTGGGCCAAAGTTGGCATCGCTGAAACCGGTCCCGAAAAAAATGACGAAGCGAGCGGAGCCAAAATCCGGCTTCATGTGGTCTTTTCCCCCCGTCCAGTTTCCTCCGCTCCAGTTGTTAGTCGCTTCCTTGTAAGCGATATGATGACTTTGTTCACAGATTGTCGTGTGCTCGAAGAAGTTTAATGACCCAAAGCTGTCAGAGGTAAACCATCTCATAAGTTCGGCCCTGCCGTGCTGAATACGGCCCGCCAAGAACACGAATTGATTGTTCTTGGGACCCAGGTCCGGATGATCGGGGTCGATGAGCGTGTTCAGTTGGGCTGAGTGCTGGCTCTTAAACTCTTCCACAGTCATTGACTTCTTCCTGATTTTCGCCACATCCTCTGACATGGCCTTGGCGACCGAGCGGTCGCGAAGAACATAGACCTCTTTCAGTCCCTGGACGTGGCCTTCCCCGAACAGGTCGCCGCCCTCAACGATTTCATTAATCGCAACGTTGAAGTCGACGGTGACCCATTGTCCACCACCCCGAGGGGTTCCGGGTTTCCGTTTGAGCACTTTAATGATGCGATGGGGGTCGTAAAGCGTCTCGATCCCGCTTTGGCCTTTGGGACAAATTTTTCCTTCTGCTAGGGCCGCCTTCGCAAGATCACCCGCATAAGGCAAATTGCGGATACGCGTCTGCGCACAGATCGGGCTGCCATCGATTTTTACGAGGACACCATCGACCACCTTGCACCTGAGCGAGCAGCTTGTGTGACACTGTAGGCAGGTCGTATAGATGGTGTTCTCCGGATTGTTGTGAAGATATTTGTGTTCGCCGCGATCCAGCTCGTTCATGCGCTGAGCATGAGCCAACCGTGAGAACACAGGCGCTACCGTTCCCGCCAAGAAGCCGCAACCACCGAGCAAGGCTGCAGAGCTTAGGAAGCCACGCCGATCCACTTTCTTACCAACCTCGTTATTTGTTTTCCGCGAACTATGTTTCATGAGGTAAGTGATCCTCCTTGCTTTGCTCTTTGCTGAATCACAACATCCAGCGGAAGGTATTTTATGGCTCCCAGCGTCCCCCAAATTCCGAGGGCAAAGACCCCCAACAACACCAGCAGATCGCTGTTGCTCGGGAAGTAGCCGTATGCGTATCTAATATGGTTGTAGGCCCCCAACTGCATGTCGAATAGGGGTGTTATCTGGGGGGGAATGACGAGCGTTATGCGTGCCCCGAGCATACCTATCACCACGAGCAGGCCGGCAAGACCGAGCCAACCGAGCGACTTGCGGGTTCCCGGGCCGGCTACCAAGAACACGGGAATCACGAGTCCCATGATTACTTGCGCAATCCAAAAAAACCATTTGTACGGGCCGAAGAGAACAAGCTTGTCCGTGGAAGCCCCACTGGGAATGGCCGTATATGCCGACGTGAGAATGTCGGCAAACATGATCAGGGCGTCGAGAAGCAAGAAACCGATTGTCATTTGAGCGAGAAGACTCACGAGCTTGAGCTTGGGCTCACGAGACATTTTGCCGAAAACTGCTGTCAGGAAGGTCAACAATCCTCCCCCCGAAGTCAGGGCCGAAACGATAAACAGAAGTGGGAAGAGCCCACCTAACCAGTTGGTGCGAGCTTTGGCCACAGCGAAGATAGTTCCAACCCCGCCGTGGACGATGACTGCGGCAGGTATTCCCAGAATACCCAAGATCATCAGCCATTTCTTGTCCCTGACCAGACTTTCCGGGTCCAGGCGAGAGCTTCCCAGCGACAAGAGACGGTACAACCATATCGGGTGCTTTCCCGACTGCACATTCCGGACAAATCCCGGTCTCATGACCAAATAGATCTCTGCAACGACAATGGCAATGTAGACGTTGTAAAACAGCCCCATGTAAGCCATGACGGAAGTGGGATTGAAGTGGAGCAGAACCATGTACAGGCGTTCAGGATGACCCGCGTCGAGCACGATGAGGATCCCGCCCAGGAGCAGACATCCCAATGCCTGTACAAGAGCTGAGGGTCCTGCTTCTTCCAACTGCTTCACCCCGAAGACATAAATCAGGGTTGAAATGAGGAACGACCCGGCGGAAAGGCCGAGGAAAAAGATGTACCCGGACACCCAGATTCCCCAGGTGACGAGTTGTGTGGTTCCCTCGTCAATGGGGCCGCTCACGAATTTGGCGCCCATTTCGCATAATCCGACCGCTGTTACGATGATGAGCACGATGTAGCCAATCACCCGGATCAACGGATTTCCTTCATTGTTTTTGGTTCCCATTATTCCGCCCCTTATGTTAGGTAATACACGCTCGGATTGTTTCCCAGGTCTTCCTTCAGGCGCATATGATTGCGGGTAGCCAGAAGAAACCGGAGCTTTTCTCCATGAACAGTGCAGAGTGCGTCAGGGTCATTCAAATTGCCGAAATGGATTGCATTAGCCATGCACGTCGATGCGCAGGCAGGACTCAGGCCTTTTTTCACCCGATGAATGCAGAAATGACACTTCCTCACATTGCCCCGGGGCGATTCATTCCCTTTTAGACTACGTATCTTGTTTTGGCCGTACTCGGGAGAGGGCTGCGACTCGTAGGGGGTAGGGCTGTCATGGTAATTATGGCCGTAATCGAATGCACGTACGCCGTAAGGGCAGGCTGAGATGCAGTAGCGGCAGCCTATGCAACGATCATAGTCCACAGCTACTATTCCATCGTCGCGAATATGGGTGGCCTTCGTCGGGCACACGATCGTGCAGGATGGAGTAGCGCAATGCATGCACGGCCGGGAAATAAATCGGCGGCGCACGTCCGGATAGGTGCCTACCTCTTCCTCCATGACAATATTGTACGCAACGCCGGGTGGGGTATGGTTCTCAGCCTTGCAGGCCGCGGCACAGGCCTTACACCCCACACATCTTTTCAGGTCGATGATCATTCCGTAACGGATGGCCTTCTTGTCGGCCGAATCTGGCCCTGCTGAGAGAACGGTGTCAGCTCCGGCCAAGGCTCCGACACCGGCAAGTCCTCCTGCAAGAAGGAATTGACGTCTACCCATCGGCTCTTCAGGTTTACTCATTGATGCCTCTCCTTATGTCCACTTGTTTGAGGATTGCTTTACCGACTTCAACGAACAACGTTCCATGCCTCATTCGCGAAAGACCTCATTTGGAAGATGTTGCTGTGCATAAAATGCCTTTCACCAAATAGATCAATTGTTCGGGATCTACCGGTTCACAAAGGCAAGCGTAAATATGACTTGCAATGGCCTCCTTCAAATCGGGATGAAAAAGGTGACTGGAAATTCCTATGATGTGCAGTGCAGGGTGCTTCCTCTTCACTTCCCTGAGCAAACGATTGTTCATGAGGGGATCGTCTAGATCCACAATGACAACCCCCAGATCGTCTTCATGGCATAGCTTCTCCAAATCAAATATCGAACGGCATGGGAGAACTTTAAAACCGTTTGCCTCAAGGACTCTTGTCACTTCAGGTGGATGTTCTTTGCCGGTCTCAACCAAAATGACTGACGGGTTCAAGATAATTCTCGCTGTACGATTTCCAGGGTGGAGAGTGCGAAAAGCATGCCAAAACTTGATTAAACTTATAAAGTATAGATGCCGAAGAGGGGGACTAGAGGCTATGACTTTGAAATGACTGAAGACCTTCAGAGAGCATGCGACCGGGCACTTCACAATCACGGGCAAGGATGTATGTGCGTGGAATATGGAGAAGGGGAATCTGTGTTCCGATTCGGAACACAGATTAAGAAAGGTTAAAGTACGGATGTATTATAAGCTAGATAGCGAGTCCCAAAGTCATACACAATTCCGGGGCGACAGCCGGAACCGAACACTATTGCAAGGGTGGTTTAGCGATGCGGTATTTCTTGAGCTTCGAGTAAAGGGTCGTCCGCCCGATCCCGAGACGGCGAGCCGCCTTTTTCTTGTCCCAGTTACTCTCTTGCAACGCCTGTTCAATCAGCGACCGCTCGGTTTCTACCATGAGCGGCAGATTGTCTCGCTGACCGGATTCAGGATGACTGGAGAGCACCGGGGGAAGGTCTGAGGTTTCTATTTGGCCCCCTTTGGCAAGCACGACAGCGTGTTCAATGCTATTTTCGAGTTCACGAACGTTTCCCGGCCACACATAGTCCAGAATTATTCGCATGGATTCGGCACTGAAGTCTTCGATGTTTTTCTTCTGTTCGGTTGCGAACTTCTTCAGAAAGGATCTCGCGAGTAGGGGAATATCATTCACGCGCTGTCGCAAAGGAGGCAACACTATAGGAATGACGTTCAGGCGGTAATAGAGATCCTCGCGAAAATTCCCTTTCTTAACCTCGTGGACCAGATCCTTGTTCGTTGCTGCAAGTACTCTCACATTAACCTTTACCGTGCGCTCGCCGCCGAGCCGTTCGAAACTCTGGCTCTGAAGGACTCTTAGAAGTTTGATTTGAGCAGCAGGAGGAATTTCTCCTATCTCGTCCAGGAATACGGTACCTCCATCAGCCTGCTCAAATCGTCCTGCCCTTTGCCGTATTGCACCTGTAAAAGCCCCTTTTTCATGGCCGAAAAGCTCGCTCTCCAGAAGAGTGTCAGGATAAGCGGAACAATTGATGACCACGAACGGCTTGTCTCTACGCTCACTGCTCTCGTGTATGGCCCGAGCAACCAGCTCTTTTCCGGTACCGCTCTTGCCCTGAATGAGCACAGTTACGTCTGTAACAGCGATATCTTCAATGATCCTGTAAACGGCTTGCATTGTAGGATGCTTGCCTACCATGCCGCGAAATTCCGAGGATGCTTCCAGCCTTCTCTGAAGATCGTTTATGGATTCTTCTTGAAGTACGGCCCGCTTGATAACACCCGCGGCCTGAGCCAATATCATGCCTACCACGTCAACTTCTTTGAGATCACATTCACAATCCAGACAGGCAATGACGAGTCCACCGACAATGTGACCCTCGGCACTAAATGGCACAATCACCTGTTGAGGAGCTGTGGGAAAAAGGTCGGGGACAACCGGAGAGTTGAAGACGGGCTTATTAATACGAGTGGCCCCGGAAATTCGAGATAAGGTGGCCAGGATTTCCTGGGCGACATCTTCGCGCCTCAGCACATCCACTCCGCTATCCGACAAGACCAAGACTGAACTGTAATCCTCGTTAAACACGAGCAGCGCCATTTGATTACAGGCAAGGATCTTACGAAATCTGGCTATCAATGCCGGCCCGATTTCGTGAAGTGTCGGCATTGACCCGATTTCCCGGACGATTTCGCAAAAAGTCAGAGTCTGGTTGTGGCTCCGTTCGATTTCCTTTGCCTGCTTTGCGAGGCGAGCCGTATGCTCCCTCAAACGTTTGACCATGTCATTGAAAGAAGAAGCCAGTGCGGCCACTTCGGAGCTTCCTTGAACCGCCACTTCCGTGTCAAGATCGCCACTCTTCACCTTGAGAGTCGCCGCTGCCAATGCACCCAAAGGTCGAGTGATCCTGTGGACGAAAACCAGACAGCCCACCACTGCCAGCACCAGGACCGCTAGAGTGGCAACGCTCATCTGAAGCCACAAACTCATAACTTGCTTCCGCAATGCGTTCTCTGAAAAACCCAACCGCAAAAAGCCGGCACGTCCGGAAAAGATGGGCCAGGCAATATCTGAGAAGCGGTCTCCTTGGGTGGAAACCATGCTTTGCACAGTGGCTCGGTCCGGAGAAAGGGGCTCAGTCGATTCGATCAACGCTTTGGGCACGCCCCTGGGAAACGTGTGAGCCAATACCCGACCATCCCGTATGACAAACATGTACGCAATATTCGGGTTGCTCCTCATTTGATGATCCAACATTTTCTGGAGCGCAACCAGATCGTTGGTCAGGACTCTTTCAGCAGACTCCAAAGCAACTGCATGAGCGAGGCTTTCTGCCTGGGATAGACCGGCGCTGATTAAACTCTCGCCATACCGATGCGTTACCCAGAGAGATATTGTGAGTCCGCTGGCAATGACGAGCACGGCCACACCGGCGACGAGCCTAGTTTTCATGCTTGACAGGAACATGGTCTTCGGCCCCGGACAGGTCCATATTTTTCTTCATAAGCCGGATGGAATCGTACCACGTATCTCGTGGCTCCACAAATCTATCGATCATCAGCTGGTCCAGGATCCTCTTGCCATCCTCACGAGTGTGGAGTGAAAACAGAAGCTCCCGTACCGGGATTTTGATATTTTCGGGAAGTTTTCTGGATACCACCAATGGAGGGATTCCGTAATAATCTGATTTTTTTATTATCCTGGTTGAAGATGTCAGGGCCGGATCGTGTTTGCTGAAGTAGTTCCACACCATACTATCCACAGAGGCCCCATCAACCATACCTTTTGCTACTGCCTCGATGGAATTATCATGGCTGTACGTGTAGATTGCTTCTCGGAAAAATGTCTCCGGCCGCTCCCCGATTTCTGAGAGCCAATACGTCGGCACTAATCGACCCGTATTGGAATCCGGATCTGTGAAGGCAAAGGTACGACCTTTCAAATCCTCCAGTCTATTAAAAGGGCTCCTTTCGTTGACGATCAAGTACGCTTGATAAAAGTGACTTCCTCCGATTTCTGGTGTGGCGATCAACTCAAATTCAGCATTGTCCTTGGCGGCAGCATAAGGGCCGGAACAGAGAAAGGCGAGATCCACCTCGCCTCTGTTCAAAAGCTCATTTATCTCCTTGTAAGTCTTTCTCTGAACGAGTTCGACTGGTTTGCCTACCTCTGCACCTATAAGGTCAATAAGTTGCTGATAATATGCCAGCGTCTCCTTGGGCGAGACCATCGCTCCAACGGCAATCCTTAGAGAATCATGCTTAGTGGCCTGTTCACCGGGTCTATCGATGGGAACAGTATCGGACAGGTCCACCACTCGTTTTCCTTGCTCATCACTGCAAGCGGACACAACAAGAAGTAGGGCAAACAGAAGGTACCCTGTCCAGATCTTGAAACGTTTTCCGGGCTCGTTCATAGGCTATACGCAGGAGGAAATGATAGATGTATTCAGTATAAGCTTCGGTCCTACTTATCACAATAGTCGCTGAAGGTCATTCTGGGATCGAGCCATAAGAGGGAACAGAGGAGCGACGTTCCTTCGTCAGTGTACTAACGATGCCGCCCTGTCCAAGCTCTTTGGAGTAATAAAGCCATTGTCCGTAATAATCAAGCAACATAGTTTTTGGATAAACATGGCACCGACTGACCGAATAGTTTGTGCTCCGCCTGCTGATGATCCTGAGAATTCATTCGCCCAGTCGGCTCGATATCACGGATCTTCGTTCAACCAGGATTCAATGCGCACACGTATTAGGCCTCTGATCTCTCTGAATTTATTTAGATTCTGCTCGTGGAGGCAATGCCGACAGGTGATTAACCTGGTTTGCCCACCGGTATCGGGATGGGTTGACTAAAGTACTTGTCTCTAAACCAGAAAGCCACATTCACAAGGCTTATGAGTACCGGCACCTCGAGTAGGGGACCGATTACGGTTGCGAACGCTTCCCCTGAATTTATTCCGAAAACAGCGATCGCAACTGCAATGGCGAGTTCAAAATTGTTGCTGGCTGCTGTGAACGCCAAGGTAACAGTCTTGCGATAATCCCCGCTGATTTTGAATCCCATCCAAAAACTTATTAGAAACATCACGACGAAATAGATGCATAATGGAATAGCTATCCTAACCACATCCAGAGGGATAGTCAGAATCAAATTGCCCTTGAGACTGAACATGACGACGATAGTGAATAGCAAAGCTATAAGGGTGATAGGACTTATCGTTGGAATGAAAGAGCTTTCATACCAGACTTTGCCCTTAAACTTCAGCATGACAAACCGTGTGATAACCCCGCCGATGAACGGAATGCCCAGGTAGATAAAGACGCTTTCGGCAATCTGCCTCATGCTGACTTGGACAATACTGCCGCTGAGACCGAAAAGCGGCGGAAGCACGGAAATAAAAAACCAGGCGTACACACTGAAGAATAGGACTTGAAAAATACTGTTGAACGCAACCAAACCCGCGCAGTATTCTGTATCGCCCTGGGCCAGCTCGTTCCAGACAATGACCATCGCGATGCACCGGGCGAGGCCTATCATGATCAACCCGACCATGTACTCCGGGCGATCGGGCAGCAGTATTATTGCCAGGAAAAACATCAGGATAGGTCCGACAATCCAGTTTTGAACCGACGATAGGGCCAACACCTTCCAATCACGGAACACGCTTCCCATTTCCTCATATTTCACTTTGGCCAAAGGCGGATACATCATGAGGATTAGTCCCACTGCAATGGGGATGGACGTGGTTCCCACCTGAAGGCCAGAAATGACTTGGTTGACCGCCGGAGCCAGATAACCGATTCCAACACCAGCGGCCATTGCGATGAATATGATGAGCGTCAAGTACCTGTCCAACAAAGAAAGCCTTTTCTCAGCTTCCATAGTCTGCTTGCCTCCTCAAGTTCGGACGGCACGATCATTCGCGCCGTTAGTATCGATCGCCTTTTTGGAAATGTCGCTTGCGTCCTTGAAGCTTGCACAGCTCGTGCGGCTGCTCTTGGAGCACGATGCGAAGTCGCTCATCGTCCCGCAAGATTGTTGAGTCGCTTGAAATTGCCCCTAAGACTAAAGAAACGATCTCTGCGACGAGCCGAGAGCGCTCGGCCTCATGCGGAAGTCTATAGTAGACCCAACGTCCTCTCTTGGCTGCCTCAACGAGCCCTGCCTGCTTCAGTATTGACATATGCTTCGAAACCGTAGAAGGGGCGAGACCGAGTAACTCGATGATCTGACACACACAAAGCTCGCCACGTCTTAGTGCGAGAAGGGCGCGGACTCTATTCTCGTCTCCCAGTGCCCTAACGACATTCATGAATTCCTGCACGATTATTCCTTTATTTCGCCACATATCGAAATGTTTCTCAAGATACTACACCGATCCCCCTTGTCAATACCAAATTAGTCCACTCAGCGCTCCACCAACTCGACACTGTCCACTTCACGTTCGTGCAAGAAACTGGTCGTCGAATACAACATGGATGGGATCCGGGAGTGATGTGCAGACCCAGATTCCATAATATCAGAGTATTGAACAAGCATAAGTGACCAAAACCGGGTTAGGCAAGTTAAGTCCGATGGTCTTCTAACCATTGATTGATTTTGGCCTCAATTTGGTCCCTGATTTCTCTGAATTTGACAAGTTTCTCTTCCTCGGTGCCCTTCGCATCCTCGGGATCATCAAAGGGCCAGTACAATCGAATGCAGGGATCGGGAAAAACCGGACAGACAGCCTCCGCTTTGGAACAGACAATAATGACGAAGCCAAAATCATAGCCCACGAAGCCATCTATCCCTTTGGAATAGTGATCCTTCATACTAATTCCCTTTTCCTCCATAACCATTGTCGTTAGAGGATTCATCGGGCCTGGCCCCAGCCCCGCGCTGAACACTTCGTAACTATCTCCCGCGTACTTCTTGAGAAAGGCTTCTGCCATTTGACTTCGGGCGGTATTACTTGTGCAAACGAATAAAACACGTGTCTTGGCCATTGCTGCAAAACCTCCAAAACTGATTTTCCGGTACTATGAGATGGTTTCTTTTCAAGCGAAACGCGACCCCTTTGTCTAACAAGAACTTGTCAGGGTAGGGTTAGGACACTGTTAGAAACGTGTTTTTGTTGTTTTGTGCCGACTGGGAAGTTGGCCGATTCATGTCGGCTCTTGACAAAGCCTCACTGAGGTCATCGTCAGTGACGAAGCTTATAATTCTGCCTACCAGAGCGTGCCGAAAATGGAGCTGAACGCAAGGATTTCGCGCATGGCCGACGCACTCGGAGTCGATTTCTGTCCGGTGAGATAACTCTGATCTTGAATCAATGCTGACTGGGACGGGCTCCCGCAACATCCTCCGGCACTGTTTGTGCCGGGGCAGCAGGCCGTGCCGGGAAGCCCCGTTGTAGCGGCAGGGAGCAGCCGCTGTAGGTTTCCGATCTGGTTAACCGAGACCGACCAGGGCATAGGATTAATTTGAGGTGCAGGCATTTTCGCAGTTACAACCTTGGCTTGAGAAGGGCCGCCCGATGCTGCGAGCGGCTGTTGCTGGACTCCCGCGATATTGGACGTACCGCAGCATCCTGATCCGGCAGCACAACAGCTTGCTTGTGCATAACTGAAGGACACCACTACTGTGGAAAAAAGAATCACCATCAGAGTGCTCGCATACACTTTTTTCATAATTCCTCCATTTCGCCACTGCATGCTTCCGATTGGCTTAAATTGTTCGTCTCTTTGACGAGTGCGCGGTTTTCGTCACGTGCTTTTGCCGCAGACCCGACATGAGCAACTCGGTTGTCCTCGCGTTCGGGTTGTCGCACGTTCATCTCTGGACCTGTCCACCTGATAACCAATCTATGTAGAGCCCCCCACCTGGAGGCTTAGGATCATCCTCATCGCACTTACCTCACCCGAAGGCAAATGATGCGTGCAAAGCCAGTATGGTGACTAAAATAGCAAGTAACATTCCTAGCTTCTTCACGATGACTGCTCCTTTATAAGGGGCCAATGAGTCTTTTTGGAGATCAAACAAAAGCGCGGTTTGTCTCTGTAGGAGTGACGAATCGTGCTTCATAGACGCCAAGCCCGTGATTTACCCTTCGGTGCGGATTCTGCCGTTGTCCAATTTCAGCGTCCTTTTTGCCCTGCGAGCAACCTGCGGATCGTGCGTCACCATGACAACCGTTCGACCCTCTCGGTTCGTTTCGTCCAGAAACTCGATCACCTGAGTGCTCGTCTCCGGGTCGAGACTACCCGTAGGCTCGTCCGCGAGAATTATAGACGGGTCATTGGCAAGCATGCGAGCCAAAGCCACTCTCTGTTGTTGCCCCACACTCAGTTCAGACGGTTTGTGTTCCATACGGTCGCCCAATCCTAGACTTTGCAGCAGGCTCGCTGCTCGAGATTTTTGTTCCTCGGCAGTTGCGCCTCCCAAAAAGAGCGGCACCTGAACGTTTTCCAGAGCGGATAAGTACGGGACAAGGTTAAACGTTTGAAACACAAATCCTATTTTCTCTCCCCTGAGCGCCGCTCGCTGATCAGGCTCAAGATCATAAAGAGAGTCACCGTCGAGCAGAATGCGTCCCGACGATGGAGAGAGCATACCGCCGAGAGCAAGTAGAAGTGTGCTTTTTCCGCTCCCGCTAGGGCCGACAATTGAAACAAAATCGCCAGAGGCAATCTCCAGACTTACATCACTGAGAACCGTCACGGTCGGGCCTCGATGATTATATGTTTTGGTTACGCCTTCCATTGCAAGCATGGGTCATACCTCCTGGAGGGTAGCAAAGGGATCGAGGCGAGCAGCGCGGCGAGCCGGAAAATAGCTTGCGACAACTGCAATCAAAATGGATATTCCGACTGCCCAAAGCACCAGCGTCGGCATCGGCAAGACGACTATACCGGCGACCTTGGGTCCAAGAAGCAGTGCTAATATCGTGCCCAGCAGATAACCACCCACTCCTCCGGCTAACCCCAACAATAACGCCTTCATAAGGAACATCTTCAGCACCAAACGTGAACCGGCTCCCAAAGCCATGAGAGTCCCTATCTCACGTCTCCGTTCGTGCACGTTTCCATACATATAATTGGCAATACTCGCGCCACCGACCAAAACAATTACAGCCAAGAAAATCATCGATAAATTCGACATCATCCGATTCGTCTTGATCTGGGTATCCACAACTTGCGCAATGGTGACCACCTTGGCTTCAGGCAGTAATCCGTTAATCTTGGGAACCAGGCCTTGCAATATTTGATTACAGCAACCCACGATCTCGATCACATTGATTACACGGCCTTTTCCGGCGAGCTGCTGAACCGTGTGCAGGTGTGCAAAAAACCTGGAATCGTCCACAGTACCCGTCTGCGGAAGAACCGCAGCCACTGTGAACGTCTTCCCCATAACCGAAATGCTGTCGTTTGCCTTGACGCCCAAGGCGCCGGCGACATCTGCGCCAACCAATGCCTCAGTGTTGTTCAGGGTTTCGATAACCCTTGTACGCACCAAGGTTTCCTTGGGTTGGACCGGAGTTAGTCCGGGAATAGCGACCACGGTTCCACAGCCTTCGGGTCGAGAGAACACCCCCGCCATTTGCCACACGGCTTTTGCCTGAAACTCGCTTTTGGGCAGAATCCCGGTGAGCGTGAATTTGTGACCTTGAATTTCTGCCGGAAGCGACAGCTTGGGAGAAAGGTTATCCACTCCCTGAAGGTTCGACTGGGTGAGTCGCTCCACGTAATCTTCCGGGAACTCCTCACCTTGCATGTCCGCGCTGTAATAATTCTGGAGCGTCACGGATTTCGGGAGAACAAGGATATTGGCTCCCAATGCGTCCAACTCTTGTGCGACCGCTTTCTCGGAATAGAACGAGATGTTCTTTATGGCCACGATCACTGTTATGCCAAGGAGAATAGCAAGCAGTCCGGTTACGACCTGACTCTTGCGTTCAAAAAGCTCTTTCCAGACCAGTTTTGTAAGTTTCATTGCGAGGCTCTCTTACTTTGCGGGCGGGCAGCATTGCCCCGGCTGACAACCGGCAGCGCAGCTGGAAATAGCACTCGTCAGGGTTGTAATTATCTGGTTCTTGTCCGTTGCCCCTTTGAAAGTTCCGATAATCGAACCCGGCGGTGCCATAAGCAGGGTCGTGGCGTCTTCCACAGGAGCATTTATTCCCAACTTGGAAAGCAGAGGCCTCTCCACTGTTGCGTGCGGGTCCAGCACGAGCACCTCAGTGGCTGAGGAGTATCGTTGGTCCGCCTTAAAGGAGCGAACGCCGTTCATGGCTTCCGCATTCCATCGAGTCTTCCCATTTTGAAGGCACAGAAGCACTAGTTTCCCTTGCTGCAATGCGCCGAGAAGTTTTTCCGAGGAAGGAGTGCCAAGCGCACCGAGAAGTTGTTCCTTCGTGAAATTGCCGGGGAAGCTTGAGGTCACTGCCCCATTGGGGGCCACAACCAGCACAAGTGGCATCGGCGCCTGATTGACCCGGAATTTCGTCACGATCCCGGCTTCTGATGGATCAATAATACGCACGGCCACCGAATCCGTCCGTGCTGCCAAGGCATTGACCGCTCCGTTGAAAGTCTCCCCCATGGCGCGGGTTTGCGGATCGTCCTGGCGGTAAAAGAAGATAAAGAGGTACTTATTCGCTTTGGTAGCCCTATCCATTGCGGCCAGGCCCTGGTTCGGCGGCGGCGCTTGAGCCATAATTTCCGAAACAAGAATCATAGAGATCATAGTTACCAGAACGAGTATTAATGACGTGGTCCATTTCTCCCGAAACATGTGGAGCCCTCCTCCGACCCGATGCGTGATATAAGTCTTGGAGTGGAAAGCGTTCCGAAGCCATCATATTCAAGAACCCTGCGATGAATTCCCGATCGGCTCGATTTCATGACTGAACCCCGTGCGGAGGTATCAATCATTTCCGGCCGGCTGCTTTGAGTGCCGTATCTTCAGTAAAGGCTTCTATGGAAAAACGGCCTGTCAGAAGATCTGACAATAGGGTTACGGTTTCTCCATCAACCCAGCACTGGGTGAATTTGCCTTTCTTCTGCACGTGAATAAGACCTGCTATTCGCAACTCTTTGATATGGTGCGAGATGGTCGATGAAACAATCTGGAGACCTGCGCCAAGATCACGGACACATTTCCGCATCTCCTCATCGAAGCTGCATGAAGTGCCTGGCGGGCAGCAGGCAACCAGGTGCAGAAAGATAGCGAGTCGATTGGGATTGGACAGAGCCTTGAAGGCTTCTGCAAAACGCGTCAAATCTTCTTCTCGATAGTTCGACATACGTCGAGCTATCCCATGCCTGAGGAAATTTGTCAAATAAAAACAGTCCCAGGTGCAACCGTTCAGTTGCGAGCGGCCAAAGAATGTCATTGCGAGCGGAGCGAAGCAATCTTCTACACCGCCAAAGCTGAGATTGCTTTCCCGCGGAACGCGGGATTTCACTCCTCGCAATGACAAATCCACCCTCCTCCTAACTGAGGGGTTATGCGGTCTTTCATTTTTTGCTTGACAAATTAACCGGCTTCGTGGATAAATGGACATATGTCCAACTATCAAGACGATATCGAGCATTATACAGAAATCTTCAAGGCGCTATCGACTCCAAACCGATTACGCATATTTTTGCGGTTAGTTTCATGCTGCCCCCCGGGCACGAAATGCAGCACGGACGTGGCATTAAGGCAGTGCGTAAGCGAACTCGGTAAGGGCCTTGACATTGATCCGTCAACCGTTTCTCACCACATCAGGGAGCTACGGCAGTCAGGACTTATACGCATGCAAAGAAAAGGAAAAAACATGTTGTGTTGGGTTGACCCCGAAACCGTCATCGCAACGGCGAACCTTCTGACCGGATTCTCCGCGCCCGAGAGCTTCCAAGAGGACGAATGTCTCAGTGCAGGAGGATGCAAATGAGTGAAGTAGCCCCCGATGAAAAAGGAAAAAGCTGTTGCGCAACTGCAGATTCTAAGACAGCTTATTGTCAATCAGAACCCGCCAATGTTTCCTCGTGCTGCAGTCCCGGCGAAGCATCATGGAAAAAAGGCAAGACCCTTATCTCCGTGATTATCATAATGGCAGCAGTCGCAGTCGGAACCCATTCATTTTTGAGTGGCAACTCCGCCCAATCCTATACTACGGCTCCCGCAAAATCGTTTTCCGCCGGGTTGATGGGAATTCCTATTGTGACACCGGACACCCCTAAGTCGCAAAATAAACCTGAAGAAATCTCGCTCAATGGTGTCCTGGATTCCCTGCAATCTCTGGACGTGTTGGCAGCGGAGAAGGATGTAGTATTCCTGGTTCTTCATGGTGATATGCATACGACCCCTGTCGCAATTCCAAAACAGGTGGGTGCAGTGGCGAACAATCTGGCGAATTCAGGACAGAGGATCGCAGTTTTCACGGTAAAAAGCGGTACCCCAGACCACGAACGATTAGTACGGCACTTCTCAGTTAATACTTTTCCCTGTGTCGTAATTCTCGGCCGGCAAGGCTCTGCATCGGCTGTGGCACGGGACATCAGTGAAGCCCATTTATATAACGCATTTGTCCTGGCATCTCAGTCTGCTTCTTGCTGTCCTACTACAGGCAATGCGTCCTGCTGCCCGAAGTGACGGAGTTCAATGATGCTCGAATGGTCTGCCGCGATCCTGAAATCTTCAACTCTTTCCATGGCCGTTTTTCCTGCTGCTTTTTTGCTCGGAGTAATAGGATCGGTTACGTCATGTTGCAATCTGCCGGTTCTTGGCGCCATTGCAGGATATTCGGGAACTGTGGGATCGGGTACCGATCGTCGTTCCATTTTCGTGGCCGCGCTGTTTTTCATGATAGGGACTGTAGGCGCCTTCGCCATGCTGGGGGCTGTTAGCGGCTTCATCGGCCAGGTTGCAGGAGCTTCTTTGGGGTTATACTGGAGGCTTTTCGCAGGGTTCATCTCGGTCTTGTTTGGGCTGGCCACATTGGGTCTTCTCCCATTAGATTTAGCGAGGCTGGGAATAACAGGGAACACCTTGCGGATACAGTCATCCGGAGGAGCCACCGTTTACGGGCTTGCAGTGGGAGGCGGCGCTGCCGCGTGTTCCGTGTGTTGCAATCCGATCCTGCCGGTGGCGCTCGCGGTCACGACTTTGCAAGGGCACACTCTTTGGGGCGCAGTCATCCTGACGGTTTTCTCGATCGGATACAGCTTTCCTATAGTCGGAGTTCTCGTTGGGCTAGGATTGGGATTTAAGAAATTGAATTCAGTCGTGGAGAAGATCAATCCCGTAATCCAAAAAGTCGCCGGCGTTCTGCTCGTTATTCTGGGTTTTTACCTCTTAGCTGGACTATGACGCACTCTGCTTGGCGAAAGGAAGTCAAAAATGAAGAATCTTCAAGCCCCGGAGATAACTGAGTCGGTAAGGAAAAGATACGGGGAAATAGCGACACAGGGTAAGTCAGGATGCGGCTGCGCCCCGTCAGGAAGTTGTTGTGGACCATCAGCTGAATCTCAAAGCACTTCATCATTGCGGGTTGGGTATTCGCAGGCGGAAGTTCTCACGGCTCCAGCAGGCTCCGATTTGGGGCTCGGGTGCGGCAATCCGCATGCGATAGCTGCTTTGCGGCCTGGCGAGACCGTTTTGGATCTCGGCAGTGGAGCAGGATTCGATGGTTTCTTGGCAGCCCGACAGGTGGGCCGAACGGGAAGAGTAATCGGCGTGGATATGACCCCGGAGATGGTTTCCAAAGCAAGAAAACTCGCCAAGACAGAAGAATATTCGAATATCGAGTTTCGTTTAGGCGAAATCGAAAACTTGCCTGTAGCCGATTCAAGCGTTGACGTAATCATGTCGAATTGCGTCATAAATCTCTCACCTGATAAATCCAGGGTTTTTCGGGAAGCGTTCCGAGTTTTAAGGCCGGGCGGACGTTTAGCCATTTCCGATGTAATCGCCACCGCTGCCTTGCCCGAAGCGGTTCGGAACGACCTGGCTCTTTATTCGAGCTGTATTGGGGGAGCTGTTACCATAGCTGAAATAGAGACCATGCTCGGCGAGTCCGGATTTCAGGATATACGAATTCAGCCCAAAGACGAGAGCCTGGAATTCATACGCGAATGGGCTCCGGGACGCAATATCCAAGACTACATCGCTTCTGCCATTATAGAAGCCATAAAACCCGCATCTTAAGAGCACGATTGGCTCCAAACGCTGGGATTTATCAAGGCAATGTCGAGGCTTAGGGCCGTGGACGACATGAAGTTCGACAACGGATGGACAGAATCGGATCGATGAACCCGAAGAGGGCAATGAGAATGGGCGGATTGCTTGCTCGCATTAATGAAAGTGGTCACAGAACGGAAATGATGCTCCGTATGGGAGCGGAACGAATGGAAGCAGCGGAGAGTCGCCTGGAGCAGGACTTGCGCAAGCAAGGGCTCGTATCAGAGGCCGAGGCCGCCGAAGGCGTCAACGAATAGGAACCTGAATCTTTTCCATGACATGATCTTGAGACCGTACTATTTACGGTCTCTTTTTCCGGCGTCAAAAAATTCCAGGAGGAAATACTCAAAAAATATTCGAGAAGAAATTCCCGAATCGCCCGCACCCGTTACCCTTCCCCGAAGGAAAACATCGCGCAGAATTGATTACACGAAGCCTCAAGGGATTTGTCGGCAATTAATTGGGATATGGATATCGGTACGATCATGGGTGCGAAGACCCAAAGCCAATCGGTACAATGGTTAAGCGTGCCATCTGTTCAGCAACTTGGTGTCAGGGACTCTTTAGACTATTTGAGAAAGTTTTCTCAGGAAGAACAACGGCAAGCGGGGTATTGAGATAGGCATAGATTTATGTATTTTCTTGTACCCGTGCGTCTTTCATGCCGTAAACGCACGCTAGCATGATAAATCAAGTGCTCAATACTCTTGCAGGGTAATCGATCTCCGTTAAAGAGCCGTTGGTTGAGATTTGCCTTGTTCATACCTGACTGATCCAAAATGGAGCCTGTCTGCCCGCACGAAAATATCTACATTCCTGTTGGCAACCGCCGAAAGCCCGCAAGCCAACGAAGGACTTGCTCGGTAACGAGCCGATTGTAGGACCCATTTGGATGATCGCCGTCATCAACCGCATATTTCTCCCAATTGAACATGCCGCCTTGCTCACGGTTGACGATTGCCTCTCGTGCCATAATAAAATCAATATGGTTGCTCTGAAAAAAGTCGGTCAGAAATTGTACACGCCAGTCTGGAGGCTTAATCATTCTTTTCGGCCATTCAAATATGAGAAAGACGTGGGGAATATTGCGCCTGTTAAGATCTTCCGACATTTCAAGAAGGATGGCCTCACTGATCGACTTTATTTCAGTTTTGCGCTCCTCCTTAGATTTGAACCATGCAGCGGCACCGCCTGGAAGTGGTCCCGCATGCACAAAGAGTCGCCAAAGATAGGAGACAATTGTCGGGGGATTGTGAAAAAAGAAATTGTCAACTTTTGATGTCAAGTGAGAAGTATGGCATTCCAATCTGTCCTCTTCTACTTTACAAAATGGCTTGAGACCCCAGGTCACGGGCGTAACGTTTCTATCCAAATCGTAGTTCAAGATCCCTATTATTACTATGGGAGATTGATAATGATCAATTGTGTTCTTGTACAACAAATAAACTTGGTCTACTCCATATCCACTTACTCCGTAGTTCAAAAGATAGTGTGAGCCGTTGAAATTAGTATCACCATTTAGTATATCGTCAATACACTGCCCCTTCGGAGCATGACCCTGAGCAAACGAATCGCCATAGAGAAGCACGGGAATCCGATTCTCTGTCTTTAGGTCATCAATGTGCGTATAGGTTTTTGAAGCCACTATCGAGGGACTTATCCATCCTAGGGTTTTGTCAGAAGGTTCCTGGTATTTCTGGCTAATGAAATGTCGCAATTTGAAATAGTCGCCGTCCCACTCGTTGGCATAGAATTCGGGACGTCTTAACGGGCTCATGAAAGAAGCTTCACTGAACAACAACGATCTAAACGTGAGCTCGGCAAAAAGCAACGTAATGCCGATAGAAAGCACTACCACGCCGAGGGAAACTGCCCAACGATACTCATTTGTGCGGATCGTTTCAGAGTTGGTCACTGGCACTCCTCTCCAAAAGTTCTAAATACCAGAATATCGGTGTCGCTAAAAGACCAGATATCGGTGTCGTCGTTCAATGACAAAGTCATCACAAAGGGTCAAGTCTCGTTTTGGCTCATTCTCGCGCGTGTAATTTATTTTCCTGCGTTTCCTCGGAATCCCTTTCAGTTTGAGTGGAATCTCTATAGCTGATGTGAGCGTCTGTTTCAGGAAAGGTGGCACCTGTGCGCCTTCCAAACGAAAAAGCGGGATATGGGGCTGAAGGCCGCACATCCCGCTTAGGTGATTCTTGTACGTGGTCGGGACGACTCGTGGACTATGAACACTCCTGCGTAAGTGAATGGATGTGCCGGATCTAACTTTTCGCTTGACATTGCCGTTGGTTAAGACGTACTGCACGATCGGTTCTCGGGTGGGATTTACGGTTGTAAGGCACTACGTGCCTGGGGGTGGCATCGTGGAAAAGAAAAAGATCAGCGCAAAGAAGGCCGTGGCCGACATCCGCTCGGGCATGAGTGATGCGGCCCTCATGAGCAAATATCTACTCTCCAATGCAGGACTCCAAAGCCTATTCGACAAACTCGTCACCGCCGGTTACATGGACTTGGCAGAGATCCTGGAGAGGACGGCATTCTTGGGGACGGTGGATATATCCGAATCGTTCCAACCGGCGGAAGCGCTCAAAGCTGAAGATGGCCGGCAACCGTCCAAATCCAGGGCCGCGACCCGAGTAAACGCTCAGGAGGCCGCCCGGGACATCAGATCCGGGATGGATGATTTCGCGCTCATGCAGAAATATCGGCTTTCCACTAAAGGTCTTCCACGCCTGTTCAAGAAACTGATGGACGTAGGGCTAATTCAACAGATTGATATTGACCGAAGAAATTTGGGGTTCGAGCATACGGTCGCCCTGACTGAAGATATGCTTAGTCTCAGTGCAGCACTAAAAGCGTTGGGATTGCATCACCCGGCGGTTGCCACCGACAAAGGCCCCCATCGACCCCACGTTGTCACCGACAAGACGCCAACTTCAGCTCAGCGGGAAGAACCGGCCCCTTCAGTAGAAGAGAAAGTCAAAAGCGTCGCCTTGCCTGATGAGAAGCTTTATACAAGATCTATGCAGACAGAGGCGGATTATAGGTCCTTCGTACGGCCTTGGTATGAAAATCTCTCAGTTGTAATGCTTCTATTGATCGTACTCTTCCCTTTCGGTCTGTACGCGTGTTACCGCAACTCCAGCCTTTCCACCGAAGTGAAAGCTTTCGCAATTGTGGCATGCCTTTTGTTGGCAATTGGCTGTCTGATAGTGATTTCTCTCCTGCCTAATTGGCTGTTTCCGCGATTCCTGTAAAACGCAAAGGCGTCAAGTCTCGTTTTGGCTTATTCTCGCAAGTGTCGTTTAGCTTCCTACGTTTCCGCGGCATCCCTTTCAGTTTGAGTGAAATCTCTATAGCTGATGTGAGCGTCTGTTTCAAGAAAGGGGGCACCTGTGCGGCTTCCACACAAAAAGCGGGACATAGGGCTGAAGGCCGCACATCCCGCTCAGGTGATTCTTGTACGTGGTCGGGACGACTGGATTCGAACCAGCTACCGCTGCATCCCGAATACATTGAACGGCCGCAATGCAGGCATTCGGACGCCAGCCGGCTCGATTAAAAGTCTACATCAGCACATGGCCAACTAAGCAGTATTGACGACTATGCCATTTCAAAATCGAAGCGGCTTAGATACTCGCGGAGTTTGACCTTATTTTCGTCCGTCAATCCGGGACAATCATCCTGATTCTTCACTCCTTGTGTGGCCTGGACTGAAAAGACCGTGCACGTGGCTTGACCGCATTTGCCGCAATTGGTTCTGGGCAATAATTTCAGGATATCTAGCATCTGAGCCGCTGGCCTGCTTTCAAATTTCGGCTCTATTTCGTCACGTTTTTCCCACGTCTCGTTGATCTCTTTCTTCAGCCAATCAAGAATCTTCTCCGCCTCCGTCTCATCCTTTAGGGCATTCACGAATATCTCAAGAGCGTGAAGCGTGATCAGCTTGCCGTGGACGCGAAGAGTCAGAGCCGGAGGCGATTTCACATAATCATCTCCTCCGAGCGCAGTATTGAGGTACGGCAGCGCCGCCGAAATGTCCTGATCGAGATGAGCGACGCAGTGCACCGACTGAAAGTTGGGGTTGCACTTGGGCCGAAACATTTCCTTTGTGTATCCTTTTAGCAACATGATTTGCCCTTCATGCGGGATGCTCCCATTGCTTTGGTCCCTCACATATTTCAGGTGCCGTGCGGGATAATCCCGCGGCCGGCGTGCATTGTGCTCCGAAGTCGGCGCAAAGCCGTGGCTATCGTAATCGGGATCAACAATTCCCAGTCCAACATGAAATGAGGATTACGATCAAAAGAGCGCCGGTCAACACCGCCAGCTCCAATATATGAACCGTTTGTTGTTGTCTCATTCGAACCTTCCTTTCTGTTAATCTTAACCATCGCGCTAATGCCTGCGAAATCTTCTAGGTTTTCGTGAAGTCGTAAAATATGACCCACCACCGATGGTAATTTTCGCGATGAACTATGTTCTCAGAGAGCCGCCTGAGCGTCAGCACCGTTACTGGTTCTGCGCCGGATCGCTCTTCACGTTTTGGTTTTGGGAAATTCAAGCTTCTGAAGCTACAGCCTGAGTGATCCACTCCGTAACTTTCTTCACGCTCGGCGCCGGTCCCGATGCCACGACGGTCCCGTTTATCACCAGCGCGGGTGTTCGCACAAAACCGTATTTTGATATCTCCTTGATATCCGTTACATGTTCTAAAGAAGCAGGAAGCGCCATTTGGGTCAGAACCTGCATCACTGTTTGCTCCAGACGATCGCATTGAGAACAACCGGGGCCGAGCACTACAATCCGCAGACCTTTAGGCTCGACATCTTTGTACGGCTGACCCTTAAATTTTCTAAACTCCCTCACCAATGCCGTGCCGTAATCTCTTCTGGCCGAACTCGGGATGTAGTTCTTCTTGGATAATCTTTTAAGAAGAGCTTCCTGGACCTCCTCATCTTGCCTCTCCGCATGAGACTCGGCAATTTCTTCCATCGCTCGCCTTAATCCCATAAGGCCAACCTCGTAATCGCCGACTCGTATGCGACTGTGATCGTCAGTCATTTCCAGGCTCCGTTTCACTCTTCTTAAAACGCGAATCCAAAATTGGGAAACAAGGCCCCTGCCGCTATATAAAGACCCACCACCGTGAGAAGGGCTCCTGCGGCCTTCTTTAGCACCAGGTTAGCGGCATGCATTCGCGTGGAACTGATTAGGTGCCTGGCTGCGCCTGCGGAAGTGCCGACCGCCAAAATAAGCAAGCAGTGGCCGATGCCGTAGAACAGCATCATAACGCCGCCAAAAATAGCTCCTTTCAGAGGGATAACGCTTACAATCAGCAACAGAGCCGGACCAGTGCAGGGTAGGGAAATGAGCCCAAACATGAAGCCGAATAAAGCGGCCCCTAAAAATCCTGTGTACTTGGGCAGTTTGTCCTGTGAAATCGGGAGCTGAATATGGAAAATGTCCATAAAGTGAAGCCCGAGAAGGACACAGATTAAAGCCACCACATAGACCATGTACTCGGACTGCAGGAGTGGAGCGGCAGCAAGGCCCACGGTAAAGAGGACTGCCAGCTCCATGCTGAAGCCGAGGATAAACACCAGCGTAAAAAGAAACGACTTCAACGTGGTAGCGTTTTCGTCCATGCCTCCGATAAATCCGATCAGCAGCGGGACCATAACGAGCACGCAGGGGTTCAGTGCGGTCAAAGCCCCGCCGACGAACGATCCCCCGGCAGCCAACCAAATGCTGCCTGATGAAACCCACTGCTGAACCACGACAAAGATTGACTCCATATGCACATCCTTCTATTCGGCGGACAAAATACTTACTTTTTGCAATGGATTAATGCATTAGCTCCATTTGTGGAATGAGAAATGACCTTTCACAAAGTGGACGTCCAGGCGGAAAATCCCTTTTCCTTCGTCACCCCGTTGCAAAACGGGATCCAGTGCAGCTCAGAACGCGAAATGTATGGCCGCGAAAGCGGGCACAATCCTGGATTCCGGCGTTCGCCGGAATGACGGAAATTTATCTTGCATTGCCGGACTCAAGAGGTAGCACCGGCGGCAACGCAGGTCGAGGAGCCGCTCCAGGTGCAGGCGCCTGCCCTTTTAGTATTGCCACGGCCACGCCCATCTTGGCGAAGACCTGCCCGATTTGTTCCCGTTCAAGCGTCCCTTCGTTTCTGAAGAACTCCTTCCCGTCCGGTGTGAGAAAGACCTGTGTAGGCATCATCCTGATCCCGAAATCCCGTACCAGATCTTTGTTGGCATCCATATCCACGGTCAAGACGATGGCCTTTCCAGCGTACGCCTGTGACATGTCCTCAAGTATAGGCTTCATGTATTTACATGGAATACACCAACCCCTCCCGAACTCAAGAAGGATCGGAACCCTCTTTGCCAGTAATGTCTGTAGATTGATCTTAGGTTCTGCTCCGTATCCTGGAGCAATGCATATCGCGAGCATGATCAAGGCGCAAACAATGTAGAAACAGTTTCTTCTCATCCGGGACAGACCTCCAGAGCACTTTTTAGGCGGACGGCATGAACTGAAAATCCCTGAGCAACAATCAGTCCGACAGCCATTTCGTGATCTCCGCTTCCTTTGGGACTTTTCCGGCCACCTTTACTTCCCCATTGACAACTACAGCAGGGGTCATGAAGACGCCATACTTGGCGATCTGCTTCACGTCCTGAATATATTCCGCTTCCGCGGCCAGCCCCTGCTTCTTTATTACGTCCTGAACCAGGTCGTAGAGGTTGTGGCATTTGGCTCAGCCTGCGCCTAATACTTCTATTTTCTTCATCAAATCCTCCTCGTTTCTTTTGGATTAGAGAACTATATTAAACAGGTACCCGACGAAAATGATTCCCACCGTCACCACTCCAATGAAAACTCCTATTAGCCGTGGCTTAAGCACTTTTCTCAGGATTATGGCCTCGGGAGTGGAGATGGCGATTACGGCCATCATGAAGGCGAGAACAGTGCCGAATGCCGCTCCCTTTGAAAGCAGCGCCTGCACCACAGGAATTATGCCCGCCGCATTGCTGTACATCGGTATCCCAATAAGCACTGCGACCGGCACGGCCCACCATGCCTCCTTGCCCATAATACCGGCAAGGAAATTTTCGGGCACATATCCGTGGATACCGGCTCCCACAGCGATCCCTATGGTGACGTAAGGCCAAACTTTCATCACGATTTCTTTCACTGCCTCGATACCGAATTGGACTCTGTCGTTCCAGCCCATGCTTTCTTCCTGGAATTCCACGTGTAAGGCCGCTGGCTGGTTATTGGTGAGTTCAAGCACCCAGTCTTCGAGATGTCTTTCCATGTGAAGACGGCTGATTACAAAGCCGGTAATAAGGGCTATAAACAGACCCGTTCCCATGTACAAGGCTGCCACTTGCCATCCGAACAGGCCAAAAAGGAGCACCAGCGCAACCTCATTAACCATAGGCGCAGAGACAAGAAACGAAAAAGTCACTCCGAGAGGCACTCCGGCCGTAAGAAAACCGATGAATAAAGGAACTGCGGAACACGAGCAAAATGGAGTCACGACGCCCAAGAATGCGGCTAAAACGTGCCCGGCGGACTCTCGACTACCTGCCAGAATCTTTCGTGTCCTGTCCGGTGTAAAGTATGACCTTATAATTCCTACGCCAAAAACTATGAGAGTCAGCAGCAGCAGTACCTTCGGAACCTCAAAGATGAAGAACTCGACCGTGGAGCCGAGGTGTGTTCCTTCCCGAAGAGGCAGCAGATGGTAGGTAACCAAACGAGAGAAGGGCAACAAATTGCTATAAACGAGCCACCAGACTGCCAACAGAACAGCTCCGGAAAAAAGGTACATGATCTTGGAGCGCAATGTATCGTTCAAGACCCGGAGACTGGTGGTTTGTTCTCCCGGCTGGAGTTCTATTTCGAGCCCTTGACCTCCAATACTTGTAACTTCTGCCACTTCTTTATCGGAACTCATTTACTCCTCAGTTGTCTTTTTCGAGCTATTCGGGAAACCTCTTTGATTGATGGATTATTGCTTAGCTACGCTTTCGAGCTACCCGGGGCACGTGAACTCCTAGACGTTTTCAATCAATCGATGCCACTGTACTTGCATTCGCCTATGGTACACCGCTAGCCATATAAAAGTTCTTGCCGGAGGGTTCGGGGAATCCGGCTTCTTTCAGGAAGCGGGTTCCCCGGATCTTTCTCCTTCCGATCAGAAGGCGGGTTCCCGAAACTTCCCCTCTTCCTGCCCCTCCGCATTTCACGCCACCATCACCGCTCGTTGCTCTTCGAGCCTCTTGATAACAACGCCTTCCACGCAGCGGGCGAAATCAATAGCGCAAGGCATGGTTAGGCTGTACATGATCTTGAGTCCGTCTCGGCGATCTGCGAGAAGACCGGCTTTCTTCAGGATGGAGAGGTGCTTGGACACGTTCGAAACCTCGGTCCCCACATGGGCTACTATGTCGCAAACACACATTTCACCTTGTTGGAGGAATTCGATGATTCCCAGGCGGAGAGGGTGGCCCATTGCCTTGAACACCTCGGCTTTTAGCGCTAGTCTTCCTTTTTGATTCATGTCCATCTTCTTCTCCATTTTACCAATTGGTCAAATAGTATATCAGATTCTTTTCGGTGTCAAGTGTTTTGTTTTCACATGAATGAATTCTTAAGCGCAGACGTATTCCATTGAGTATCGGCGCGAGATCCAAACCCCGATATTCCTAATTACGACCCGGAGTCCTCGATTCTAGTGGGACAATCCCACGACGAGTCCCTCCATTACGGATATCGGTCCCAATGGGAAGGGGAGCTTAACGGTCGAGATCCAGGCTGAGAGCGCCCGGGAAGACATGTTGCCACGCTGTGTTATTGGTTCCGTTCGGACCGGGCTTGAATCAGTTCGCCTATGATGCTTATGCCTATTTCCTCTGGGGTTTCCGCACCGATGTTCGTCCCGATGGGGGAATGTACTCTCTTGAGGTCATCGGTCGTGAAGCCCTGCATCACGAGCTCACTAAAGACCCTTTCCCGTTTGCGGCGGCTACCGATCATCCCTACATATCGAGCTTCCGTTTTCAAGGCCTGCTCTAACACCGTCTTATCGTGGAGATGACCCCTGGTCACGACCACGAGGTAGCTGTCCTCTCCAATTTCAAGATCTGAGAGGCAATCCCGAAACGATGAGAGCACTCGGATATTATCGGCAGTTGGAAAACGTTCGCTATTGGCGAATTCGGGACGATCGTCCAGGACCACTGTGCGGAAGTCGACCAATCTTGCCAGAGGAGCCACCTGCTGGGAAACGTGCCCCGCCCCGAACAAGTAAACCGTTCCGGGAACAAAAGACGGCTCAACCACGTAATTTCGACCGCCAACGGTCAACAAAACCGGATACCTCTCCTTCCCGGTCCAGCGAGCTAGGTTTTCGATCAATTCCTGAGGGCACATCATGTCCCCTGATGCAGTCCCGTCCTGCAAGATAAGGCAGCGCTTCACCGTAGAGCGTTTCTCGGATACTGATCCTAAATCGGCTGCGAGATAGCACTTCCGTCCCTCTTTTAAAGCACGAGCCAAGCCTCTAAACACCTCAATGCCGGCAGAGTTGGCGGCCACAAACTCGACGAGGATTTCCAATTGACCTCCGCACACCAGGTCCATTCTTTCCACATCGGTCCCGGTAAGGTCAAAAGGTTTGATTTGAGCTTCCTTAGTTTTAAACACTTCTGAAGCGGCTTTGATTACCTGTGCCTCTACTAACCCACCTCCGATGGTGGATACGGTATCGCCATCCGACCGCACGATCATCTTGGTACCCGCGGTCCTGGGGGTTGACCCCTGGCGGCTGAGAATTGTGGCCAGCACAATATCCTCTCCCTGCTCAAGGAGATTGCAAACTGTATTAACGATTCTGCTCATTGCCCATCTCTTGTTCCTGCCATTACAAAATGGCTCTCTTGACGATAGCGGAGGTCACCAAGTTTACGGAGGCAAACCGTGGGCTTCATCAAAATCTGCTATGCTCCGCCTCCTGGTAACTCACCGACCACTGCCGGATCGATCTTTAAGGTACTTTCTGTATTCCCTCAGCAGTGCATAGGCGTACTCTCTTCGTACACGTTCGGACCCGGGGATATAGTTCTTTTTTTGTTCCAGCCTTTTCATGATCTCTGCGGCGGTCTTATCGCTTGGCTTCATGTCTTCGGCATAGACTTCGGCCATGACATCGTCCAGTCCGTTAAGGCCGACCTGCGTGTCATCCGGGAATGTTAGTTTACGCCGGCTAACTGCCGCTGGTGAAGGGGCTCATCCGTCTTTTCATCCGCTTTCTTCATGCGGTGACATGGATTGCTTACTTGGCAATATCTTCTCTGAACTCTTGGATATATTCTCTTCATTCCGCGACATATTTAACCTCCTCGATTCCTGACGAGAGACCCAGGCAAAACCGGCGCCAAATTAGCGAAAAAATCCTATTTTCCTGTTTCCGAGCGTATCTTACCCTTTGTCACTCCGTCAATCATTTTTGCCGGCCTGCTCCACACCTCAACACAGCCCGGTAATATTGAGCCAAGGCAGACCCCGAAGCCACATGCACTTGTCACTTCCAACCCTGACACTTCTCGAATGTGTAATTCTCTTTATCGGGCATTTTTCGCTGCGCGACATGCCTTAAAGAAGATCACATCTCCAGACAATATTCGCGTTCTTTTCGCGATTATTCTTGAGAACTGCTAAAGAACGGCATGAGAAAGCCCCTTACCCAAAAAAGTTTCTTCGGGTAGGATGAGAAAATTTCCCGACCGCTCGCTTCTTGCACGTGAGATTCAATATATGAGTAGCCTGTCGCTCAACCCCTGACATAAAATGAATGGTTAAATGAATCAATGGATCTCCAAATAGTGAGTCAGCAATACCAAGACAGGTAAGGATGCGCCACCGGACCGACGAAGAACTCATCCAAGCTCTCGGAAAAGGTGACGAGGAAGCCTTGAAGGTGCTGGTAGACCGTCACACGGCATCCATTTACAGGTTTTCCGTACGATATACAGGTGATGAGTCAATTGCCCAGGACATTTGCCAGGAGGTGTTTCTGCGCCTTTATCGTAACGCCAGCAAATACGTACCGGGGATGCCTTTCAAGACATGGCTTTTCACGATTGTGCGGAATACCAGCATCAATTTTGCCAGATTGTACACTTACCGAAAGGCTTTTTCTCTGGACGAACACCCTGAAGAGATTGAAAAACAACCTCTACTCGACAGGGCTCCAGACCCGGAAGAAAGATATTTATCCCAGGAATCGGCTCAGAAGGTGGTCCAGGCTGTTCAATCCCTCTCGGAGAGGCAGCGGACCGCGGTAATTCTTCGATATTACGAAGACATGTCGGTTAAAGAGGTGGCGGGCATCATGAAATCAACGGTTTCATCGGTTGAGTCCCTCCTTGTAAGGGCAAAGAACAATCTCATGAAATTATTGAAGATATGATTTTTTTCATTGGTACCCGGAGGGTTTTTCAAGCCCATCCGTATAAGTTTCTAGGAGGCGAAATGAGCTGTCGGAAATGGCAAATCAAAATGTTCAGATGGCAGGAAGGGGAACTGAATCCGAATGACGAAGCTGCGCTTTTCAGGCATCTTGAAACATGCGTTCATTGCCGGACCTCTGCTGAGAAGTTTTTGGAATTAGACCGTTTATTTGTGAGGTCTCCAGACCCACCTTTACCTCCTTTCCTTAATCAAAGGATCATCTCCAGCGTCATAGAAGAGATGCGCTCGAATTCATGGAAGAGTACTTTTTACCCTTTCGTCGACTCTTTTGCTTTCTTCAGACCGGCCCTAGCGGTGTTGATTCTGGTGTTGGGCCTTGGGCTTGGAGTTTTGACAGGTCTGAACCTGTCTCATTCAATAAACCTGAGTTCTACTGCATCTTCGTATGACCTTCTCGCCTTGGCCGGAACTGATGATGGACCGAGTGCCTCATCCCTGGATTCTATATGGACGGACACCAGCGGAGGTGGACGATGAAAAGAACGCCGCTCATATACTTGCTCACCTTTTCACTGGCTATTAACGGAGCTGTCGCGGCGACCCTCGTCTTTTCGTGGTGGAAAGACCAAGCGCATGCAAAGGAGATAACTCTCGCACAAAAGCCCGTAATACATTTTCTTCGGGAAGATTTGAGCCTTACGCCTGAGCAGACGAGGCGAGTCGTTGAAGAAGTTGGCTGCACCAAGCCTCAATTCCTCCAGTTGAGGAATCTGATGGATTCAAATCGGTCGGAAATGATGCGGCTTATTTCCAGTACTCCCGTAAACATGGCGGCTGTGGAATCGAAGGTCAATGAAATCAATCGAATTCAAGGTGAGATACGACTGATTGCGGTGGGAACGGTAATAAAAATTGTCGAGTCACTGCCTTCTCAAGCTAAAAGCAAGTTCGGAGCTTATCTTCAAGAACGAGGCCGTATTTGCGACGGCTGCGGCCCGGGAACGGGGAAAAGTCTCTTTCCAGACCCCAAATCTGAGTAATCCCGCTGTTGCACTGCAGAGGCTATCAAGGCTAAAGCCTACGAATAAAATTGTTGAGGAGAGAAGCCGTTCGAACGGCACAGTAAGTGATACACGTCTGAAATTCTGAGTCCCGAGATCACGCTGTTCAGATATCCAACCGATCAATGTGACAAACCGGGACCTGACGTGATATCCTTCGCCGCCGCGGAACCTTTTTCTCGAACTCGCATAGATTTTAATGGGTTGAAAATCCTTTTTGATTTTTGGCGACACCCGGATTTATTCGGTGCCGCTCTGCCTGCGTGGCATTCCAGGGTCACCCCTGGATTAGGGAGGAACAATGAGGGCTGCGGGATTCATGGCGGTCATGATTTCATTGTCGATGATTTTACCGAGTTGCCTGTATACGCGGCGGAGCCTTCCTGGGCCATCCGTTGCGCCTGCTGCATTCACACCCCAATCATCGGTGGCCCGCGGCAAACTCAACACAGGTGCGGAATCGTTAACGTTGGAACAGTGCATTGAGATTTCACGGGCAAACAATCCTTCTCTCGCAGCAGGAGGGTGGGACGTTCAGGTTGCCCTTGCGCAGAGAGACAATGCGGCATCCGAAAGATGGCCAAACATAGGCGGAACCGCCCGTTATAACAGTTTTGTTCAAAATCAACGTCTTGTGCCGGTGAGGAAAAATAACGATCCCGGTATGTACAGTACAAGCGTTTTTGCGGGAGACATAATACTGAGATTGCCTCTGTTCACTTGGGGGCGTATCAGGAATGAAATCAGTGCTGCGGAGCTTCTCAGTTTGGCCGCAACTCAGCGCTTGGCACGAACCTGGGAAGAACTTATTTATAACGTTTCCAGTACCTTTTATACGATTCTCGGACAGAGGCCTGTCATTAGATCGCTGCAGTTCTCGATTGAAGCTCTTAATGGCCAGCGTAAAAGGGCTTTGGACATGATGAGAGTAGGTAAGGCGGCTAAAGTGGAGGTGCTGCGCACGGAAGTCAGGATTTCTGATGTGGAGCAGCGGTTGGTTCGGGAACAGACTGTTCTGGAAATCCAGCGAAGAGCATTGGTAGCCCTCATGGGAATTGATGTAGGAAATGATCCGGTACAGATCCAAGGCAACCTGAAAATCAACAGGAGCGTGCCGGACCTGAATGGGGCCCTCGCTATGGCCTATGCAGAACGCGGGGACTATAAGTCTGCCAGGGCTTCTGTTGACTCCCTCGCCATGAAACTGGCTGCGGCCCGCGCTGCAAGGTGGCCCAGGGTATCCCTTGAAGGAACATACGGAACGCGAGTTGCAGCCGGAGTCACGGACAATGGCGCCGTATTTATAGACAAGCAGATAGGCACCAACCCCCAAGCTGCCAATCCTAATGCGGACCCGGCCCAGAAGCTTTATCAGTCCCCAGGTGTATCAACCTCGCTGCCCGTGGGAAACATTGGGGTTGTCGCTGAATATCCGATTTTCGACGGAGGCCGGATCACCGCCCAGATAAATGAACAGGAGGCGAGGCTAGCCACAGCTCAAGCCAATATGCGCAAGCTATGGCTTCAGATTCGCTTGGACGTCGAGACCGCCCTGTTGAACGTGGATTCTGCCAGGAAACGGGTCCGAGCCACTCAAAAAGCTATTGAACAATCGAATGAAAGCTTCCGGATCGAAAGCGAAAAATATGATCTCGGGAAAGGATCGATTACAGACGTGCTCGACGCTCAAGCAGCCATGCTCGACGCGGAAACGAATCATTATCGAGCCCTTTCGGATTACAACATAGCGCTCGCTCAGTTGGGTCTGGCGACAGGCGAGAAGAGGTAGTGAGGACAGGCATAGGACATCTGCTTTTTGATTCGACCCATGTCACGAGCGGCGCCTGAGGCGTTTGCTCGCAAAAAAAGCTGCCAAGTGAAAATTCCTCGCAGGGTTTAGTACTTCTCGACGGTATATTCTTTTAGAATCATCGAACGCGTTTGGTCTTACACGCCGGAACAGAGGAAACTTATGAAACGCTGGCCACTGGTCATTCTGGGGATTGTCATTCTTTCAATTGCTGTTTGGGGGATTTCCAGGTTAACTGCCTCGCAGTCAGCAAAGGGGCAGCCTATAAAACCCAAGCCTTTGGTGGTGACCGAGAAGGTGAAGTTGAGCGATATATCCAGCACTATCGAATTGACCGGCTCGGTTGAGCCGACGAGAATTGCTCGATTGGCTTCTCCCGCGGAGGGACCTGTCAGCAATTGCACTATCAGAGAAGGCGACCTCGTGAAAGCCGGGCAGAATCTTCTCAGTATCGGCAGAAAAAAGGCCACTGAGGCCTTGTTGCAGTCTGCAAAGCAAGATTTTACGACCGAGAAGGAGGAGTTGGCGAGGATTGAACAGTTGGTGGAAAGCGGTGCCATCCCACGCGACCAACTGGATTTGGCCAAAGCGAAGCACAAACGAGCAATGGCGCAATTGGAAAAAATGCAGGAAAGCTCGGATGATTACGAAGTAGTAACGCCTTGGGATGGAGTGGTATCCAAAGTCATGGTTGCGGATGGCAATTATGTCGTTCCGAGGACCGTGATGGTGGAAATCTTTGACCCCGGATCTTTGATTGTACGTACCGCTGCGCCGGAAGCTCAGAGTCAAGATTTGCGTCTTGGTATGGACGTGACGGTCACATTGGATGCGTATAATGGCAAGGCCTTTAATGGAAAGATTTCTCGCATATATCCGGAACTTGATCGCCGGATGCGGACACGCACGGCGGAAGTAGAAATTCAGGATCCCATAAAACTGACCCCCGGTATGTTTGCTCGATTGACTTTGGACCTGAAGACAGTCACGGATACTGTGGTGGTTCCTTCAGAAGCTGTCATAGTGACCCCAAAGGGACTGCGCGTCGCTTATGTTATTCAAGACGGCAAAGCGGTTCAGCGCCAAATTAATACGGGACTGGAAAACAAAAAGCAGGTTCAAGTTGTTGATGGCCTCAATGTGGGCGAGGCCCTGGTGGTAGCCGGTAATGAAAAATTAGAGGATGGCCTCGAAATACGTTTGCCGCAGCCGGATAAGGCTAAATCGGATTCGCCGGGGAGCCCGCAAAAAGGAGAGGCCGGAAAATGAAGATTACGGCTTCAGCCGTCAAGCGCCGGATAGCGACCAGTGTCATCGTCATAGGGCTTGTCACCCTTGGGGCCTACGGATTGTGGCAACTTCCGGTGAACTTTGTCCCCAATATTACTTATCCACTGATCAGGGTGTACATATCCTGGCCGGGCGCGACGCCCGAAGAGATTGACAAGGACCTGGCAGACCCGATCGAGCGTCAGCTGGCCAGCGTAGATAACTTGGATTATCTCGAATCTTCCGCGATTGAAGGGCTATACACCGCTCTGGTGAACTTTAAATACGGTGTTGACGTTAATGTAGCCTATCAGGATTGCCTGGCGGCAATGGCCCGAGCAGCCAAAGATCTGCCGAAAGATATTGAAGCGCCATTCATGATCAAGGCGGATCCTTCTCAACTCCCCGTTGTGCAGATCACCGTCAGTTCCGATCAGTCGGATCTCGTTAAATTACGAACCTGGACGGAGGATTGGCTTCAGGACAGGCTGCTGGCCGTTCCAGGGGTGGCCGGAACCGACATTGTAGGCGGGCTCAAACGTGAGATACGCGTGAACCTGGACGCGAAGGCGCTTGAAAAGCATCAATTGTCACTTTCCGGAGTAGTTAAGAGGCTCCGCGACGAGAATGTCGAACAATTCGGCGGCCGAGTGACGGTTGGTCCCCGTGAATTCATTGCCAGGACCGTGGGCGAGTATCGGTCTCTGGATGAGATCAAGTCAGTTGTGTTGGTCCGGAAGGATGAGGGTCAGGTTCTCGTACAAGATGTGGCGACTGTTGAAGATGCAAATGAGGATGTTCGTGCAATCACCCGCCTCGGCAGCAAGCCATGCGTAAAGTTGAGCGTGCTGAAACAGTCTGATGCAAACACAGTGGAGGTCGCAAAGGCCGTCAGCCGCAAAATTCAAGAGTTGCAGCCATCACTTCCTGCCGGATTTAAACTGGGAATGGTTGAGAATCAGGCAGATTATGTCGAAGCCGCCCTGACCGGTGTTCGCAATGCAGCCATAGAGGGAGCCATACTCGTTATTTTGGTCATATATTTGTTCCTGGGAAGCTGGCGGCAGGTCCTCGTAATGTTGCTGGCATTGCCGACCACTCTGCTAATCAATTTCGGACTAATGAAGCTGGCAGGCTTTTCTCTCAATCTCTTTTCCTTGGGTGGACTCGTTGTCGCCATAGCAGTAGATCTCGACAATTCCATAATCGTCATTGAAAACATCACTCGACTTAGACACGATAGGCCGGGTGTACCTTCAGATCAAATCGCCATCTCGGCCACTTCTGAAGTAGGCCCCGCAATTATAGCCGCAACCCTGTCTTTCCTGGCGGTTTTCCTTCCATTCTTGCTCCTTCCCGGATTGGTCAGCCTGTTGTTCCATGAGCTTATTCTCGTGATCGCGGGAATTATTGTAATCAGCCTGGCTGCGGCCGTAACCCAGACGACGATGCTTACATCAATTATGCTGGGTAAATCTTCCGGAAGCAGAGTCGAAGACACCCGTTTCCAACAGGTGTTCACCAACATCAGAGACAGATACGGTCACCTGCTGAATTCGGCATTGAGTGCGCGGTGGATCATCGTTGGATCGTTCGTCCTCATTTTAGTCGGTGGGTACTTTGCACTGACGAGAGTTGGAAGCGAATTCCTGCCTCAAATGGACGACGGCAGGATTATGGTCAAAGTGAGGCTTCCCACCGGGGCATCGGTCTGGGAAACGGACAAGACTCTCCAACGAATTGAAGCACTAATTGCAAACGACCCTCTTATTGAATCCTATTTCACACTCGCCGGCGGCAAAGTTTGGGGAATTTACACCTACCTGATCGCCAATGAAGGCGAAATCAATATCCAACTGGTTCCCAGAAGCGCACGAAAAGTTAGTACAAAAGATTACATGAATAGCCTCCGCCCGAAGGTCGCCAAGGTCCCTGTCCCCGGCGGTATAGCTATGGTAAACCGCCCCCAGGTCAAGGGCATAAGAAGACTCGGAGACGCTGACATAGAAGTTAAGATCAGAGGACAGGATATCCCGAAATTATTTGAACTTGCGCAAGCAACCGCAGGGGCGATGAATCGCTTGGCCCATTTTGGGAACGTATACGTCTCCCTGGACATGACAAAGCCTGAATTTCAGGTTGAAGTGGATCGAAAATCGGCCGCAGACTTAGGGGTTTCCATTGCGGATACCGCCGCAACACTTCGGTCGTTGCTCACGGGAGCCGTGGCGACTCGATACCGGGATGCGGATAGATACTATAACATTCGCGTGATCGTCCCAGAAAAAGACCTGACCTGCAAACAAGATATCGAAGAGTTGATTTTGGAGTGCTCGCAGGGAGGCTATTTGAGAGTCCGAGACGTGGCCAAAGTTAATCAATCCGTAGGGCCCGTCGAAATCGACCGCGAGGACCAAATCAAGCAAGTGATCATCCGAGGGGATGCGGTCGGCGCAAGCGTCGGACAGGCTTTATCCGAACTTGGATCCGAGATGCAGAAACTGGACCTTCCCGTCGGATATGAGTTCCGATTTGGAGGTCAGGCCCAAATGATGGCCGAAATGAAAACCATCGCACTTGGGGTGCTGGCCTTTGCTCTTTTCTTTTCATTCATTGTTCTTGCCGTCCAATTCAACAGTCTTCGGCTTCCACTCCTCATTTTGGGATGTGTTCCTTTTTGTTTGGCCGGCCTTGTGTATGCGTTTTACGTTACGGGAATCCCGATTGGAGCGACTGTTTTAATCGGAGCCCTGGTCGTGGTGGCAGCGACTGTTAATGAGGGAGTATTGCTCACGACCTTCGCGGAGGAGTTGCGTGGAACGAAGAAACTGGCACCTATCGAGGCCGTGATCACGGCTGCCAAAATTAGGCTGCGGCCTAGGCTTATGACTACGATTCCCGTTATCATGGGCCTCATGCCGATCGCTCTTAATATTGAGGAGGGCGTTGACATGCTTCAGCCGATGGCAGTAGGGGCTATTGGAGGGCTGATTCTATTGATTCCCGTAGCATTATTCCTGATGCCTTGCATATACGTGATCTTTACACGTGCGAGAGAGCCGCAAGTCCGAAATGCGGTTCCTTGATGAACGTCTTGGGAACGATGGCAGGGACAAGCTACTGGAAATCGTCTAATAAGGATTGGGAGCCTCGGCACGCTAGAAATTCTCCCTCCCTACTTCGTCTGTTCACTTCTTTCATAAGGTTGGGAATAACCGCATTTGGCGGACCGGCCATGATAGCCTACATGCGCAAGATGGCCGTCGAACAAAAGAGGTGGCTTGACCTGGAATCGTTTCAGGATGGCGTGGCCCTGTGTCAGACGATTCCCGGCGCTACGGTCATGCAGATGGCCTCCTACGTAGGCTTGAAAGTGCGAGGAGTGCGGGGAGCAGTGGCCTGCTACATTGGCTTCGGCCTTCCAGCCTTCATTCTCATGCTTGCGCTCTCCGTTGCTTATGGTCGCGCCCACGCCCTTCCGGCGGTCGTGTCACTATTCAGCGGGCTTCAAGCTGTTATCGTGGCTGTCGTGGCCAATGCAACCATATCTTTCGGCAAGAGTTCACTCAAGAACTGGAAAAGCATGTTGATCGCCCTTGTCGCCGCAGGGCTTTTTGGCCTCATGGTAAACCCGGTTCTCATTATCATCCTGGCAGGCCTTCTTGGAATGCTTCTTGACGGCAGACAGCCTGTCACGCGCAATGCTTTGCGCTCAAAGAGCATCGAGGACACGACCATACCTGTGCTGCTCTCTCTGCTCACTTCTGTCGTTTGTCTCGCTCTACTCTTTTTCTTCCGAAAAGGGCTCTTCTATCTTGCCTTGCTTATGTGCAAGATCGATCTTATGGCTTTTGGTGGAGGGTTTGTCTCAGTGCCCCTCATGTTCCATGAAGTCGTCGAGGTACGCTCGTGGATGGACGCCGCGACATTTCTAAACGGAATTGTCATGGGGCAATTTACTCCCGGCCCCATCGTCATCACTGGAACTTTCGTGGGCTACCTGGTATACGGCATTATTGGGGCGATCATTGCCACCATAGCCATCTTTCTCCCTTCCTTTCTCATTCTGGTCGGTGTAGTTCCCTGGTTCGACAGGGTACGTTTGTCACCGTGGTTCATGAGAACCATCGGCGGCATTTTGTGTTCTTTCGTTGGCTTGCTCTTTACGGTAACTATCCGCTTTGGACTGAATGTACAATGGGATTGGCCTCACCTGGCTCTGGCGGCTGCGGCCTTCGTAGCACTCATTCTCAAGTTGGATATCCTGTGGGTGGTTCTTGTGGGAGGCGCTATTTCAGCCTTTGTTCTTTAGGAATCAATTCCTTGGGTTGGCTCTTCGAATCCCGAACGAGGCGTAGGCGTTGCTCCCGAGAGAAGCCAGCGTCCTAGGTCGCTTGCTTGCCGAACTAATCCACGCGCAAAATCACGGCAAAGCTATTAAATACAACCCAGACCTTATCTTTTGGTTTAATACGTAACTTGCGCCTGCTCTCTTCGGTAACAAGGGAACACAACTCGGTTCCGTCTTGGATACGAACAGTGAACTCGGTCGTGAGCTTTCCTCGGAGTATTCGAGTAACCTCTCCGCGAAACATGTTCTCTGCCGAGCATGAGGGCTTTGTCTGCCCTTTCTGCAATATTACCCAGGGCGCTTTTACCTCGGCAGTAATCAATGAGCCTGTTTTGATGCCCAATCTTTCGAGGCTATTGTTGGTGATCATCGTGGTGACCAGGTCTCCACCGACGGTGACGAGTTCAACTTGCGCCTGAATATCTCCCCGCAGTATATGTTCGATTTTTCCGAAGAAAGTGTTGCGTGCGCTGGTCTTACGTCGGTTTTCCTTTTCGACGAAATGTCTGGCCACCTGGTGAATATCTTCTTCGGAAAAACCAATAAAAGACGCTGTCAGGTTCGGCGTAGATTGGCCGAGAATCCTTTGTACCACGGGCAACGGCACGTTGTTCTGCATCAGCTCCACTGCCCGTGCCCTGCGGATGGCATTGGGTGAACCCAAATCTTGTGCAAAACCACAGTCCACAGCCCTTTCATAAAATTTGCGCCGGACATGCCCTGCATCTACTTTTAACAACGAAGCAGTCTTTTCTGATAAATCCGAGCCATCCAGAATCAGTTGAATTTCGGACACCAATTCTGCCGAAATCTGAACCTCGCGCGAAGCTGTATCGACGGCTTCAACAGAATTCCCGTATCGGACGACCCGTCCTGACATGTCTATGTCTTTGCGCAAATCAAGCGCCAACACTTCATTCAGGCGTGCTCCTGTGTAACGAATGAGCAGGAAGATCATCAAAATACGTTGCCTGGAAACGTGAACGTCGGAGCGCGATGAAGACTTTGCCCATGAGCGGAAAGCTCGTTCCAATTTCGCCAAACCGGTCGAGTCGAGGCACGGGGTTTGCTGCGGAAACTCATAGATGCGGGCAGGGTTCATAAGGCGAGAATCGGAATGCACAGAGGCGATATGCGACGATTCGGGTTTCCGGCCTGGATCTTTGGGCATAGTCTTGTTCCTCGGCATCCTGCTGCAGTCATTCTGACTGAGAAAGTTTACCACATTCTCCACCACTGACCAATAATTAGGGACGTTAGAAAGCGCTTGACACGGCACTCTGAATGTAGTTATCATACTAACACGACTTTGAGAATAAACGTGTCACTAGCCGCAGTGAAATGCGATCATGCTTTGGCTTGTAAGACCAGGAGAATGCAATGTATTTCCCTGTATCTGGAGTCGAAACAGCTATCTGGGTGCCACCGCTCGTGGGGTTCGTCATTTCCTATTTCACTTCCATGGGCGGTATTTCGGGAGCCTTTCTCATTCTCCCATTTCAGATGAGCTTCCTAGGTTTTACCAGCCCTTCAGTAACTCCAACGAACCTTGTGTTCAATGTTGTGGGTATCCCGAGCGCTGTCTATCGTTATTTCAAGGAAGGGCGAATGAACTGGCCTTTGGCGTGGAACATAATAGTGGGAACCATTCCCGGACTTGTGCTGGGCCTCTTCATACGCGTGTGGTACCTGCCCGATCCGAGAGGGTTCAAGCTCTTCGTGGGGTGTGTTCTTTTGTACATTGGCGGACGTATGCTCTATCAGATAATAAAAGAGCGGGGAAAGAAAACAGCAGAGAAGGCCGCAGAGACAAGAATGCGTGAGCATCGTGCAGAGCAAACAGGCATGGTGTCAAACACTGGCCGTCCCGCTATTTGCACCACCAAATGGACGCTCTCCTGCACTGAATATGAGTTCTTCGGAGAATGTTTTCGATTTCATACCACGGGACTCTTTCTACTCTCTCTAGTGGTGGGCCTGATAGGAGGCGTTTACGGTATAGGTGGTGGAGCGATAATAGCTCCATTCATAGTGTCTTTTTTCGGGCTGCCGATTCACACAATTGCCGGCGCGACTCTCATGGGCACTTGTGTCACCTCCGTGGGAGGAGTGATCTTTTATGAATTTTTTGGTCCGTACGTTGCTCTTCCCGGTCAGTCCGTCCGACCGGACTGGCTGTTAGGCTTTTTATTCGGGATAGGCGGGTTCGTCGGCATGTACCTAGGTGCCAGAACTCAGAAGTGGGTTCCGGGCGCGATCATTCGACCGGTGCTTGCGATCGTAATCAGCGCAGTCGGCTTCAGATATGTGGTAGGTTATTTCCTGTGATTCAAGTTCTTAGTTGATGCGGTAAGAAATCCAATAATAAATAAAACTTCCCGAACTCATAGTGACTAATACGTGCTAAAGGCGCGACCTTGGCTAAGCTCACTGAACAATAATTGTGAGAGATCATGTCCAGAATATTCTGGCATTTTTTGCAGTATCTTCGGGCGACGTGAATGTCGCCATATCGCCCAGCATGACTTCGAAACCAGTGTGGTCATTCCGCACCCAGGGGGCATAGTTCGACCGGGCAAGAATCACAATCCGGAGTTCAAGGAAGTCACTTCCATCTTCAACAAGCAGTATTCCGAGATTGTAACCATTTCTGCAAAGGCTTCGATAAAATTTCTGAGCGTTGATTACTCCCTGCGCAAGATGATTCCAATCTGAATCCGTTATCTGATGCAGGGAAGTCGTTCTAGGCAAGATACCCCATATTTCATAAAAACCTTCTGGCGCAAAGGCGGTTATCCATTCCCATCGGCCGGTATTTCCAATATAACGGCTCCCATCCTGCTTTTCATGGGTCAGATAATCGGAAAAAAGCCGGGAACCAATCTGATGAAAATATTCCTCCGCCCTTTTCCGTAGAAAGCGATGATGGTTGGGGGCAATCCTGTCCGCGTTGATTTGAAGGTGGGGATGAATCAAAGAGCCTCCGGCAGAAGGCAAATGGTTCTGCGTAATTGCCATGTAAACGGCTTCTGAATCATACTCACGTATACGACGAAGATAATTCCGGCAGTTGATAAAGCAGTCGGCATATGAGGATACCGACGATGTGCCGATTTCTGCAAAGTGCCGGTCGTCAAAAAGGCTTACCGCCGAATAGCTACCGTAAGGGAATAGATTAGGAAACAATATTGAATTGTTGTGATGTAATCGCCCACTGGGAAAAATATCGGAAACAATCCTCGGCGTTCTTGACATCAACTGTGGTTTACAAAAGGGACAACCGGCCGTGTCATCGGCATCGGGCGGCGGCAATGGCAGGCTGTCTGTTCCCGGTTCTCTTTCGGCACCCCTCCCGAATGCAATTCTGCTGGTTCGTCCCGAGACAGGGTTGATTCGAACTTCGATGCGTTTCTCAACATTTTCGCCGGAAGGATCAATTAACCTTGCGGTAATTGTTTCTTTCCGAAAAGATAAAGAATGATCACTCATAATGCACTTTACCCCTAATCATGCCGCAAGTCTTCCAATCGCCGGCGTGTTTGAGCTGATACCTGGTCGCTGCTGATGTCTCTGTCCTTGAAAAGACCGCCATC
>JBKQRG010000138.1:0-4203 GCA_052144015.1 Desulfomonilaceae bacterium
GCAGCATAGCCCCTTCTTGATCGGCAGCCCAGGCTCCGTGCGATCCAGAGCCTGAATCTGGCTCTTTTCGTCTATGCACAGTAGGATCGCCTCGGCCTGGGATCATCCGAAGTTCGTCAGGATGTCCTATTATTTATTGTACATAACACTATGATATGTAATATATCATTGTACGGATTCATGCTCCCATAAGGATCCCCTACCGTCTTCACTCCACATGTTCACGTCGCCTACCGCACCGCAAAATATTTTTCTTGACGCTCGCCTAACTTTAAGATATCATATACCAGTAAATTAAAAGAGCCGCGCGGCGTGATGCCACGCTGCCTCGGTGGCCGGAAGACCGCCTGTTTATACAGAGACACGCACGGACATTGTCCTCACTCCAGGAGTTAATTTTGATGCGAACTCGTGCTATTGCTTTGCTTTGCTCCCTGTCGATCGCAGTCATTTGCCACGCTCAACTGGCCACCGAAGGTTCCATTCTCGGGATCGTCCACGATGCCAGCGACGCTATCGTGGTCAGCGCATCGGTCACTGTCACGAACACCGATACAGGTTTGAAGAAAATCGCAGCCACGGACGAAAACGGCTATTTTCAAGTGGTGGCGCTGCCGACCGGCACCTACTCTGTGCAGGTTGCCTCCCCCGGATTCGCTAGCTGGGAGGTCAGCGGGCTGACCTTGACCGCGGGTGAGCAGAAGCGCGTCCAGCCAGTGCTCAATGTCGGCGGACAGAAGCAGCAGGTTACGGTGCAAGCCGGGGTGGAACTGGTCCAGACCGAGAACGCCTCGGTCGAAATGGCCATCGAGCAGAAGGAGATTCGAGATCTCCCGCTAGACGGCCGTGTCGCGGTCGCGCTGGTGGCCCTGACCCCGGGTATGCGCTTTCTAGGCGTCAGCGGAACGGTTAATGGAACGAGTTCGTCGACCGTGGGCGGCGCCAACGTTCAGGGAATGGGGCAGCATAGCGATGCCACGCAGTTCGCGGTTGACGGGATTTCCGCCAACGATCCTTCGACGCAGAGCGGCATGGCTTTCCCAAACCTGGAGGCAATCGACCAGTTCCGTGTACAGGCATCCAGCTTCAGCGCCGAGAACGGCCGTGACCCGATACAGGTCATCATGGTTACCAAGTCGGGCACAAACCAATTTCACGGCACGCTCTGGGAATTCCTGCGGAACGATGCGCTCGATGCGCGGAACACCTTCGCGACCAGTAAACCGGTGCTGCGCAGAAATCAATACGGGTACAGCATCGGCGGCCCGGTCTTCAAGAACAAGACATTCTTCTTCACCAGCTTTGAAGGTTTGAAAGTCCGCACGCAGACGATTTACGACTCACCCACGATCACCCCTGCGTTCGAGCAGGGCGACTTCTCATCGCTGAAAACCACGTTGACCGATCCGACAACAGGATCCCCATTCCCAGGAAATCAAATCCCCGCCAGCCGTTTTTCGAGCGCATCGACGTTCTTTCTCCCCGACGTCCTGCTGCCAAACGCTTCAGGCAATTTCTTTCAGTCGCTGGCGCCCAATCCCGAAAACGGGACCAACTTCACAACCCGGGTCGATCAGGTAATCAACTCGAAGCAGAAGTTCTACGGGCGTTGGATTCGGGTCAGTGATGACCAAACCGCCACCGGCTACACGCCGTCTGTCATTAGCACTACCGATCTGACCCAGCACAATGCCGCTCTGGGTTACGACTACACTCTCACGCCTTGGGCGTTGTTTACTATTACCACCGGTTTTGTGCATTCCAATTACGCGGGCAACAGCCCGCTGGTCGGCAAGGAGAACCTGACGCAAGAGGCCGGAATCCAGGGATTTGCGGACCAATTTCGAGCAGATGCTATCGGTCTTCCCTCCGTCACATTCACGGGGTACACGGGTTTCAGTTGGCCTACACAGGTTCCCTCGTCGTTCAAGCGCGAAGTGATCAATGGCCGGTCGGGACTGACCATCATCCGTGGAAAACATACTCTCGTGGCGGGAGCCGAATATCTAGACGAACGCACGGGTGTGCAGCAGTGCTCCACGAATCCGCGCGGGGCCTTTACGTTCAACAGCCAGTATACGGGCAACGGCTTTGCTGACTACATGCTGGGCCTTGTGCAAACCGCGGCTGCAAACGCGTGCCTGTCTCTCTACGGGATTGCGCACTCGCCCTACTCGGCGGTGTACGTTGACGAGACTTGGCGGGTGCATCCGAATCTGACAGTCAACGTCGGTGTGCGGTGGGATTACTGGTGGAACAAAGCCTTTGTACGCGGCGTCGGCACAACGTTTGATCTCGCGACCGGCCAATCCGTAGCCGGAGAAAACAGCCAGGGCCAGGTGGACCTTACCGCCCAGCCGATATCTCCCTACTTCGCTGCGGCGACTCCCGGTTTGTGGATCTCGGCGGCTCAGGCAGGCATGGATCCCGGCCTGTTCAAGCATTCCGGCTATGTGTCTCCTCGCGTCGGCTTTGCTTGGCGACCGTTCGGTAAGGATACGTTCGTCGTGCGGGGAGGTTACGGCATCTTCGCTTCCAGCCTCTACGGTAATGCCACGGGCTCGTCTGTGACTGGTCCCCCGTACTGGGCGGCCCAAAGCATCACATTCGCGAAAGCATCCAATCAACGTTGGGAGACGGCGTTTCCGAACACGCCTTCCGGCTTCTCGACTACGCCGAATGTCGCTTCAGCCGTGTACAACGTCGTGCCGATGAAGGTACAGCAGATCAATCTTTCGGTTCAGAAGACGATTCCCTGGCTTCAATCGGCCGTGACCGTCTCTTATGTCGGCAGCCGTGGCCGGGATCTGACCGCACAGCCGAGACTCAACACCGCGCCTCCCGGCAGTTACACCAACCTGCAGGCGGCGACGCCGTATCCGAAGTTCGGGACTATCAACCTCTATGAGAGTCTCGGGCGCGACTGGTACAACAGCCTGCAGACGAAGTTCGAGAGGCGCTTCTCGCAGGGTCTGACGTATGTGTTGTCCTATGCGTTCTCACGGGACATCTCTCTATTCGGCAACGATTCGACCGCTCAGCCGACCCCCTACGCTCCCAAGAACTATGATGAGGGGGTTTCGCCCAATGAACGGCGCAACATCCTGACCGCGAGCGGACTCTATGAGCTGCCGTATGGCCATGGGAAGCGGTTTGGGGGCCACCTCAATCCTGTGCTGAACGGCGTCCTGGGTGGCTGGCAACTCTCCGGGGTATACACATTCAATTCCGGCCAGCCGCTCACTCCCGTGTGGACCGGCGCGACGCTCGGCAATGGCACGAACGCCCGTCCCAACATCGTCGGCGATCCAACTCTGGCGAATCCCACCGCGAGTGACTGGTTTAACCTGAATGCGTTCACCAAACCCGCTAATTACACCTTTGGAAATTCGGCGCCTGGGTCGATTATCGGACCCTCCTTCCACGAGCTCGATACGGGTTTCATGAAAAAATTCACCGTCCGTGAAGAAAAATACCTGCAGTTCCGCTGGGAGATGTTCAACGTCATGAACGCGGTAAACCTTAGCACCCCATCAGTCACGCTGGGCACTACGACTGCGGGCCAGATCACCTCAACAGCCGGAATTGCACGGCAGATGCAGGTGGGCTTGAAGTTCGTGTTTTAGAGATAGTAATGAGTCCCCAGTGATCAGTCGTCAGAGCCAGCCTACTCTGATTCTGGTGACTGATTGCTGAGGACTAACCAAGGGCTTCGCCCTAGAAATCCCTGCGGGATTTCGAAGTCAGAAGTCAGGAGTGCAGCGGCGACAAGGTCCTTACATGCCAAGACCGAGAAGTTGTCGAAGCAGCTTTGTCATAGGAATGGCCGGCAAAGAATCTAATAATGAGTAAGCAACCATGGTAGCGGCGGCAAAGGTCCAGGCTGACCTGCTGGTATTGGGAATGGGCGCGTCGGCGCAGCTTTGTGCGCTCTACGCCCACGATGCAAATCCGGAATTAAGAATTCTCATTGCTACAAAAGCCCTCAAGGGCAAGGGCGGATGCAGCCGTATGGTCCAGGGGGGCTTCAATGTGGTTCTCAACTCCGGGGACTCGCATGAGAAGCACCTGATGGACACCCTCAAAGGCGGCCAGTACATCAATGATCAGGAACTGGCCAAGACCCTGGTCGAACAGGCCACTCCTACCATCAAGGAGATGGAGACGAAGTTCGGCTGCTTCTTCGACCGCACTCCTGACGGT
>JBKQRG010000139.1:0-4169 GCA_052144015.1 Desulfomonilaceae bacterium
CTGGAATAACGGTGGATGATCACATGCCTCACTTGCCCTATGATCGGGCTCGTCAACCAGACGTGGCATCACTGAAGACAACCTCAAAGCTCACGTACCGCGAGGTGGCTGAAAAAATTATGTTGAATACGTACAGTCCGGCTGGCGTCATCATCAATGAAAAAGGCGATGTCCTCTACGTTCACGGGCGGACCGGAAAATATATGGAACACGTATCCGGGGAATTCAGCGGGAATATAGTGGGAATGGCTCGGGAGGGGTTGAAATTTGAATTGGCCGCTGCCATGCGAAAGGCCGTGACCGAGAAGAAAGGAGTCCGTCGCGAACAACTCTCTGTAAAAACAGACGGTGAAGATCAGTTCATCAATCTGGTGATCAAGCCTGTTCTCGAACCGGAATCCCTGAAGGGATCGATGATGGTCATTTTTGAGGATGTCCCTCCTGAAAGAATTTATACGTCAGAGACTAAATCACCAGATTCGCCCCGCGGGGAGACGTACCAACGGATGGAGGAGGATCTGCGCTCCACCAAGGAATATCTTCAGACCACTATTGAGGAGTTGGAAACTTCCAACGAAGAACTCAAATCGACAAACGAGGAGTCGCAGGCCGCCAATGAGGAGTTGCAAAGCACCAATGAAGAGCTGGAGACATCCAAGGAAGAGCTGCAATCGGTAAACGAGGAATTGGTTACGGTCAACTCGGAATTGGAGCAGAAAATAAAGGAGTTGTCCAAGACCGGCAGCGATTTGCAAAATCTCTTCACCAGCACTGAGATTGGTAGCATCTTCCTGGATACTCACCTGAATATCAGGCGTTTCACTCCGGCCATGACCAATTTTATCAATCTGATACAAACGGACATCGGACGCCCCGTGAGTCATATCGTTTCCAACATGCACTATGAGGTTTTGGTTCAGGACGCACAGGAAGTTCTCAAGACCCTCGTACCGAAAGAGATGGAAGTTCAAACCAAAGACGAGCGGTGGTATACGATGCGGATGCTGCCGTACAGGACAGTTGAAAACGTGATCGACGGTGTGGTAATCACTTTCCTCGATATCACCAGTCTGAAATTTACGGAAAAAAAGCTCGAAGATGCGCTGAAATTCGCTGAGAGCATCGTGGATACGACTCGTGACGGTTTGGTCATACTGGATGGGGATCTCAGGGTGGTTTCAGCCAATCGTTCCTTTTGTCGCACCTTCGCCTTGAAAAGAGAGGATACCGTTAATAAACTCTTCTATGAACTGGGTAGTCACCAATGGGATATCCCAGAGTTGCGACAACTGCTGGACAAGATTCTCCCTGAGAAAACAGAAATGGACGACTTCAAGATGGAACATGAGTTTGAAGGAATCGGCAAAAGAAGAATGATCTTGAACGCTCGGCGGTTGGAAAGCGAGATCGATTCAACACGAATTCTCTTGGCTATCGAAGACATTACCGGTCGGAAAAACCCCTAATAAAGAAACCCGTCGAATCATATGCTGACTGGAGAGATCTATGACGATGGGCGATGATTTTCAAGGCTCTGATCTGCGAAGACGTGCAGAAACCATGTTGGGGAAATCAACAGATGGTCTGGACGAAGCCGACCTGTCCCCTGAGAAGATGCGGCTGTTGGTCCATGAATTGAGAGTTCATCAGATCGAGCTGGAAATGCAAAACGAGGAACTCCGTCAGGCTCAACTGTCACTGGAAGCGTCACGGGACAACTTTTCAGATTTATATGACTTTGCCCCCGTCGGCTACGTCACGTTGAGTGATAAGGGGATCATTCTGGAAGCCAATCGCACAGCGGTCCGCCTGTTAGGGATTGAGAGGGAATTACTTATAAAGCGACCCTTTTCCCGGCTTGTTTGCAAGGAGGACGCCGATACCTTTTATCTTCACGTCAACCGGGTCTTTGAGAGCGGAGACGAGCAGACCTGCGAGGTCAAATTAGTGAAAAGGGACGGAACTCTTTTTCACGCCCAACTGGAGAGTAACTCTGTCAAAGATCTTGGCGGTCTACGTACCCGCTGTTACACGGTGCTAACGAACATCACGGAGCGCAAAGTGGCAGAGGCGGACTTAACGGAAAAAACGGAGGCCCTGGAGCGCAGCAACAAAGATCTTGAGCAATTCGCCTACGTAGCGGCACACGACCTCCGAGAACCATTGGTGGGTGCAGCCGCTTACCTAAAGCTCCTTGAGAGACGCTCAGCGAAAATCCTTGATAAAGAAGCGAGAAAATATCTTTCAAAATCTTTTGAAATCGTGCAGCGAATGGACTGGCTGATTCAAGGCCTGCTGGACTATTCCCGTGTGTCAGCCGATCAGCAGAAGTTTGAGCCGACTGATTGCAATTCTTGTCTCTCTGACGCCCTTTCGAATTTGAGAGCGGCCATTAATGAGAGCGGAGCAAGGGTAACAACTGACCATATGCCGACGATAATGGCTATTCCTGTTCATATAGCTCGACTTTTTCAGAATCTTACAGGCAATGCCATAAAGTTTAGGGGAAATGTACCTCTGCAAATCCATGTAGGTGTCGACAGCACAGAGTCTGAGCATCAATTCTGGGTACGCGACAATGGTATGGGCATTGAGCCGCCGCACTTCGAACGAATCTTTTTCATTTTTCAAAGAGTTGAGAATTCCGCAAGTCCAATCGGAACAGGGATCGGTCTGGCCACGTGCAAAAAGATAGTCGAGCTCCATGGTGGCCGCATATGGGTTGAATCAGAGCCTGGAAAGGGGTCGACTTTTCGGTTCACCTTCCCTGTTATCCGACCGGGCAAAATTTGAACGTTGCGGTCCCCCCGATTGACGCGAGCCACCAAAGTTGGTCTCACGTGTCCAGTTTTCCGGTACACGAGCGCACGCTTCACGATGTGACGGATGAAGTGATCAAATCCCTGTGTTTGGCGGCGCTGCGAAGGCAATAAAAGACAGGCTGCCCGCGTGCTTGGCATAGCCAGAGACTCTCTGTATCGACACCTTAAGCGTTTCGGAATTGAGGATGACGATCCGGCCGCGAATTAATTCGATGGACCGACTTTAAGACACCCAATAAATTTGTAACCTATCGATAACACCGAGATAGGAATTCTGTGGCCCGATTTTAGGACACGCATCCCTTTCTTGCCGATAGTTCGTATCTCACCCTACACTTCATCACTGTGGAGAACTAACTAACAGCACAGCCTTTTTAGAACACCTCATCCATTAATCATAGGTGGCACGCAAAATGCTTAGATGGGCTGCAAGAGTTAAAAGCGTCAAGTCGAACTAATGCCAAACGATTCTTGGGTCTCTGGACCTGTCGTAGCAGCTGCAGCCGTCTCCGGTGGTGTCACGGTGGGTGACCGGAACGAGATTAATTCCCGCCCATAACCAATAAAGGGACGGAGGACACTACAATGAGTATTTTCGGAGTAGGCATTGGAACCATCCTGTTGATCATTTTGATTGTATACCTCATCCGGTAACAGGTGCGCATGCAAATGATTGCTCACAATATTTCAATTTGGGCGATTGATTCTGCTCAATTTCGCACAACAGGTTGTGGCGGCTGTTGCAGATGGCGGAGTAGCGAAATTTACCAGGGTCAGTCACCCGGACATAGAGAGGTCAGCGATGCCTATCAAAAGGCGAGTTGATGATCTGGTTGCTGCGGGCCGGCATGCGCTTGGCCCTCATTCTAATCCAATGGCTCTTCAACACTGGAGCCGAAAGGTCTTCGATTACATGACCGCGATGCATGGTCAGCTCAGGTCCACACCAGAGATTTCGAAAATTGCGTTGGCCACGGCGAAAAAAAGGAGAAGGAAGAATGATGGAAATTAAAGTACCTATGAGAGTGAGTGACATACTGAAAACCACCGTGGAGAATCGTCACGGGGAAAAACTTGGTACCATACCGGATTTCATTGTGGGCGTGGATGGGCGCCTAAAATACGCCAGTCTGTCTCACGGAGGTTTCCTGGGAATAGGTGACGTGTTGATTCCGATTCCGTTTGACGCTCTGATGGCGGGCGGTGAAAAGGGAACAGTAGTGCTCGACATTGATAAGCAGACCTTGGAAAAGTCCCTCAATTTCGAAAGCAAGACATGGCCAGACTTCACTTCGGCCGAATGGGAGGAAAAAATCGATAGATACTTTGCGGCCTATGCGGCTGGTG
>JBKQRG010000140.1:0-6544 GCA_052144015.1 Desulfomonilaceae bacterium
ACCCTTTTGCAAAAGGGTTTCCCCCAGGAATCTTCTCTTCTCTTCTCTTCTCTTCCTTTCCGCCTCGGACTATCCCTTCAGTTCTTTGATCTTTGCTTCCAGAGCCGGGACCACTTGGTTCAAGTCGGCCACGATACCGTATTGAGCGACCCTGAAGATCGGAGCACGTGCATCTTTGTTTACAGCTACTATCAGTGGAGAGCCTTTGATCCCGCCCACATGTTGGAACGCACCGCTGATGCCGAGTGCAAGATACACCTTGGGTTTCACTTCGATCCCGGAAGTACCTACCTGATGGAATTTGGGCAGCAGGTTCTTGTCCACAATGGGCCGGGAACATGCGAGCACGCCGCCCAGAGTATCCGCCAGGGACTGGAATACATCCATATCGGGCTCATCCCCAATACCGCGGCCTACTGAAATTATTATGTCCGCGGATGCCAGATCCACATCGCCTTTTTCAGCTTCCAGATAATTGAGAAAGCGCTTTTTCAGGGACTCGTCGGTCAGAGGAGAAGCCAGCTTTTCAACCGATCCGGCAACTCCGGCCTGCGGGGTGAATTGGAAGAAACCGCCTCGGAGAGTCACTACAATATTTTCCGCATTCTTAAAGGATATAAGAGTGTTCACCTTATAGCTGTACATCTGACGCCAGGCCAATGGTTTGCCGTCCCGAACTTCGAATCCGAAGCAGTCTGTAGCAAGGGCCGCGTCCAAAACAACGCTCAGTCCAGGGGCAAGCTCGAGCACGGAATTGGAATTGCACATGATCAGCATGAAAGGCTTACGTTCCTGCAGTATCGTTTGCAGTGCCTTGGTCAGCGGTTCCGAATTAAATGTTTCGAATGCCGGATCATCCACTGCGATGACCTTGGGACACTCCTTAGCTAATATTTCGGCCATAGCGTCCGTATTGCTTCCGAGCAGCAAACAGCTCAGCTCGACGCCCAGATTGGCAGCGAGCTTGCGTCCTGCCGCGATTGCTTCCCAGGTGGTATCTCTCAGTTGCCCTTTTCTGTGCTCGGCCAGAACAAAGATTTGTTTCATCAGAGGATACCCCCCTTCTCCTTGAGTATCCCAGCAAGCTTTCCAGCAGCATCTTCTGCGCTTCCCGAGATTATTTCGGCCCCTTCCCCTTCGGGCGGCATTACCATGCTCTCGATCTGAATTCTGGCTCCGCTGGCGCCTATTTTGGACGCATCTAAGCCAAAATCCGCGGGTGATATAATAGGAATTTCCATTCCTGAGACTTTCCGGACCGCACGAATTGACACAAAGCGAGGCTCGTTCAGTCCTGTTGCAACGGCGAGCAAGGCAGGGATGTCCATCTCGACAGCTTCGTACAGACCACCCTCCAATTCTCTCCTGAATTTCACTTTGGCGCCATCAGGCTCGATCCCGGAGACCAGGGTCGAAGCGGGAATGCCTAGCATCGCCGCGAGAAGACCGCCCAGTGCGCCGGCGCAATCATCCTCGGCCAAAGTGCCTGTCAGAATAAGATCATGACCCCGTCCTTTTATGAACTGCGCCAGAATGTGAGCAGTAGCAAAACTATCTGAGCCTTGACAGGAGTCATCCCAGAGCAGAAAAGCCTCGTCCGCTCCTCTGGCGAGACATTCCCGGAGCATTTCTTCAGCATCATCAGGAGCCGCAGCGACAGCAGTCACTGTGCCCCCGACCTTCTCTTTGATTCGGACGGCTTCCTCAATGGCGAAACGGTCCCAATCATTGATGTCGTAATCCAAGGTATCCTTTTTGATATCCTTGCCATCCTTATCTATTACCAGATCTGCCTCTGAAGTGTCCGGCGTCCACTTCATGCACACAATGATATCCATTGGCCCTCCCATGATACTCATCGAATTCGATTGGGCAGACACGAGGTCTACCCCCTACAGCAGACGGGTGTCGGGTTTAGGAATTGGAGTTCGGTTATTTCCGCTCAGAATGAAATTTTACTTTCTCCCAGCACCAGTTCACTCGGTTTAGCTATTGGTTCAGCATGGAACGATCGACCAATTCCACCAGGTCTATGACCTCTATTTTGCCCTCATTTCCAGTTGTTTTTATTGCATCTTCCAGGTTTATAAGGCAGAAGGGGCACGCGGTAACGATAACCTGAGCCGCGATTTCCTGGGCCATCCGTACCCGACGTTCACCCATACGTTCCTTTTCCTCATCGTTTTCATACCACAGGAGTAAGCCACCACCGCTGCAACAGAAACTCCTGCTATAAGAGCGTTTCATTTCCTTCAAATCAATTCCGGGGATGCTTTCCAGGACTCTTCTTGGTTCGTGATAAATGCCGTTATGTCTGCCCAAATAACAAGGGTCGTGGTATGTGACAAGTCGATCACGAATGTAATCATTAGATAATCTGATTTTTCCGTCTCCAATGAGTCGAATCAGCAATTGGGTCGCGTGGATGATCGGAAACCGCACTGGATAATCATTCTTAATGGTATTAAACGCGTGCGGATCGAATGTCACGATTTCCTTAAAATGACGGGCCTGGAATGCCTGTATGTTCTTTTGCGAAACCTGCTCAAATAGCCCTTCTTCGCCGATTCTTCGAATTTCATTACCGGAATCGGTTTCATCCTGGCCTAAGATGCCGAAATCAGACCCCGTCTGGCTCAAGATTCGGGAAAAGGCTCGTGATATCTCCTGAATTCTGGGGTCAAATGAGCCGCAACTATCTACAAAAAAGAGCAGGTCAGCGCTATCATCGGGTTTTAATTCTTTAACTTCGATGCCTTCGAGTTCCGCTGTCCAGGCGGCTCTCTTGGCTTTGTTGCCTCCGTACGCATTTCCCTTTTTCTTGATCTGCTGCATAGGTTTTTGAAGTGACTGAGGCAGCAAGCCTTGATCGAGGAGCCCTCGTCTCATATCAACTATTTTGTCTATATATTCTATTAGAATAGGACATTCCTGCTCACAAGCGCCGCAGGTGGTGCACGCCCAAATTTCATTTTCCGTGATTATGTCACCCACGAATTGGATATCCTTCGGCTCCTCGGCGTGTCCGAATACAGGGAAGTATTTGTACGCATAATCCCGCGCCTTTATGCTTATCATTCGGGGAGAAAGCTCCCGCCCTACCGCATTGGCAGGGCAATTGTCGGTGCATCTGCCGCAGTCGGCGCAGGAATAGAAATCCAGCATATGTTTCCAAGTGAAGGCTTTGAATCGCGTGACGCCGCACTCGGGCAGGTCCATCCAGTCCTGAACGCCACATTGCACTGGTTTTATTGAACCTTTATTCAATTTGGCGAAAAATACATTGGGAATGGCTGTTATTACATGGAAATGCTTTGATGTGGGAAGGTAATTCAGAAAAGCCAAAAAGATAACTATGTGAAGCCAATATCCGCCCATATGCAGTTGATTCAACAGGCCTGGATCGGCAGGCATGAACATGGCCGCAAAATTAGCCGCGGGAAAAAATCCGGCATGAGAACCTCCGCCAACCTTCAATGCGCTCCCGTCGAAAATCATGTCCGAGATCATCAACGCGGAAACCAGACCGAGAATGATGTATGCCTCACCTTCATGCCCTTGACCATGGACATGCGCATACCGGGCCGGTTTAAATACGGCTCGACGAATAATCGCGATAATGCAGACAAGAAGGACCACAAGAACTGTATAGTCTTTGGTGACCTCGTATGAAAAACCCGCAGCACCGGTTAAGAAGGGAAGGTCAAATTGAGACGAAAATCCTCTGCCCAGCAGCGTCAGCGAACGCAAGGATAGGATCATGAATCCCGCGAATAAGAGAATATGTATTATTCCACCGACAGGATAACGGGGTTGCCTGAACTGACCGAATCCGTAGATAAGACTCAACCAGATACGTTTGCCAAGATCCGAAAATCGAAGATCGGGCATTCCCTGTCTCAAGACTTGTATCCGGCGGAACATGATAAAGCTGAATAGCGCCAGAGCGGCAACGAGTACGACTAGAGCTACAATGGGCGCGGGGATACCGGCTAGTGCTACGTCGGCCGGTTCACGAATGTTCATAGTCAACAACCTCTTAGACGATTCAGGCGAAGGATCGGGTCTCTGATTAGAGCTATTTCAGGCTACACGTACCTGCATTGAATAGCGTTTGGGGACTCCGGAAAAATTCCTCTTCTCTCTCCTGCCAGGGAAAGGGATATAAAGCCCCTCCCTCGACGGAACGGGGGGGTAGAAGATGACTCTGAGGCGAAGTTTCATCCTGCTTACGGTATCAATAAAATTGATTCCGGTTAACTGATTAAGACGGCAAGAATCTGCGCCGGTTTATTTCCATGTGCCCTGACCAGGTGAGTAGTCGAAGAATCATAATAGATTGAATCGCCGGGTTTCAAAATGTCATGGATATTGCCGACAATTACTTCCATTTGTCCATCCAGGACATAAATGAATTCCTGCCCGTCATGAGAAGAAGGCTCGTCCGAGGAAGCAGGATGAAGCGTTACAAGAAAGGGCTCCATCAGGCGATCTTTTTTCCCGGGCGCCAGAGAAACATACTCATATCCATGGCTGGCCTGCTTTGCCCTGCCGAAGCGTTGAACTTCGGAGCGCTCGCCCGCTCTCACTATGGTGAAGGCTTTGTCACCAATAGAGATCATATCCGCCATTTTAAGCGACAGGACCTTGCTGAGTTTGATTACCTGACCCAGAGGCAGCATAACCTGACCAGCTTCGACTTGTTCAAGTTCACTCTGAGCGATCCCCGTTCGCTGAGAAAGCTCTTGAATGGAAAAGCCCCGTTTTTCTCGTGCTGCTCTTAGGTTTTGGGCGGGGGTAATGGCATCCTGTTCCAGGACTTTTTCGCGGGCAGCGGCTACTGCCGCTGGGTCCGTCAGCAGATCGTCTCCCTTATGATCCGAGTATTCATCGACAGCTTCCCGAAAAACTTCATAAACTGTTGCGTTCTTATCTTCGGGCATACTTCATCCTTTCAGGCTCTGTTTGAGGGGGCGAGTCTATTACATGGATCTTCCAGGTACTCCGATATTTCTTGCAATGACAATCCGTTGGACTTCCGATGTACCTTCGCCTATATCGAGGAGCTTCTGGTTCCTATAATGCCTTTCAGCCGGATAGTCTTTCATCAGACCGTACCCGCCGTGGAGTTGTACCGCATGATTTGCACACCTATAGTAGGTTTCGGAGCAGACCAGTTTCGCCATGGCCCCGTCTCGTGGATTCACTCTCTTATTATCCATGAGCCAACACGCTCTGTAAAGGAGCATCCTAGCCATTTCAATTTCAGTAAACATGTCAGCCAGCTTGAAAGCATTGACCTGGAAAGAACCGATCGGGCGACCGAATTGTTTCCGTTTTTTTGAGTAATCCATGGCAATGTCGAAAGCCCCTTGAGCGCCTCCTAGGCCCATAGCAGCGATCGAGAGTCTGCCTCCATCAAGGGTCTGAAGCATCTGATGGAAACCTTCACCCCTTTTACCAAGGAGGTTTTCCTTTGGTACACGGCAATCCTGGAAGGTCAGTTGTCCTGTATTGGATGCTCGCCAACACAGCTTATGGTGCATGGTTTCCGCGGTGAATCCGGGTGTCCCATTCTCAACCAGGATGCAGCTTACCTCGGGCTTTGCTGGATTCGAGAAATCGGTGACGCATTGGACAACGCAGACGGCGCTGATATCAGAAGATGAGTTAGTGATGAAAATCTTACTGCCGTTGATAACCCATTCATTGCCGTCGAGCACCGCGGTTGTTTGAGATGCCCCTGCGTCGGAACCTGCTTCCGGCTCGGTCAAGCCGAAGGAAGCGAGTGTTTTTCCTTTACAAAGATCGGGTAACCATTTTTGTTTTTGTTCTTCTGTCCCAAAGTAATAAATTGGAGCTATCCCAAGCGAATTGCCTGCAGCAATCGTCGCCGCTTGAGACCCGTCGATACGCGCTATTTCCTCAGTAATAATGATATAATTCAGGTACCCTACGTCGCTGCCACCGTACTCCTCCGAGACGAAACAGCCAAAGAAATCCAATTCTCCCATTTTGCGTACTAGGTCCAGCGAGAATTCCTCTTTGTCATCAAGCTCTTGGGCTATGGGAGCAATTTCTTTTTCCGCGAATTCCCTTACGACCTTCCTGGTCAGCTCCGCGTCTTTTGGAAGATCAAAATTCAATGACATTCTCAACCCCCTTAGGCCGAAATCGACGTTGCTATGCTTGTCGAGTTAAAGCTCATAAAAGTTCCAGGTAATTCCGCTCCGCGGTGCGTTAGAATGGTCGGGTCAGATAAAATAGTAACTTCTCAGAGGCACGCGGACCGGAAATAAATGGCCGTCGCAAAAATTGATTTCAGACGTGGCTAATGCCTGCAGGCATTTTAGATTTCGAGCAAACGCATTTATCTAACAGACCGGGGGCTTTGTTGTCAAGCGGGTTAGGGGCATTCCAGCAATGAAGAGCGAGTGGTTTCTTGGTGGCCGTGGTGAGTGAGTTGGAGTGGAACATGGGTTTGGGGGACACTTCAGGGCGGAGTTCCCCTTCTTCGAGAGGTGGGGCTTCGAGGGAATTGGGT
>JBKQRG010000141.1:0-4479 GCA_052144015.1 Desulfomonilaceae bacterium
ACCTTGGGTTCCGGTCAAACCAATGGTTCTCCAAACCGCGAGCCGAGGGCTGAGAAGCGAGTTTCGAGAGGAGTGCGTGCGTGCAAAGCTCTGAGGGACGAAAGAGGATTTGGATTGATCTCGATAATTCTCCGCACGTTCCGTTCTTTATTCCCATCATCGAGGAGCTGAAAAAACGAGGTTACTCAATTTTCCTTACGGCCCGTGATGCGTATCAGGTCGCCGAGTTAGTTGACTTCCACCACCTTTCCTGCAGGAAGGTGGGCCGCCATTATGGCAAGCATAAGATCATGAAGGTGTTCGGGACAGTTTACCGGACTCTCCAATTGATTCGCGTGGCTATGAAGGAAAACTTGGCTTTGGCCTTGTCCCATGGGTCGCGTTCCCAGATGATTGCGGCGGCAGTTTTGAGAATTCCTTCCGTCGTGATTTTCGATTATGAGTATGCGCAAGGTGTGAAAGTCATTAAGCCCACCTGGACCATGGTGCCGGAGCTGATCTATCGGGAGGAAAACCCACGACTTAATGAAAGGGCACTGAAGTATCCCGGTTTAAAGGAGGATGTTTACGTTCCGCGCTTCCGCCCCGATCCCGCCCTTCGGTCCACGTTGGGTGTTTCCGACCAAGAACTCATGGTCACGGTCCGGCCACCGGCGAGCGAAGCTCACTATCACAACCCGAAAAGCGATGACCTCTTTCATGCGGCAATTGAATTTCTTGGCCAAAAGCCGGAAGTTCGCACGGTGCTGCTGCCGCGCAACGAGCGACAAGCGGCCTCGATTAGAAATGAATGGCCGGAGTTGATCAAGTCGGGCAAGGTTATCATTCCACACCATGTCGTGGACGGCCTTAACCTTCTCTGGTTTTCCGACCTGGCCATTAGTGGCGGGGGGACAATGAATCGGGAAGCTGCGGCGTTGGGCGTGCCCGTCTACAGCATTTTTCGAGGTGCAATAGGGGGGGTCGACCGTTATCTCTCTGAGTCTGGCCGATTGGTGCTGATCGAGAAGGTCGAGGATCTGAGTTCCAAAATCAGCCTGCGCCGCTGGGAAAGGCCCGAAACTCCGGCAAGAACCCAAATAAACACGTTGTCCGTGATCGTGGAGAACGTGGTTTCGATTCTTGAGCTAAAACACCCGGCAATGCCTCGGGTTGCTCGATGAGGAAAGAATCCAAGATGCCTCTCAGCATAGAAGGATGAAGTCAAAGTTCGGGCGCTCTATACTCTTTGTGTAAAGGGCTTGGCGCCCATGTTCGACGAACAGTGTCAGTTGTTTTGCAATCGGTTGGTGCGAACGGAGAAGGGTCTGGAGAGGGAAGGATTATCAACGCGATATACACTCATGACCCTTATGAGGCTGCACCGAGGGGAAAAGTTCGGTCTTCGCAATCCATTTAATTCCGAGGCAATCCTCAACGGCCTTTTGAAAGAAAGGCGCTGGCTCGACAATCTCGGCGACTGGGGCCTTCTCCTGTAGACGTGCGCGCTGCTGGTGCCCGGGTGATTTGGTGAGGTTTGTCGCAACCTCGGCGCCGCATCGGCAATGGACCTTTACCGAGGCGGTAGGGAAAGATGCGCCATGGAGATCGCTTGGCTGCTTGCGCGGCTTGCGCGCAGCGTCTTGGCGGGCCAAAGGAACTCTCCAGGCAAGGCACAGTTTGGAGTCGCTCGTTGGAGATTGGTCGAGATAATGGGTGCGGCGAGTGGACGTCCCCACTCGAGACTTCGCGGAAACCAAGCATGAAGATCATAACGGTAGTGGGTGCACGGCCTAACTTCATGAAGGCTGCTCCCATCATCGCGGCAATTCGGAAGTACAACCAGGCTGTAGCGAAGACCGGCGCTGAGCTGACTCACCAAGCTTCCGTCCCGTCGATCGATCACATCCTGGTTCACACCGGCCAGCACTACGACGTGTTGATGTCCGACTCTTTTTTTGCGGATCTGAACCTCCCCCCCCCAGACATCCGACTTGGCGTTGGGTCTGGGTCTCACGCGGTCCAGACGGCAGAGATTCTAAAGGGGTTTGAGGCAGTTTTGTTGCGGGAGAGGCCCGATGTAGTCATCGTGGTAGGGGACGTCAACTCGACCGTTGCGTGTGCCCTGGTCACTGCCAAGATTTCGTTCGATTTGGCGGGCACTCGGCCGTTGCTGGCGCATGTGGAAGCGGGGTTGCGCTCCTTCGACCGAGCAATGCCGGAAGAGGTCAACCGCGTTCTCACCGACCATATCTCCGACCTGCTTTTTGTGACGGAGGAGAGCGGGATTCAGAACCTTCGGAACGAAGGGATCTCCCCTGGCACGATCCATTTTGTCGGTAACACGATGATCGACTCGCTCCTGGTTTTCAAAGAAAGAGCCGAGAGCTCCTCCATATTGGAGAGGCTGGGGCTACGGGCCCCGGCAGGTGGCAATGGTGAGGGCAAACCGATCAAGCATTATGCGCTCCTTACTCTGCATCGGCCGTCTAACGTTGACAATCGGGATACCTTTTTGGATATCCTTTCGGGGTTGAAGGAACTGGCCGAGGACTGTCCCATTGTCTTCCCCGCCCATCCCCGGACCCAGCAGCGTATCACGGAGTTCGGGCTGGAGCTCCGCCTGGAAATCAATGAAACAAAAATGAAAAAAGAGGATGCACGAGACTCCCGAAGTAGGCAGGGCGGCATCATCTTGACTGAACCCCTGGGCTATTTGGACTTTCTTTGTATGATGAAGCATGCGGCGCTCGTCGTAACCGACTCAGGGGGCATCCAGGAAGAAACAACCTGCCTTGGAATTCCCTGCGTCACGGTCAGGGAGAATACCGAAAGGCCAGTGACCGTCGAGCGTGGAACAAATATCATCGCGGGAACCACAAAGGAGAGAATCGCGGCCGCGATTCAGCGACAAATGGGGAGGAAAGACGGCAGCAGCAAGCCGGAGAAATGGGATGGTCAAGCGGCGACACGTATCCTGGACGTTCTGATTAGGGTCAACAACGAACGGACAGTGTCGCGACAGTCTGTTATTTCCCAATCTTGTGCTTGACGCTCGATCTTTATGAATCGGAGCCAATCAGTAATAACGGAAAATGACACGGCAGAAGCGCTCCAGAAGCTTCTGGCTTATTGCCGGGCGAGCGATTGGGCGGGTTATGACCCTTACGACGCTCTTAATAGCAGGGTTTTTGCCGCCCTCCCCTTCCTGAATTCCAGATTTCCTAGGCTCATTCTCACGCAAGCTTTGAAGCGAAGTCCCATTAACCTGCGCCGTCTGATGGCTATTCCGAAGACACAGAATCCCAAAGCCATCGCGCTGTTCCTCTCGGCATTTCTGACGCTCGCGAAAATCGGGTTCGCCGAACAGGAAGGCCTCATCCCGTTCATAATCGATCGACTGATCGCCCTTCGGTCAAAAGACATTCCTTACTGGTGCTGGGGATACAGTTTCCCCTGGCAGACGCGTGTCAATGTGGTGCCCACGGGGGCGCCGAACCTGGTCTGCACGACCTTCGTCGCAAGCGCACTTCTGGATGCCTATGAGCAGTGCGGGGACTCGCGGTGTCTGGCCATGGCGATGAGTGCGGCGGAGTACATGCTGAACGAGCTCTATTGGACCGACGGTAGCTCTGTCGCCAGCTTCAGCTACCCTCTTCCCTCCCTTCGGAGTCAAACCCACAACGCGAACTTCCTTGCCGCTGCTCTATTGTGCCGTGTGTACAAGCACAGCGGAGAAAGGAAATTCCTTGATCCTGCTCTCAGGGCGGCTCGCTATTCAGCCGAAAAACAGCAGGCAGATGGCTCGTGGAACTACGGCGAGGCGCCTACTCAAAGATGGATTGATAACTTCCATACCGGATATAACCTGTGCGCGTTGCAGTCCATTTCCCGGTATGCCGAGACGACGGAGTTCGACCCGTGCCTTCAACGCGGGTTTCAGTTCTACCGCACGCATTTTTTCCGCAAGGACGGCGCAGTCAGGTACTTTCATAACCGCACTTATCCCATTGATGCTCACTGTGTGGCGCAAAGTATTATCACCCTCCTAACATTCAGAGATCTCGACCCGGGAAATCTCCCCTTAGCACGCTCGGTGTTTCAATGGGCCATGAATCATATGTGGGACGATCGAGGTTTTTTTTATTATCGGGTCCTCCGGTTTTGCACCATTCGGACCTCGTATATGAGATGGACTCAGGCGTGGATGCTTCTGGCGATATCCACGCTTCTAAGCGAATCGGACCTGGCGCAGTCCCACCATTCGACAGCTTCTGTTGAGGCATAGGCATGCTGACCCTCCCGACCTACGTTCTCATTTCCCCCGCCCGGAACGAGGCGCAATTCATTGAACTGACGATAAAGTCCGTAGTGGCGCAAACGGTCCGGCCTGTCAAATGGATGATCGTCAGTGACGGTTCAACCGACGGCACGGACGACATTGTGAGGAAATATGCGGCCGACCACCCATGGATTGAATTGGTCCGGATGCCCGAGCGT
>JBKQRG010000142.1:0-11660 GCA_052144015.1 Desulfomonilaceae bacterium
TCGAGCCAAGGTCAATGCTGTGATTGACTGATAATATGAGATCGGATTGCGATCCCCGAAGAATTCAGCCCCTGAAGTCTGAGGTACTGTATTGTCAGTTATTACTTTTCCACCGTCATTCAGCACAAGCATCTCAAACGGCACTACTCCGAGCGAACCATCGGGGATAATGATCAGTGGTGTATCTTTGGGAAGATCAGATAGTATATCGGCTAGGAGCAGGTCTGATAGCTTTTTGCCCGAAACAAAATCAAAATGACCAAGTTTTTGTGCCGGAGAATCATCAGATGCTATTTCCATCGGTTCCCGAAACTTCCGTACCAGTTCATCAATGTCTTTTCTGGGAATAGTTTTAAACAAACTCTTTACGAGATTCTTCCCCTTGGTGAGGTAAATGATGATTCCTGGATCCGTCATATGGTACGACAAGACCCACTCACTATCTCCAAGAGCAGCCTGCCCCAAGTTCATTGGTTGAGGATATTTGGTCGCGGCAAAAAGAGGGTACTGCTTCCTTAGCATATCGATATGGATTGCGAGTTTCTCCTTCGCTTGTTTCACCTGAGGTTCAAGATAAGCTGCCGCCTCCTTGTCGCCCTTTCCATACGCATCCTGAAATTCCTTGGTGAGTGCCGCCAACTGATGGTTGAGCTGGGAATCTATGTCCATTACCTCCTTCGGGATATAGGGAACAGAGCCTTCGGCTCGCTTTGACAGTGACTCGGCAAACACGCGAGCCTTGGTATATTCAGATTCCTCCAGCGCATCCCGAGGTTTATTAAGATTCATTAGGACTCGTGCGAGACCATCATAAGGGGCTATTCTTAGGAAACCTCCGGCTTTTCCTTCGAAAAAATGCGTTCTCTCTGAAGGCAACAGACCGGACCTGATTTCCTCCAACAATTTCGTCGCCTTCTCATAGTATTCTTCGCTCTTCTTGTAGTCTTCTAATCCTTCGTATACCTTGGCGAGACCTGCGTATGCGATAATGGGGGAATCTGCAAGTGGCACTCGTCCACGATCCCTTTCTTCCGACCACTTGAACAGAGCCTCATAATATGCTTTGGCCTCGGTATAATTCCCGATCAGGAGATGATACCTGGCCAAACGCTGTCCTTCGAAAGCATCGACACCAATGAATGATGATTTGCTTGCCTCGCGTACTCGCGCCAGCACTAAGGCGCGTCCCGGGCTCGGTCTTAAATAGGGCTCGGCTTTGTCCAACTCGCCACGATCCAGGTACAGATTTCCTATGCTCTCTGCCGCCGAACCTCCTTTTTGGAAGGCAGCGAGAGCCTCATCATACCGTCCCAGACTTTGATACGTTTTTCCAACATTGTTTAGAATCTGTTTTTTTGTGAATTCGCAGTTCCTGCACGTTTTTTCGATATTTTGGCTTAGGACTAGCAGAGCTTTGTCGTACTGTTCCAAGGCTTTTTGATAATTACCCAAGGTCTGGTACATGGAGCCAATGTCGTTCAGAATGGCAGGCTCTAGGGAGTCGTGTGCAATGTTTGCCCCTGACAACCGATAAGTCACCAGTGCTTTTTCATAATATTCTAGGGCCTTATGATAGAGACCAACGAGGCTGCTTGCGAGGCCCGCCTGTCGCAGTGTCGAAATTTCCATCACAGGATCACCAAGCTTTCTATAAACCTCTACCAACTGGTCATAATATTCCAGTCCTCTTTGCCATTGACCATCCCCGAAATATGCGTGGCCGAGAGAATTCAGCGTTTGCGCTTGGCCTTTGAGATCACGAATTTGTTTCTGCATCAGCAGGGCCTTCTCCAAGTATTCCCTCCCCTGGTCTTGGAACATGCATGCGGTGCCCATCCCGAACAGAGCGCTCGCTTCCAGGTCTCTGCGCTTCAGTTTTTTAAAAATTTCCACGGCCTTCTTGTAATTTTCCAATGCCTTTTCCCGCTGTTTAAATACACAGACGTCCCCCATACTCGTCAAAGTCATGCCGGTCTGTAGGTCGTCCTTGACTTTCTTGAATATTTCCAGTGCTTCGTCGAACTTTGCGAGCGCCTCTTGATCCTGACCCAGTTTGTGATAAGCAAAGCCCATGTTCTGCAGGATCACGCCCTGGCTCTTGTCATCCCGAATCTTTGCTAGTGGCGTTATAGCCCGCTCATAGTATTCCAACGCGTTTTGATATTGACCCAATTTGTTGTGATAAAACCACCCGACGCTGCTAAGGGTAACTCCCTCCCACTTAGAGTTAACCTTCTGAAAAATCGCCAGAGCTCGCCCATACTCCATTAGTACTTTTTCGAAGTCTTCTTTCGAACGGGCTCTGTTTTGTAATTCCTTTGCCCTGTTGAATATCGCTATTCCTTCTTTCTCCGTCTGTGCTGACCCAGTTGAAGGAATAAGAAGGAAAATTACCAACATAGCAGCGAGCAAGGAGCTCATTCTTTTCATGGGAACCCCCTCAATTTTGGCAGGAAAAGTCGTTCAATAATGCACAGGATACCGCATTTACGAACCAAGTCCCTAAGGACGGGACAAAGCTTCACACAACTTTTAGTAGAGAATTCATCTGAAAGATGACACGATCAATGCAATGCTATCAAAGAAATAATAAGTCTCAGTTCACTTCTCCCACCAATATAAACGGAGCCCAAAAGAATGGATGATCGTATCCAGCCTTCCGTATCTCGTCTCTAGCGAGTTTCAGCGCATCCAGTTTAGTTTTCCCTTCCCTTAAATGCTTGAAGAAGCTTGTAACGAGATCCACAGAAGAAGATTCAGCAACACTCCAGAGGCTCATCAGCACGCTTTTTGCTCCGGCATACTGAAAGGCCCTACCCATACCCATCGTGCCTTCACCGGAAATGTGTCTGCCCAATCCGGTTTGACAAGCAGTAAGTGCGGCTACATCACAATTCATCTTTAGACCCATCACCTCGGTCATTCTCAGAAAGCCGTCCTGACCTTCCGGTTGGCCCGGCAGGGTTAGAATCAGTACCGGCTCCTGAATACCAGGCAAGTCCTTACCGAAATATCCGTGAGTTCCAAATACTATAGACTGGTATGGCTTCAGGTCTTTCTGTAAAAGAATAGCCTTTTGTGCAGAGAGTCCTTCATAGAGATCGGTTTTTGCAGGGTTTGCGTTTCTTAGAGATTCACCAAGCTTAGCGGTCAGCGGCAGCCTCGGTACTTCCAGTGCCAGCTCGGTTTTGAAAGACATGAGTTTTTCGCTGCTCAATTTGTCCAACATTGCCCGTCTCTTTTCCGAAGCAGCCTTTACTAGGCGAGCATCCTCTGGTGAAAAAATAGGATCAACCATTGCAAGAGTCCTGTCGCCCGATTTTTGCTGCTTTCCTAATGTCCGTGCCAGGGTAAGGGCTGTGATGGACTGATAATAGGAAATTGGATTCCGATCACCGAAAAACTCTGCGCCCGTAACGTAAGGAATAGTCTTGTCCGTGTTTACCTTTCCACTATCATTTAAGACGAGCATTTCGAATGGGACTACTCCGAGTGGACCATCCGGTATGATGATGAGGGGTGCACCGTTGGGCAGATCCGAGAGCACATCGGCAAGAAGTATATCTGCGAGTTTCTTGCCCGAAGCAAAGTCAAAGGACGCTAGCTTCGTCCCGAGAGAATCATCCGGCCCAATTTCCATAGGCTGGCGGAATTTGCGGACCAATTGTTCAACATCCTTCCGAGGTATCTGCTTAAACAGGCCCTTTACAAGCTCCTTGCCTTTGACAAGAAAGATCACTATTCCCGGTTCGGTCACCTGGTATTCTAGCACGTATTCGTCATGTCTCAGTGCGCTCTCCTTCAGTTCCATCGGCTCCGGATACTTGGTTGCGGCAAACAGGGGATAGTCTTTTCTAAGCTTAGCTACATAGGCATCTCTCTGCGCTCGGGTCTCCTTCACCTGGTTTTCAAGGGATTGCATCTCCTCAGCAGCATCCTTCTTTCCTCTTTCGTACGCCGTTCCCAGCGTCTTTAGGAGCCCGCTCAACCTATCTTCTATCTCTGAACCCTGATCGAGCACATTCTGCGGCACACCACCAATGGCTCCTTCAGATCTCCTAGACAGCGACTCGCAGAAAGCTCGAGCCTTGGTTGCCTCCCCAACCTTGAACGCCTCGACGGTTTTGCCACATTTTGTGAGTACGCGGCACAGCCCTTCGTACGAGGTAATCCGCGGAAGGTACGTTACACGATTATCAAGAAAATTCGCTCTTTCGACTTCCGTGAGGCCATCGCGGATCTTCTCGGTAACGTCCACTGCCTGTCGGAATTCGTTCGCTGCGTCGTCAAAGTGGTTCAGTGCCTCATGGGCCAGACCGAGCTGTGTGTGATACACAAACAGACCCTCCACATTTCCACCCCTCTTTAGGCTGCTGTCGTATTTCCCCTGCGACTTCAATACCTTATCATACTCCGATTTCATGAGCCAAAGCCTTATTGCGTCAGGAATATCGTACATGACCCACCTCCCGTCTCCTGTGGGGGCAGCCCTGAGAAACGGTTCAGCTTTCGCGATGTCGCCCATGCTCAGATACACGGCTCCGATTCTGCCCCTAGCGTGAACCTCCTGATAGGCTTCAAGGGCCCGCTCATATTCTTCAAGATGCTCATAAACTTGCCCTATCTTGCGCAGTGTATCTCCTTTCCAGGATGGATCAGATGTCCCCTTGGCCAGCGCCATGCTCTTCTCGCAATAATCTAAGGCCTCCCGCCTTCTACCCAAGTCTCCGTGTGCTTCAGCCAACAGTCCGAGGATCATTGCCTCGCTCTTGACGTTCTTAGTCTTCTTCGCCGTGGCCAGGCTGTTCTCGTAGGATTGGAGTGCCTTCTGATATTGGCCGAACCTCCGATAAATCTTTCCCATACGCACCAAAGTGTCCATCTCGGTTCCGAGATCCCGCGCCTGGCGCGCCACGGACAGCGCCTTCTCATAAGTCTCCAAAGCCCTCCGGGGCTGATCACAGGAAGAATCGGGCACATCAAAACTCGACCCTATGAAATATAAAGTATGAGCCTCTTCCTTGATATCATGAAGCTTCCTAGCCACGGCGAGCGCTTCGCGAAAATATTTCTCGGCTTCTTCAGGATCCGAGCAAATATGCGCACGCCCCATATTTCGCAAGGTTACAACCTCCCACTGAGTGTTGCGGGCCTTCCGATGGAACACCAATGCCTTCTCATAGTATTTGAGCGCCTCAAGCTGATTGCGAAAAAGGCCGGCACGGACGACGCCCATCTGGTTTAGGATCACGCCCTGCCACATGTCAGATTTAATCTTCTTGAAAATTTCCAAAGCCTGCTCGTACTTAGCAAAGACCCTCTCCTTTTCTTCTTTTGTGCGGGCCTTTTCTTTGAGGGCGTTGGCTTCATTGTAGATTGCTATCCCTTCTTTCCCCGCTTGAGCTGACCCAGTTGAAGGAATAAGAACGAAAATCACCCACAAAACAGCAACCAAGGCGCTTATTCTTTTCATGGGAACCCCCTCAATTTTGGCAGGCAAAGACAGCCAATATATTCCAGAATACCGGATTTACGAACCAAGTCCCTAAGGACCGAAGAAATCTTCACATAGCTTTTAGTAGAGAATAGAACCTGAAGATGACACGATCAATGCAACGCTATCAAAGAAATAACGGAATTATTCACTTGACAAAGAATTAATTTCTTGCTATCCTATAATCATAAAACGGGAGAAAGGATAGCAGAAAATGGATCTAGCGCAACTTACAAAACTGACAGAAGATCAAGCCCGTGATTTTATTGAAACTATCCGCTGGCCCAACGGCCCTATTTGTCCGCATTGTGGGGGGACTAAAATCGGTAGTGTCGCCCACAATCAGGGCAAAAAGATACGCGCTGGTCTTTATACTTGCCTTTCTTGCATAAAACAGTTCACGGTCACGGTTGATACTGTGATGCAGGATTCCCACATACCGCTTCGCCAATGGCTAATAGCTTTCCATTTGATGACCTCTTCAAAGAAGGGTGTCTCTGCTCTTCAACTCCAGAGAAATCTTGGACTGGGTTCCTATAAGAGCGCTTGGCACCTCGCCCACAGAATACGCCACGCGATGACTGAGGGCACACTTTGCGCTCCGTTGAAGGGTATTGTTGAAGTTGACGAAACCTACATCGGAGGAAAGCCCCGCGGAGGCGCAGAGCCGGGGAAATCAGGACGCGGTACAAAAAAGACTGCGGTTGTTGCCCTAGTTGAGAGAAATGGTCGTGTAAGATCCAAGCCGATTGAAAGGGTGACCGCCAAGACACTGAAAGGCGCAATCAGAGCCAATGTTCATCCGAAGTCTCGCATCATGACTGATGAATTTGCAGCCTATGGAAAGATCGGAACATTTTTCAAGTCCCATGAAGTAGTAAAGCATAGCGAGAAGGAATATTCCCGAGGGGATGTAACCACCAACACAGTTGAAAGCTACTTCGCATTGCTAAAAAGAGGCGTTCACGGTATTTTCCATCACGTTTCAAAGGAACATCTTCACAGATATTGTGACGAGTTTTCTTTCCGCTGGAATCATCGGAAAATCGACGATGGCGAGAGAACAATTGAAGCTATTATCGGAACCGCTGGCAAGCGTCTTTCTTACAAACCCATTGTGAACGGAGCGCGTCTTAATTGAGAAGAAGGTAAACGCTGTCTAGTAAAGGACAACTGCGATGAAAGAAAAGTCTGAAAGGCTGAAAAGGCTTTCGGCTCAGGGGATGAGCCTGGAGGAATTGATAAGGTGTGTGATGTCAGCGGACCCGAAGCCGCTATGGGAAAAGGAAAAGCAAAAAAGAAAGGAAAAAGAAGAGAAGAAAAGTAAGAAAGAGAAGACTAAGGCCGCCAAATGAGTGCTAGTTGGAAAAACAAGCTCTATTTCGGGGACAATTTGCCCATCATGCGGGAGTATGTCCTGAATGAGAGCGTTGACTTGATCTACCTTGACCCCCCGTTCAATTCAAATGCGACATATAATGTCTTGTTTGGTGAAAAGAATGGTTCACAGTCACAAGCTCAGATAACGGCATTTGAGGATACATGGCATTGGGAAAAAGAAACCGCAGAAGAAACATATCACGAGATAATCCGTTGCTGTCCAGAGAAACTCGTCAAACTGATAACGACCTTCCGCAAATTCTTGGGTCAAAGTGACATGATGGCATATCTACTAATGATGGCCATAAGGCTTGTAGAGTTGCATCGTGTCCTAAAGCCTACAGGGTCCATCTATCTTCACTGTGATCCTACTGCAAGTCATTATCTTAAGCTCTTGATGGATGCCATATTTGATCCCCACAATTTCAGAAACGAAATTGTCTGGAAAAGAACTACAGCCCACAGCTCCGCCAAGCGATGGGGATCTGTCCATGATGTTCTTTTGTTTTATTCAAAAACGGCAGCATATGGCTGGAGTCCGACGTTCCAAAATCATAGTGAAAGTTACTTGAATAGTAAATATCGCTACTCCGACGAAAGAGGAACCTATCGGCTAAGTGACATGACTGGAATAGGTGTCACAAAAGGGAATTCAGGGAAGCCGTGGAAAGGCTTTGATCCCACATTGCAGGGTCGACATTGGGCCGTTCCGCAAAAAACGATTGATACGAACACAAAAGAGCAAATCGCCAAATGTGAGAACACTCAAGAAATGTTAGATGTCTTGAATTTGCTGGGCTATATTTACTGGCCAGAGAAGGGTAAAGGGGGAGGGGCCGGCTTTCCTCAGTACAAGCGGTACTTAGTGGGCGGCATACCGATTCAGGACGTAATCGCCGACATTGATCCTATCAATTCGCAAGCCAAAGAGCGCCTTGGTTATCCTACACAGAAGCCAGAGGCGCTTTTGGAGCGGATTATCAATGCTTCCAGCAATGAAGGCGATTTGATCCTTGATCCGTTCTGTGGCTGTGGAACTACGATAAATGTAGCCGAACGATTACACAGGCGATGGATAGGCATCGACATCACACACTTAGCAATTGCCCTTATCAGAAACCGCTTGCACGATACCTTTGGTCCCGAATTGTCGCCTTGTGAGGTAATTGGAGACCCTAAAGACATGGCCAGCGCTCGCGCCCTTGCTGATCTTGACCGTTATCAATTTCAGTGGTGGGCCGTTGGCTTAGTAAATGCTAGACCCGCTCAAGACAAAAAGAAAGGCGCAGACTCAGGAATAGACGGTTATATTTACTTCGAGGATGATAACTCAGGTAAAGCCAAACAAATCATCGTGCAGGTCAAAAGCGGAAGGGTATCAGTTTCACAAGTCCGGGACTTGAAGGGCGTTATGGATCGGGAAAAAGCCACAATCGGAATATTTGTGAGCCTAGAACCATTTACAGATCCTATGCGAAAAGAAGCCATTTCCGCTGGATATTATGATCCTGAGTACCTTAGCACAGAACACAAAGCCCCGCGGATTCAACTCTTCACGATTCAAGATCTGTTAAACGGCGCAGAACCGAAATACCCCCGCCTTTTGACTACTACCTACAAAAAAGCTAAACGCCAGTTTAAGGACGTACCGAAACAGGACTCCTTTGTTTAAATCGCCAGAAAAAAGAATCAGAGCAACCTAAAAAGACCTGCTCTAACTAGTTCTTGACATTTCATTGGACCCGCGTTCTAATTGCGCCGCTTTGAATTAACCAAACTGGAGCAACTAACATGCGTGCCTATTGGGCTAATACTTCATTAAACCTTGAACCTGAGAACAAGGATGAGACGAGTGCGCTTGAGTTGTTGTTGAAGATATTTCGTTCGGGCATGAACCCCGGCACCCACCAAGAAGGACGACCTACAGTTTGTAGACTTAGCCCTGACGAACCATGGTTCAAAGGTCCTCTACACCCACCGGCAGATTAATACCGGCAATGCTCCCTGGACGCTCAATGCAGATCATAATCGTTTCATCCGATTGAAAGCCGTCCATCATTTGATCTAGTTCAATCAGCATCTCTCTCTGGCTTGGTCCTTTGCGAACTACTACCGTTTGCTTCTCTATAACGGTTTTTGCGAGCCATTTTTCAATGAGGTAGTCATAGAGAGTTTCTGTCCTTGCATCCGAGTTTGTTCGGAAGCTGATTACGAATTTGGGCGCCGTCAGCGTTTCCATTTCTTCATCCTTTCGCACTACTATTTTGCTTGATCGGACCGCGGGTACTGCTAACTCCGCGGTCCGATCAGTTGTTTCTACCATGGCGAGCCGTCTGTCAGTATGATTCGTACATCTTCGCCATTGGGCGCTGCCGGATCTTCCAGTATGTCTACGAAAATTTCTTCCGCCTGCATGTATCGCGGGTCGAGTGGATCAAGTTCGTGGCTGGCATGTGCGCACACTACTGTTTCTTTGGGCTGCTGTCCCCATCTTTCTGGAGTGCTCATTTTTCATCTCTTAATTTCTCCCAAGCCGCAAAATCGCTTGACAATCAGAGTGCAAGTGATAAAAAACAGCTTGAGCGTTAGAACCAATGGCTTCAATCATTGGTCCGTAGTTAAAAAGCTCATTTTTTATCTCATACGACTTCTTGCCATTTAGCCAGCAGCGAGTCGTCACAACATAACAAACTCCTTTCTTCAACCGAGTGGTTTCAAGCTTGCCGGCTTTCACTCGGTTTCGTCATTTCTGGCCCAGAACCTCTATTCGTTTAAACAGCGTTCGTCAATTTGTTTTTCACATGGAAAACCGCTCCGCGCGCGATTTTCGCGCACGTCTTCCTTGACGCAAAGCTTTCAGCCCTGTCATAATTGAGAATCAATTTGAAAGAAGGGGGAAAGTAAAATGTCAGCATCTAAGCCCGGTCAGATAGTTGAACGCTCTGGTATCTACAAGGTAGTTCACGATACGACTCATCCTAAGGTACATGAAGTAACATGCGTCAAGGGAAAGCGATTCCCACCGTGCAATCGCTGTGAACATCCTACGTTTGAGCTGGTTCACGAAGCGATTCACATTGACGAAGATGAACATTTTAAGAAGTGAAACAGGTTATAATGGGGCCTGTTCCCGTTTATCCCTATCGACCGAATGACAATAGCAATTTGCCGCGTGCACTTCCTCTTCAGGGGTCAAAGGAGCTTCGCGAAAACGGAATAGCTCAACTTCCTCTCCCTTGGAAAAATCCTTCCATAACATAGGTGCAAGAACACCAAGTGCTTTTGCTATACCCTGTAATTCGTCGGCCAAGAATTCCCGTTGCATGAAATCAACCACCCTTTCAACCCTGGGGTCCACTTCTATGCGAACATTCATGCTAAATACTCCTTACAGTTTGAATCATTCTTTGTCAAGTGAATAATTCCGAGAAATAATAAGTCTCAGTTCACTTCTCCCACCAATATGAACGGAGCCCAGAAAAATGGATGATCGTATCCAGCCTTCCTTATCTCATCCCTTGCCAGTTTCAGGGCCTCAAGCTTGCTCTTTCCTTCCTTCAGGTGCTTAAAGAAACTTTCTACCATTTCAACCGAGGACTTCTCGGCAACACTCCACAGGCTCATCAGCACGCTTTTTGCTCCAGCGTATTGAAACGCCCTTCCCATCCCCATAGTGCCTTCACCCGAAATGTGCCTCCCTAATCCCGTCTGGCACGCAGTAAGAGCTGCAACGTCACAGTTGAGCCTCAGACCCATTACCTCAGTCATTCTCAGGAAGCCATCCTGATCCTTAGGTTGATCGACGAGGGTCAATATGAGCACGGGCTCTTGAATACCGGGGAGGTCTTTCCCAAAGTATCCGTGTGTAGCAAATAACAAGGAATGGTAGGGTCTGAGGTCTTTTTGTAGGAGCACTGCCTTTTGCGCAGTGAGTCCTTCATAAAGATCGGTCTTTGCAGGGTCTGCCTTCTTCAAAGATTTACCAAGTTGAGTTGTAAGCGGTAGCCTGGGAATTTCCAGTGCCACCTCGGATTTGAAAGACATCAGTTTCTCACCGGTCAACTTGTCTAACATTGCTCGCCTCTTTTCAGCAGCAACTTTTACAAGACGGGTGTCGTCAGTAGAGAAGACAGGATCAACCATCGCGAGGGTCCTGTCACCAGGTTTCTGCTGCTTTCCTAGTGTACGAGCCAGAGTAAGGGCTGTGATGGACTGATAGTATGATATGGAATTCCGGTCACCGAAGAATTCAACTCCTGAAGTCTGAGGCACTTTATTGTCTGTTATTACTTTTCCGCCGTCATTCAGAACAAGCATTTCAAACGGTACTACTCCGAGTGAACCATCAGGAATTATTATCACCGGCGTATTCAGAGATCAGGGAGAATATCATTTAGAAGTACGTCGGATAGCTTTTTGCCCGAAACAAAATCAAAATGACCAAGTTTTTGTGCCGGTGAATCATCAGATGCTATTTCCATCGGTTCCCGGAACTTCCGAACGAGATCGTCAATTTCTTTTCTAGAAACGGGCTTAAATAATGACTTTATGAGATTTTTGCCCCTCGTCAGATATACGATGATCCCTGGATCGGTCACATGGTAAGACAAGACCCACTCGTTATCTCTAAGAGCAGCCTGCTCCAAATTCATTGGTTGAGGATACTTTGTCGCGGCAAAGAGAGGGTACTCCTTCCGCAGCATATCGACATGGGTTACGAGTTTCTCCTTAGCTTGTTTCACTTGGAGTTCAAGATTGGGTATTGCTTCTTTTTCATACGCATCCT
>JBKQRG010000143.1:0-14979 GCA_052144015.1 Desulfomonilaceae bacterium
TGCCTCAATAGTTTCCTTTATGATACTATCAAACAAAATTGTGCCTACTTGACATAAAAATCCTTAGTATTAAGTTATCACACAAAGACTCGTGGAGCAATGGTCCAAGAACCAAGAATGGACTGAACAGCCCTGTTGAAACTCGGCATTTCACGAAGGAGGACATAGCATGAGATTAATAGTTTTTGGCGCCAATGGCAGGCTCGGAAGCAGGATCGTCCGAGAGGCTCTGGAGCGGGGGCATCATGTCACAGCAGTGGTGCGTGATCCGGGCCGCCTTCAGAATTCCGACGAGCGTCTGACCGCAGTGACCGGCGATGTATGCGATGCCGGGAGCGTCGCCGCGGTCGCGACGGGTCATGATGCGGTAATCAGCGCAGTCGGACCCACCGGCAATAGCAGGCCGGATCTCGTCGTGGAGGTTGCTCGCGCCCTTATTGACGGGCTGACACGCGCAGGGGTCCGCCGACTGGTAGTAGGAGGAGGGGCCGGCAGCCTCGAGGTGGCGCCAGGGGTCCAACTCGTGGACGCGCCGGGCTTCCCTAAGGCATGGCGTGACATAGCGATCGCTCATCGAGATGCGCTGGACGTGTACCGAACGGCTGACCTCGATTGGACTTACATAAGCCCCGCGGCTATGCTTGAACCAGGTGAACGAACCGGCAAGTACCGCAGTGGAACCGACCAACTTCTCACCGACGAGAAAGGAGAAAGCCGCATCTCTATGGAGGATCTGGCAATAGCTTTTCTTGATGAGGTGGAGAAGCCGCGTTTTGTCCGCCGCCGTATGACCGTCGCGTACTGACGGCGATGCAGTTTCTAAAGAACTAGCTGTGGTGACCCCGGTCTCCGGTCTCAGGAAAGAGTCCGAAAGCAATCGTTTGCAAAGATCACTGCTGCAATGATTCCGCTTCAATTGGCGCAACCTTCACTTCGAGCTTCTCTTTCCCGCGGACGAGGCTGAGGTTCACCAACTCGCCTATAAGTCCCTCCGAAAGAAATCGGTGAAGATCATCCACACTTGACACTGCCTGCCCGCCAATGGCGACGATAAGATCGCCGGTTTGCACGCCCCCGCGCTCCGCAGGGCTGTCGCTCGCAACGGAAACAACTTCCACGGCCACATCCCCTTTAATGCCGTGAAATCGGAGCAATCGGCGACTCACGGGACGCTGCCGTGCGGCAATACCTAGATACCCGCGGCGCACGCGACCGTGCACCAGCAATTGTGACACGACCCATTTGGCCGTGTCTGACGATATGGCAAATCCAATCCCCTGCGCAATCATGATGATCGCGGTATTAATGCCAACGATGCGTCCCCTGGAATCGACCAGCGGTCCTCCGGAATTTCCCGGATTGAGAGGCGCAGTGTGCTGAACAATATTCTCAATAAGCCGTCCTTGTTGACTTCGCAAACTTCTGCCCAGAGCGCTCACCACTCCTGTTGACACAGTGGACTGAAAGCCGAAGGGATTGCCTATAGCGATCACCAGCTGCCCGACACGCAGAGACGCTGAGTTACCCAGCGTTGCATAGGGCAGGTTTGCGCCGTCTGCTCGGATCACGGCGAGGTCCGTGGCCGGATCGGTCCCCACAACCGTGGCGCCCAGTGTCGTACCGTTAGTAAGTGTCACGGTTAAATGTTTCGCATTGTGCACAACATGATCGTTGGTAAGAATGTAGCCGTCCGGGGCAATAACAACGCCCGATCCTGCGCCCAGTTGTTCGAGCTCGGTTCCTCGCATCTGCTTCTCTACCGAAATACTGGTGACAGCGGGTCCTACCGCATCCACCACCGTGATGACTGCGTTGGAGTAGGCATCAAGAAGCTCCACATCGGATTTTTCAGTATCGCCGACTTCACAACGGCCTTCTTGGATCTTGGTTGCGGTTTCACCTAGAATTAGCTTCAAAGCTCGCTGTTGGACTTGGTTCGCCATATTTTCGTCGCTCCATGAACGTTCTCTAATTACACATAGTTATTCACGGAGGCCTTTTTTGGCAATGGCGGTGAAACTTCCGAGTGCCAGAAGGGAAGAAAGACCGGGAACCCGCGGGAAGGGGAAATGCGGGGAAACCCGTTTCTTGAAAGAAGGTGCTCCGCGCACGGCGAGCATCCATAACCGGGCATCGTGCTATGTCGAAGCCTAGCAGTATCAAGATGCATGTTGGCTCCACGCCGAGTGGACCGCACCCCCTCCGGCAATCCCGCGTTCTGCGCGGGACCAATTGGCTAGCGGTGAATTAAGGGTTGATGCTGCAACTCGGGCTATGCCACGGACTCAATGAAAACGATGTCGGGCACGGCCCGACCTACCTCCTGAACGTGTTTCCTTAGCCCACACCAAGGACGCAGCCCGGGGCGCCGCCGGCAGCAACACAAAGCCTGCCAGCAGTGAACCAATGGCAGCTCCCATCGTATTCACCATTGTCAGCAGACCCGTCGTCTCAAGACTCTCACCCACATCCGGGTACGCACCTTCACCGATAAAGGTGAAGAGAATTCCGGATAATAACGAAACCGGAAGCATCAGAATCAGAGAGATATAAAACATGTGGGTCCATTCGCTTTGATAATGGGTGAAAGGCGTGACGAGCCATCCGAAAAACTACATACGTAAGGACGGACACAGTACCCCTAAGCAGAGCAATCGTTGCGGCATTTTGTTGCGGTCGATCTTGCACTCGAAACCGCAGCGACGCAAGGATGCCTCCAAAACGCAAAACACAAGGAAAATGAACACGAATAACTAAACATTCACTTGCCGGGTGAATGGCATATTCGGTCGACATTCCAGGATCGGGGGTGCCGGGTTTTGGGAGAAAATGACCTGCATGGATTTCGAGCTGCTAATCAAATGACAATGTAGTTTCGTTGACACGGAAATCAACCAAGCCTACAATCCGCATTGTTCGCGCGTATCTCACGCTCGTTATTAATCATTATCGACACACTTGAGCCGGATGAGGAAACACACATGGCGCATCAGTATCCAATAGATGATATCAATGTCCAGGAAAGCTGGCGGATCTTTCGGATAATATCCGAGTTTGTCGACGGGATTGAAGCACTTTCCACGATATATCCCGCAGTATCGGTATTTGGATCTTCCTCGGTAAAGGAAAGCGACCCGGTTTACAGTGTGGGTCGCGACCTTGGTCGAATGCTCGTCGAAGCAGGTTTTTCAGTGATTACAGGCGGAGGCCCGGGTGTAATGGAGGCAGCCAATCGGGGAGCTTCCGAGGCGCACGGCAAATCCGTAGGGCTATGTATAGAATTGCCGAAGGAGCAAGCAGCGAATCCCTATGCAAGCATCAAAGTTTCATTTCGTTATTTTTTTATAAGAAAAGTAATGTTCGTGAAATACGCTGTCGCATACGTGATTCTGCCCGGCGGGTTCGGGACAATGGATGAGTTGTTTGAATCTTTGACTCTAATTCAGACTCATCGGATTAAACCTTTTCCTGTAATTATGCTAGGCAAAGATTATTGGAAGGATCTGGTTTCCTGGATCAGGAATACTATGCTGAAGAAGTACTCCCATATTGATCCGGACGCTCTGAACTTATTTCAAATAACCGATGATCCCAAAATCGCGGTGGAAACTATCAAGCGAACGGTTATCGTCTGATCAACAGTAAGATTCACCGCAAAGAGCATAGAGAGAGGAAGAGAAAAGAATGCGGGGGAACCCGCTTTTTGTGCAAAAAGGTGCTCTGCGCACGGCGACCATGCATCAGGGGGCATCGGAGTCTGGTAGGGGCGGGTTTCAAACCCGCCCGCACTCAAGATGCATGTTGGCCCCACGCCGAGTGGACCCGCACCCTCTCCGGCAATCCCGCGAAACCGCGGGATTAAATGGCTGGAGGTATATCAAAGGTAGACCGTAGCCGGGCCATCACCTGCAAATATTATGGGCAACAGGAACAATTCCTGAGAGTTGGCTAGGCCAACATGAAACACGCCCATGCGGTTCAAATTTCGGTAGCGGCCGGCCTCCCGGCGATTCGCAGGGTCGATCTGGAACAAGGGAACCAGCTTTCTGGTATATCAAAGGTGAATGCAAGTAACGGTAGGGCGGCCCGTGGCCGCCCCGTGATTTTTTGCCTAATTTTCGACCGGCAGGGACGCCGGCCGCTACCAATCTGAGGTCATGACACCGTGTCGGGGACGCCCCGACCTACCTCTGCGCAACTGTCCCCACCGCCAGCCATCTAGTCCCGCGCAGAACGCGGGATTGGGGAGGGGTCTGGGGAGGGCGTTTTTGCAAAAACGTCCTCCCCGGAAACTTTTGCCTATACGCACTTTGCGGAAAACGGCTGTTTCTGCCACGAGTAAACGCCGGGGGAAGAATCCGCCCGGCGTGACAACCTAATCCGGCAACAACATTTGCCGAAAAGCCCCTTTGATGCCGGCGGTTGCAGTCCAGGGTTCATGCGCCGCAGCCGCCAAGTCAATTAAATTGATCTACGAGCCCTGAAATATCATTAATAAGGCATCATGGGGCGAAAACCACCTTTCGGAGGTTTAACCTTGGCCACAGGAGGGCAGGGAGGCGCACAGCTCGGCATCGGCATACAGGGCGGAGCACAAGCCTGCTGCTCGCAACCACCCGATCCCCAACCGAAAATCCTGAACGGTAAGGCGAGCAGGTCAAAAACGCAGCTCAACGGATTAAAGCATCCCCTCTGCTCGCACATTGGCGGCGGGCATGGAGGCGGAGCGCACGAAGGTGGCGGACATGGCGGAGGGCACATTTGCTGCGGAGGACAAGGCGGAGGGCAGCAGCTTGCCATTCCGGGCATAGGCCTTGGTCCGGCCATCGCCGGCACGCCGCAAGGCATGCCTGGTCCACGGACCTGCACCTTGACGGGTGGACAGCCGGGGTCTGGCCCGCAGTACGAGGCGACAGACACCGTCGTTCCAACAGTTAACAAAATCAGGCTGATTACCACACAAATGGAGGTTATTCTTGCAACCATACCAATACTCCTTTCGAGAAAGGCTAATGAAATTCATTGATTTTGTGGTTTTACAAAACGATTCTATCATTTGTGATGGTTGTAGTCAACACAGAAAGGCAATAGATTTAGTCATATGCGCGAAATATGTGATCGTAGGTATCAGAGCAACTTCAAGCAATGTCAGAAGACTCAAAAATGTTTATCATAAAAAAATATCTTAAAACTGAAATGTTAAATGTAGAAGCTAATGTAATACATGATACAAAATCTCGCTCGGGTAAAATTTGGCGTCCAGCCTGAATTAAACCAATTTCACATGTTCTATTTGTAAAGCGCGCTGCCGCGTCGTCCGCATCCCCCCTTGATTATTCGACTCAGCCCTACTGCGCCCTCTTCAAATCCGATGTCCGATCCAAAATCCTAAATTCACTTCGGAGATTGATTTATTTTCGCAATGATGCCGATCAGCTTACAATCATTGGCTACTTGATTTTCGACGCATTGAAACTATACTGATTGGACTACTAACGAAGCATTGCACTTTAATTTAGGAAAATAATGCAAAGACCGGGTGTCGACATAATCGTGGTTGGGGCGGGTCATGCAGGCTGCGAGGCTGCCCTGGCTTGCGCAAGAATGGGGCTCTCAGTATGGATGTACACCCTGGGAGCGGATACGATAGGTCTGATGCCGTGCAATCCTTCCATCGGAGGGCTCGGGAAGGGGCATCTCGTCAAGGAAATAGACGCTTTGGGTGGTGAAATGGGAAGGGCCGCCGACGCCTCCTGCATCCAATACAAACTCCTGGGGACGGGCAAAGGGCCCGCTGTTCAGGGCTCTCGTATGCAGTGCGACCGACTGGAATATTCCCTAGCGATGAAAGCGGCAGTTGAACGAGAAAGCAATCTGCTTGTGCGGCAAGAAATGGTTACCGGACTCATCATCGAGGCAGGAGAGTGCCGGGGAATTTGCGAGCGGTCAGGTTATGAAGTGGCAACGAGGGCCGTCATCTTGGCTACGGGCACTTTTCTTGATGGGTTGATACATGTTGGATCTCATCATTACCCAGCCGGTCGCAGCGGTGAATTCTCCTCAATAGACTTGGCTTCGCAATTGAAGCAATTGGGATTCCCATTGGGACGGTTCAAAACAGGGACGCCTCCACGTGTGAAGGGTTCCACCGTGGATCTGACTGTTATGCAGGAGGATCCCGGGGATCGGATCATAAGACCTTTTTCATTAAGGACCAGTTCAATCGAGCGTCCGGTAAGGTCCTGTTTCCGCACTCGCAGTTCGCAAAAGACGCATGAAATTGTGCGCCGCAATTTGGAAAAATCACCACTTTATTCGGGCACTATCAAAGGGACTCCCGCCAGATATTGCCCATCATTAGAGGACAAAGTTGCCCGATTCCCCGAAAGAGAAGCGCACCCGGTCGTGGTGGAACCGGAGGGGCTTCACACTTCCGAGGTCTACATTAAAGGTTTGGGTAATTCGCTTCCGCCGGAGATCCAAATCCAGCTGGTCCGGTCGGTCCCAGGATTGGAGCAGGCTGAGATCACGCGCACTGCCTACGCTATCGAATATGATTTCATTGACCCGATGTCGCTCAGGCCCACCCTGGAAACCAAGGCTGTTAAAGGCTTGTACATGGCAGGGCAGATAAATGGTACCTCGGGATATGAAGAGGCCGCAGCTCAGGGATTATGGGCCGGGATCAATGCGGCTTCAGCCATTTTGGGCAGAGAGCCTTTTATTTTAAAAAGATCCGAAGCATATATGTCAGTCATGGTGGATGACCTGGTCACAAAAGGGATCAGAGAGCCGTATCGCATGTTTACCTCAAGGGCTGAATACAGGTTGCTCTTAAGAGAAGACAATTGCTCGGAGCGGCTATTATCTAAAGGATACGAAGTCGGGCTGATTTCCGATTCATTAATGGAGGCTCAATCCGCCGGATTCCGCGAACTCGACGCACAGATGCAGCGGCTCAACGAGGTGAAGGTCAGACCTTCGAAAGAGATAAATGCGCTAGTGACTTCCCGCGGTGGGTCGGAGATTCGAGATGCAATGTCCGGGGCAAAGTTCCTGAAAAGACCAGAGATAAGCGGTCAGGATTTGGCGCATTTCGGAATTCTGCCCAACAACCTGGACCCGGACTTGATACGTCAAATCGAGATCAGAATTAAATACGACGGGTACATAGAGCGACAGAAGCGGGAATCGAATCAATTTCATAAGCTGGAGCAGGTTCTGTTGCCCGAGAATTTTGATTACAACGGGATTCCGGGTCTTTCGCGAGAGTTGACGGAAAGATTAATAATTGTTCGTCCTGTCTCGCTGGGACATGCATCGCGAGTGCCCGGGATGACTCCGTCAGCATTGACGGCTCTCATGGTAAGGTTAAGGACCAAGCCGAAAACGGGCTGAGTTCTAATGTTTCAAAGCCGCTGCGATCCTTGGAATCAACGCGAGCCTCCACCCTCAATTCGGGCCAATAATTTTTGGACATTATCCAGATTCCGACCAGAGCGGAGGCCCATTGCATGGGGTTCGGTTTTGTAGGGGCGCTGTAGTGCGGCCACTTCCATCTGGTCGAGACCGGCACGAAGCGCCTCATTCACAATGCTTCTGAAAGGTCTCCTCAGTTTGGTCGCAATCGCCCTGGCCCTGTCCAGCACATCATTGTCTATCGACAGCGTAGTTCTCATGCAATCATCATGGTGTCGCCCGAATCACTCGAAGACACCACTTCGCCTCTAAGTGTAGGCACAAATCAAATGATCGATTGGCCAATGTATATGACAAATTTCTTTTTTTCCTGGTTCCCAGGCTCCGCCTGGGAACCAATATCTTCCGGGCTCTGTCTGGTAATTATCTGGAATTCTGGCCTATAATGGAGGCAGAGCCTCCAGGTCATGCATTCCCAGACGGAGCCTCATATGCCCTAACTTAAACGTTCTGGTCCGCTCGTCCCATCGGGACGAGATGATAGTAGCCCGGCGATTGAGAAACTGTCTCAGAATTCTTCCTGAACCCTAAGTCGTGCCACAACATCAATGCAGAGACGGAACCCACCAGATGTCGTATGCTGTTGCAATTGGCGGTTGGTAACAAACAGCTACTGTAGGGGCGGGTTTGAAACCCGCCCTCGGTCGAATTTCTAAAGAACGGGCAGGTTTGAAACCTGCCCCTCTTACTGCATCGTGCTACGAGTGTGGCAGATAAGATAATTCTGAGACAGCCTCTTGATCGCCGGGAAAGCGTATTCCTTAGATTTCTAGTCCCGTGAGGGACGACTGATGTATTAACGCCGGCCATAGCTTCTTCAGTCGTCCCCCTGGGACTGAACGACCTTTACTGGAGCCGCATTCTTTACCCGGCGATGAATCACCGGGCTATTTTCAGAGGTTCCTACGGAACCATACCTGCCCTTAACTTAGCGTCTATGAGGCTTAACGTGGGCCAATCTTCCGATCTTCACCCCGATCCAAGTGGTGCCCACTCCGACAGGCTCATTTCGGCCAGTTTTTCCTTCCGTGGAATACCTAACTCATCCCATCCGCGCAACTCATAGTAATCACTGAGCATAATGTTGAGTGGAGGTAGATTCGCCACGGTTCCGCCTTCTCCTCTTTTACGGGTCAAGAAACGGCCGGGCAGAGTGTCATCCTTTCGAGTGATACCCAATTGGTTGTTGTAAAGGCGCTTCAGATTGAAGATGCGTTCGCCGCATGCTTCCAATTGCTTGGTATCCAAATCCCAGCCGGTCACGTCATTGAGCCATTGGCACAAGACCGTGGGGGAAACCCCGGCAAAGGTTGAAAATTTGCAAATTGCCAGAGAATCAAAAAGAGCCATCAAGTGCTGGCTACGGATTACCAGTTCTGCTTTGCCCTCCACCGCTTGCCGGTCCATCGGTTCATTGAGTCCCCACTCGGGCATGATCACGTTGCGCTCAAATACGTGGCTGAATGCCTGAAGGTGACAGGCCCCCCTCGGTGACGTGGCATAGCCCAGCGCAATGCTGTTGTAGGCTCTGGGGTCGTGGGCCGCTGCGGCCAGCCCTTTGACTTGAATGGCAAATTCGCCGGCTGGGCTCCCTATTTGCTGAATCACCGCGTTCATGCCCTGACACAGTAGGCCCCCCAAGCCTTCCCGGCGGCCCATCTGTTCTACTACCTGAGAGACCGCCGAGACATTGCCCCAAGTAAGTTCCAGGCCGTCGGTATCCTCACGGGTGAGCTCACCGCGCTCATAAAGCTCCATAGCCAAGGCCACCAGAGAGCCGGTTTCCATGGTGTCGATGCCTAACTGATTGCAGCGTCTGTTGAGGCGACACAGAGCCTCCAGGTCATCAATTAAACAAGATCCTCCCAAGAGGGCCAAGGATTCGTATTCCGGGCCGGCCATTTCCTGCCCATCCAGCTCGATGACCCTGCCGCAGCCGATGGGGCAACCTGCACAGTGGAATTGCCCTTTGTGAAATCGAGTATTTAGTTCCTGGCCGTTGATCCTTTCCGCTCCGTCCCATTTGCCCTTCCGCCAGTTTTGGAAGGGCATGGTCCCTACTTCTGAACATGGATAGACCAGGTTGGCCGTGCCAAATCGACCCATCGGCTTCGCTACGTTGCGATAGTTCTCCATCAACGGTTTAATACTTTGTTTGAGGGCTTCCGGGTTGCGCACCGTCGCTTTACCTGCTCCCCTAATGACCACTGCCTTAAGATTTTTGGAGCCGGCCACGGCGCCCATACCGCAGCGGCCTGCCACCCGGGCGTGAGACCCGTCAGTGAAAATCCCGGCCAGGGGAACCAGGCGCTCGCCGGCCGGCCCAATCGTGGCGGCCACCGCTTTGGAATCGGTTTCATCCCGCAGCAACTCGTCGCTTTCCTGACATTCGCGGCCCCAGATGCCGTCGGCCGAACGCAATACAACCCCTTCCGGCGACACCCAGAGATAGGAAGGATTTTCGGCGCGGCCCGTGATCACTATGGCCAGAAGGCCTGATCTACGGAGTTCCCTGCCCCAGGTTCCCCCCACCGATGCCTCGCCCCACAACCCAGTCAGAGGCGAGCGGCTGATGATAGTGTGTCGTCCCGAGGTCGGGACTGGAGTTCCGGTGAGAGGGCCAGCCGCGAAGATAAGCGGATTGGTCGGATCAAAAGGATCGGGCGGCTGAGGAAGGTTGTGAGCCAATAGAAAGGCGCCATACCCGCTTCCGCCTATGAATTGTTTCAGTAGCGATTCATCGGCAGGATAAGACTCAAACTTCCTCGAAGTGAGGTCCACCGAAAGAATGTTTCCTAAACTTAATGACATGTCTACTCCTGTGCAAGCAATAACGGTCGTTTAGAACAACGTGGCATAACTAACCAATTCGCACAGGGTCAAAGGCTCGTAGGGGGACACGCGTCATGCCATGTCATGACAGCGCCGATCACAAATCCACAATCCTACTGTTCGTGACCTTGCTGCACACACAAATTCAAGAGGTGAACGCGAGGTGAGTCAATTGTCGCCGGATGCTCCCGTGATTCTCGCTAACACTTCTCGTAACGACCACATGCCTCTATTCTCATCAATTGATATAATCCTCAAGACGGATCGTTTTTTCGCCAGGGATGCGAATTCTTTCATACCTGAAAGGATCGGCGCTCAGAGGAATTGTCGCGTCTATACCCATTTTGTCACTTATACCGTCATCACTCGACGGATCGAGCTTGTTGCCCAGCGCACGCTGCACAATGACCACATCGGTTGCGGCTTGGCACCGTGTCGCGATTGCCCATTCGACGTCTATCGAGTCGAAAATATCAACGTCTTTGTCCACGACGACAACCCGCTTTATCTCTTGGCTGCTGCTGAAGGCGGCAAACATCACGTTCTTGGGTTCCCCATCATTTTGTTTGTCAAGCGAAACCACAACGTGATAGCGGCAAGTTCCCCCTGGGGTGAGATGGACCGCAGAGGCATTGGGGACAGCATTCCTTATCACTTGAAGCAAGCCCCCTTCTCGGGGTATGGATCCCAGCAGCATGTGCTCCATCGTAGCAGGGACGATGGTTTGATAGATGGGATTCTTTCGCGTGGTAACCGCGGTCAATTCCAATACAGGCTTTGGCGTGGCCGGCCCATAATATTTCGGATACTCACCGAACGGCCCTTCAACCTCCCTGATGTTCGGCATTATCCGCCCTTCCAGGACAATTTCCGCGTGAGCGGGAACTTCCAGATCAACGGTTTCGCATTTCACCAATTCCAAAGGTTTCTTGTACAGGGCGCTGGCAATGGTGCACTCGTCCACCCCGAGTGGTGTAATGGCCTGAGAAGCAAGCAACAGAACCGGGTCCAGTCCGATAGTGATTGCCACATCCAGTGGTTTCTGTTCCGCTTCGGCCATACGGAAGAAATGCCAAAGATGCCTGGGCAATATGAGCATCCCTAGCTTATTCTTATCGAGAACTTGGAACCTGTGGATTGATAAATTTCGAATTCCGGTAGAAGGATTTTTGGCGACCAGCACGCCTGCCGTAATATACGCTCCAGCATCCTTTTCATGGTGCACGGGAATCGGAAATTCATTCAAATCAACATCTTGCTTGACGATCTGCTTAACGGGCGCTGCGTTTGCATCTACCAGAATGCAATCTTTGGGGCTCGCTTGAGCGGCTGAAAAAGTTTCAACCAGATCTTCCGCCTGGATTCCCAATGCCAAGGCGAACATTTCTCGACTGCTGGCTATCCCGGCGACAACCGGCATATTTGCCCCCTCCACATTGTTGAAGACAAGGCAAAACTTTCCATCACCCCTTTTCGCGACAGCAGCCAACTCATGGGCCGAATTAACCGGGCGGGTCACTCGTTTGAGCATTCCCGCGCCTTCGAGAACTTCAAGCCATTCTCTTAATGATGTTACCATAGTGAACGATCCTCCCCGGCTCATGCAGTTGCAGAAGGATGGCTCTGGCCGCCCTTTGCGAACAGGCGCTCCGCTATCATCACCAGACCGGGAATAATTGCAGCCACATAGATGTTATCTATTCCCCAAGGATTTCCCAGAATAAAGAAGAGCGTCGTGCCTATAACACTGCAGATCAGACCGACCAATGCTCCCCTGCTTGTTCCCACAGTGGGAAGATAAAACATGAAGATAGCCAGCACAGCGATTGCGGTTCGGAGGGCCCTTGCAAAGAATATAGTCTTTAGCAATCCCGGGACGTACAAAGCAAAAGGAATTGGGGCAAGTCCGATTAGAACCGAGATCGCTCGGGTTGCCCAAATTTTGTGCTTTTCATCAGGTTCTACAAATGGGATGAAGAAATCCTTCATGATCAGGGCCGTTGCCCCCAACTGGCAGGCCAGAATTGTGACAAAAGTGGCTGCTATAATGCCAGATACGGCAATACCGGCCAGCCACGGGTTCATAACATTAAAAAATACCGGCATGGCCATAACGCTCTTAATATCCGGGAACAGGCATCTCGAGGCAATACCGATAAATGCCGCAAAGAGTCCTATAGGGACTATCGTGATGCTCGCGACAATACTTGCTCTTTTTGCATCCTCCGGAGTGGAGAGTGAACCAATACATTGAATGACGTATTGAGTCGAAAATACTGCTCCGATATTCGCCAGGGTCCATGCAATCAGAGTGGAAACACCTACCCCAGTAGGAGAGAAGTGACTTTTCGGGATCATCTCAATCGCCTGCGGCTTGGCTTGAAGGAGTCCCCAGCCGACCAAGGCAACGACTATTAGTCCCATGTATTTGAATGAGGCGTGAATTAGATTCGCGTGACCGACCCCTCGGATCCCCCCGAGCGTTACATTGAGTATTGTCGCAGCCCCGATAATCCAAACGGCCGTCTGGATGGGAACTTCGAGCAGCGAAGCGATTGTTGCGGCGCCTCCAGTGTACATACTAACATTGACCGTTGTCAGAGCGTAAATCATGGTGATGGATACCACCATCCTCACGCCGTTACCGTAATGCCTGGCCAATGCTCCTGAGATAGTATATTCCCCAAGGGCATTGAACTTTCGCGCCATAAGGTACGCATAAAGCAAATAACCAATACCCAACGTAATCAGATTCCATGCCGCGGATATCCCTTTTTCATATGCGGTCTGGGCCGTGCCCAGCGTTGATCCTGTTCCGATAAATTCCGACATCATCAGAATGCCAATTACTATGGCGCCCATCTGATGTTTTGCAGTCATGAAGCTTTCGGTGTCCTTCGTGCGTCTGAGCGACCACATTCCCACAACTGTTGTGACGACGATATAGACGAAGGAAATCCCAAAGATTATGGCTAGTCGGTCCATGTGTTTCCCTTCTTACGAAGGTTCCGAGTTGTCCTAGAAGCCTCATCTCGTCTGAGGAGTCCTCTTTGGAGATCAGGTTGTCTGCCAAGATAACTCCTGCCATTAGCGACGGGCTTCTCTGGTCTTATATTTCAGGACTGCAAAGCTTGGCCAATCCGCGAGCAGGTCTAGTCAGCAATAATGATAACGAATTGAGGGGAATAAAATGCTCGGGATCACCTTTTGTTCGACTGGCTGGCAGCACATACGATAACCACGAGACAAGGAACACGTACTCAGCCTTAGATAAGGTCTTCAAGCGCTGGTGCTACCTTGTTGACTTTGAGGGTAACCCCACGGAGTTGAGGCTGTCAAGAAAAAAGTCACGTTGCGATCTCATGCTTCGCAGTGCGAATCAATTTCTGATTGGACCGACAGAAACCGGATCGCAAGGGCTATGAAATAGCTTCACCCGCATAGCCCAAGTTCCGTGAAACTTCCTGCGCGGCCTGCTTTACATGGACCGCAAATCGATCGAGCGCTTCTGTGGTGAGTCGCTGTACGGGTCCGGAGACGCTGATTGCGGCCACGACCCGACCTTGATTGTCCAGCACCGGCGCAGCGACACATCTCAGCCCTACTTCATACTCTTCGTCGTCGAACGATAGTCCGCTTTCGCGGATCGACGCCAATTCTTGGAAAAGACGTTGCCGGTCAGTAATGGTGTTCGTTGTGAAGCGAGGGAGGCCTCGTTTGGCGATGACTAAGTCCACATCCTCCTCACGCATACCACTCAGGAGCGCCTTCCCCACACCACTGCAGTGCAGATGAAGTCTCTGACCGACATAGGTCGACAGGCGTATTGCCTGTTTGGAATCGATCTTGTCCAAGTAGTAGCACTTGGATTGGTCAACAACGCACAAATGGGAGGTCTCTTGTGTCTGTTCGACGAGGCGCTGGAGGTAAGGCCGTGCAACCCGCCGGAGGTCTGAGCTCTCGGAGGCTACGTTCCCCAGCATGAGCAACATGGGACCGAGCTTAAAGATGCTCCCTGTGGGCCGAGTTCTCTCAAGAAAACCTTCGGCCGCCAAGGTGGTAACTAGTCGCTGAACAGAACTCTTGTGGTATCCAAGGGCCTCGACGATATCTTTGATGCCCCATTCGCTTTTGGCTGGGGTGAAGAGCTTGACTATGTTGAGGGCCTTCACCAGTGACTTGATACTGTTGTCCGCGCGACGGTCGGCTACCATGCTGTACCTCGACATGCTGGTTCGTATTACGAAAGTCCGATTCGGATTATGCATTGTTGCGCCGCAGAGTCAACCCTGCTTGAAGCAGGTCTGCCGGTATTTGCAATGAGTCCGGAGGCAGTCTATATTTCCGACGAATCACGGGCAACAAGGAGAATGACGAATGCAGCCGATACCATGTGTCCGGGCTAGTTCCAAGCCTCGACCGTTGGAGTTGCCAGGAGAAAACAGATCCCACACAAAAATTTGAGCACCACCGAGAAGTACATCCATAACATCAACCAAGATTTGCATGCCGTGGTGAACCTTCTTTCAACAAATGGCCCCCATCGACAAAAAAAGTGATCCGTAGATCACTGTAACATCCTTATATCATTGGCAGTCCCAAGGGGTTTCGAACCCCTGTCTCCGCCGTGAGAGCCGGGCGGCCCACCTAATGAGATCAATAGGTTAC
>JBKQRG010000144.1:0-5658 GCA_052144015.1 Desulfomonilaceae bacterium
GGTTGAATCCAAGCCGGGTAAAGGCTCGACGTTTTTCTTCAGCATCCCGCATTGGACGACTTCGGACACGTAAGTGGGAATCAGGCTCGAACGGATAAAGAGGGCTCCTGACGCTGGAAAATCGAGGCCACCAGATGACGTCTTGGGCGTCTTAAGGGCACCAGCAATAAGTCATTAAGACCCGTTGCGGTCGAAAGACCGCCGTACAATTCAGATGCAAAGGAGATAATGCTATGTCAAAGATTAGGGAAATCAGGGAAGCCATCGACACGAAACTGGATAAATGGGAAGCCGGCGCGACAGCGGTCGAGGCCCAACTGCAACAAACCAAAGAGCAAGCCCTGGAGGAACTCGAAGCTCGGAAGAAACGATTGAACGCGACGCTGGAGGCGTTCAAGTCAGAGGTGGCGAAGGCCAAAGGGATCGCAGATGAAAAGAAAACCGAAATTCAGGCTCGGTTCCAGGATGTGCAGGTTCAACTGGCTTTGGGTAAAGCTGAGGCGAGAGATGCATTCGAAGCCCAGAAGGAAAAGATCCAACACTCAATCACCACGCTGGAAACCACCCTTGATCGTGAGCTGGACGCTGCCGGCCAATCCATTGATGAATCGCTAAGAACGGCTGCCAACACGTTCATCGCAGCCGCTATTGGATTAGAAGCTGAGATGGAGGCATTGGAGGTTCAATTTGAAGTGAAAAAGGCTGGGGCTATGGCTCAGTTTGAGCACGTAAAGAGAGAACTCGTTGCACAGATCAAACAGTACAAAGACCGACTCCAGGAAACGAAGCAAATGGCCAAGGACAAGGCTGTAACCTTTGAAAATGAGCTGTCGGATGGCATGTCCCAGATCAAGCGGGCGTTCAAGAAGCTCTTTGATTGAGAAGAATGTCCAGGAGAAGGCTGCTGCGTCTAACCGAGCCTTCTCAAACAACGGGGCAAGCCCCTCGAACGAGGGAAAGTACAGCAAACACATTCTCCAAGGTTGCACCATGCGCACATCACCGCGACCCGCGATCTTCTTGTTCGTCACTGTTTCAGTGCTACTGCTTTTCGGCTGCGACCGCCGGCCGCAATCTGCAGCGCCTCCTGTTCCCGAAGTGGCTATCGTAACGGTCCAGCCACAGGAACTTGTACTAACCACTGAATTACCTGGCCGCACGTCTGCATATTTGGTTTCGGAAATCCGACCCCAGGTCAATGGCATCATTCAGAAACGACTGTTTACGGAAGGTTCTGATGTCAATGTCGGTCAGGTATTGTATCAGATCGATCCAGCTCCCTTTCAGGCAGCGTTCGACAGTGCCATGGCCAATCTTGCGAAAGCACAAGCCAATCAGAGAATCACACGGCTAAAGTTCGAACGATACAAGGGATTACTCGCGGAAAAAGCGGTCAGCCAGCAGGACTATGACGATAGAGAGGCAGCCCTGCAACAGGCCGAAGCTGATGTTGAGGTTTGGAAAGCCGCGGTGGAGACAGCCAGAATCAATTTGGAATATACCCGCGTCACGGCGCCCATCTCCGGTCGGATTGGAAGATCCAACGTAACGGATGGGGCTCTGGTGACTGCACATCAGCCGCTTGCGTTGGCCACCATTCAACAGTTGGACCCCATTTACGTGGATGTGCCCCAATCCACGGCCGAACTTTTGCGATTGAGGAGTCGCCTGGAGCACAATCACATCAGTCAGGATGGAGAAAACCATAAGGAAGTCAAACTTATCCTGGAAAATGGCAAAGAGTACCCATTCAAGGGAACGCTTCTATTTCGGGACATCACGGTGGATCCCACGACCGGATCCGTTGTCCTGAGGATTCTATTTCCAAATCCCAAAGGAGTCCTGCTGCCCGGAATGTTCGTCAGAGCTGCAGTAATCGAAGGTTCAAACGAGCAGGCCATCCTGCTTCTTCAGCAGGCAGTTTCACGTGATCCAAAGGGTAATGCCATAGCACTCGTGGCAGACTCCAACGGGAAGATTGAACAGCGCAGTCTCACTTTGGAGCGAGCCATCGGAGACAAGTGGCTTGTATCATCAGGTCTTTCATCTGGCGATCGCGTTGTCGTGGAGGGAATTCAGAAAATTCGACCTGGCAGCACGGTCAAGACAATCCCTTTTGACATTCCTCGAAAAGCTGAGGTGAAACCTGGGAATACGGCTGATCCCGCCGCAAATCCGAAGTGACGGAGGCGCTGAATGTTGTCACGATTCTTTCTGGATCGTCCTGTCTTTGCCTGGGTTATTGCCATTATAATGATAGTCGCAGGCGGCCTGGCGATCTACAATCTGCCCATATCACAGTATCCGCCCATCGCTCCGCCTTCCATTGCGATTGACTCCTATTATCCCGGCGCTTCTGCGGAGACGGTCGAAAATAGCGTGACGCAGATCATCGAACAGAAGATGACCGGTTTTGACAAGATGCTGTACATGTCCGCCTCCAGCGATTCATCCGGCTCCTCCCGGATTGAACTTACTTTTGCTCCCGGAACCGATCCTGACCTTGCCTGGGCACAGGTACAGAACAAGCTTCAGCTCGCCATGGCCAGCCTGCCGGACGTGGTCCAAAAGCAGGGAGTGAAGGTCGCCAAATCGACTCGGAACTATCTATTGATCGTTGGCCTGGTCTCGGACGACCGCAGCATGGATGCCAACGATTTGACAGATTATGCACAGTCCAGTCTCGAGAAGGTATTGTCGCGAGTGCCGGGGGTAGGCGAGGTTGAGGTCTTCGGCACCCAGTATGCCATGCGGATCTGGCTGAACCCCGACAGTCTGACCAATTATCGTCTGACGTTCGAGGATGTCGTCACGGCCCTACGGGCCTACAACGTGGAGATCTCTGCAGGCCAGTTTGGCGGGACTCCTGCGGTGGAAGACCAGTCTTTGAACGCATCGATCATCGTCCAAAGTCTTCTCAAAACGCCTGAGCAGTTCTTTGCGATCCCTCTTCGAATGAATCCGGACGGGTCAATCGTGCGGATCAAAGATGTCGGGCGGACGGAATTAGGCACTGAATTCTACGATGTCGATAGTTACTTCAATGGCAAACCGGCTGGCGTCTTGGCCATTCGGCAGGCAGCCGGCGCAAATGCGTTGGATACAGCGAACGCGATCAAGGAAAGACTAGACGAGATGAGCCGGTACTTCCCTCCGGGGATGAAGGTTGTCTATCCATACGACACAACGCCATTCATCAAAGTGGCCATTGGAGAAGTGGTCAAGACGCTCTTCGAGGCGATCCTGCTGGTATTCCTGGTCATGTATGTTTTCCTGGGAAATATTCGGGCCACCCTGATCCCCACCATCGCAGTACCTGTAGTAATCCTGGGGACTTTCGCAGTTCTGGGGCTGTTCGGGTTCTCCATCAATATGCTGACCATGTTTGCGATGGTTTTGTCCATAGGCCTACTCGTGGACGACGCGATCGTGGTGGTGGAAAACGTGGAACGTATCATGCGTGACGAGGGGCTCAGCCCCAGAGAGGCTACCGCGAAATCAATGGACGAGATTACCAGTGCTCTCATCGGGATCGGCCTAGTACTCTCCGCTGTCTTCGGTCCTATGGCTTTTTTTGGCGGCTCGACCGGAGTCATCTATCGTCAGTTCTCCGTGACCATTATTGCATCAATGCTTCTTTCAGTTGTTGTGGCCCTGATCTTGACGCCGGTTTTGAGCGCATCCCTTCTAAAGCCTATGGCCAAGGGGCATGAACCATCGGAAAATGCAATTTTTTTCCTGCGCCCATTCTTGAGCTGGTTTCATCGCTACTTTCTCCGAGGCGGGGAATTGTACCTGAAGGTGGTTGACCATGCTCTTTCCAAGAACCTGCGTTATCTGGTCGTTTTTGTTCTGATCGTGACTGCGATGGGATTTCTGTTTCATCGTATGCCCACCTCCTATCTTCCTGATGAAGACCAGGGCATAATTATGGTTCAGGCGATGCTTCCGGCAAATTCCACTCTGAAACACACCAAAGAGGTCCTGGATAGAGTCAGAGAGCATTTTCTGGAAACAGAAAAGGAATCGGTTGAGTCGATAATGACGATCTCCGGGATGAGCTTCGCCGGCAAAGGACAGAATGTGGGTATGGCGTTTGCGAAGCTCAAGGATTGGGGTCTTCGTGGCCGAGCGGATCAGAAAGCTGCTGCGCTGGCTGGAAGGGCTATGGCAGTATTTTCAAAGATTCGCAACGCCATGGTGTTCGCCTTTCCTCCGCCTGCCGTGATTGAGTTGGGGGTAGCCACAGGTTTTGATTTTCAATTGCAGGACCGCGGCGACCTGGGCCACGGTGATTTTATAGCGGCCCGCAATCAACTCCTGGGTATGGCTATGCAAGATCCAAGATTGATGAGGGTTCGCCCCAACGGACTGGAGGACGTGCCGGAGTATCGTGTTGATGTGGACTGGGACAAAGCAGGCGCTACGGGCACTCCCATCACGGCGATTCACAACACTATATCGGCCGCGTTTGGCAGCGCGTATGTCAACGACTTTATACAGGGTGGACGAGTGAAGCGGGTGTATGTTCAGGCAGATGCCCCGTACCGTATGTTGCCCAGAGATCCGGACAAACTCTACGTTCGCAATGCCTCGGGAAAGATGACTCCTTTTTCTGCCTTTGCATCCGGACACTGGACCTCCGGATCGCCCAAGCTGGAGCGTTTCAACGCATTCCCCTCCATAAATATCTTGGGCGAGCCGGCGTCAGGGAGAAGTTCGGGCGAGGCGATGCAAGCCATGCAAGAGTTAGTTTCCAAATTGCCCCGAGGAATCGGCTATGACTGGACCGGGATTTCTTATCAGGAGCGGTTGGCCGGTTCTCAGGCACCCGCGCTGTACGCATTTTCCATGCTCGTGATCTTCCTTGTTCTGGCAGCCCTTTATGAGAGCTGGACCTTGCCCATTTCAATCATGTTGGTTTTGCCGCTTGGGATCATCGGAGGTGTATTGGCCTCTTCATTCCGAGATTTGCCCAATGATGTTTACTTCCAGATCGGGCTCCTCACTACCTTGGGCTTGACAACCAAGAACGCGATACTGATCGTCGTATTCGCCAAGGCAAAACTGGAAGATGGGATGGGGTTGGTGGAGGCCACTCTGGAAGGGGCGAAATTACGGTTTCGCCCGATCGTCATGACATCCCTGGCCTTCGGCTTCGGCGTCCTGCCCCTTGCGTTGGCCACCGGAGCCGGTGCGGGAGCGCAAAAAGCCATCGGCACAAGTGTCTTGGGCGGAATGATCACGGCAACATCGCTGGCCATCTTCTTTATTCCGCTCTTTTACGTTGTGATTTACCGGGTATTTCGCAGAAAAAGCATTTGACCTTGAATTGGCGTAGTTGACGGTTGAAAAGTGTTCTCTCGGCATCTCCGGTTCGCATCCTAGTCCGGATAGCCGTTCTTATTGACGCAAAGAATACTTAACGCGTTAACTATCAAAGCGTAAGTAACTAAGGTGCTAACGGTTTGATCGATATTTTTTAAATGGCCCCGCTAGTAATTGAAAGCACTTATGGTCCCTAGTTCGGTATCTGATCCTTACCCACAACCGGGGTTGCTGGACACCGGAGGGTCTTGAGGATGTGGGACGACGAAGGGAGCCATGAATTGATAGACGCCGGCGATGTCGTCGAGCCGCTGAAGGCCGAGCCAGAGG
>JBKQRG010000145.1:0-11364 GCA_052144015.1 Desulfomonilaceae bacterium
AATAATTGGTTACACTTGATGAGAGCCGGACAGCTTGGAGCGTCGCGCGCTTTGAAGCAACTCTTCCCGCGCTCTAATCAAAACGAGTTGAGAACCTGTCCTTTCGCCTCCGAATCTGGATTTTAAATAAACTTCCATAAATTGTTGTGCCGCGTCTTTCGACTCAGGAATTCTTTCAATTATTTGCGCCAAATTATTCTCGTGCCATGAGTCAACACGGTTCAGAATTTTTTTGCGTCTTAAAGAATTCATTGTCTGAAGATAAATTTTCGATGAGCCGAACCTTCGATTAAACAAACGGCTACCGGCAAAACATACAAGAGCGATAATGAAGCCAGCCCCTAATGCCGACAAGATCCAAGTCGTTTTCCACTTAATCTCTGACATCCCGGCCACTGTGGATAGAAGAATTTGATAAATGTTGTTGAGTATGGCGGCTTGATCGGATCGATCAAAATGCACCACGTATCTAATCCAACTGAACTCGAAAGTATCATATAGGTCCACCAGCAACCGCCAGAGGCTAGCCCCGTCTTCTGCTCGCCCGGGAGGAGTGGGATCCAATGTCGTCCAGTTACCGTCCCCCAACGCCGCTTCAACCCACGCATGTGCGTGCGAGAATCGGACGAGAAATTGGCCGGCTCGGTCTGTCTGCTCCATACCCGCAAAACCTTCTACCACGCGGGCTGGTATATCAATTGCTCGCAGCATGAGACAAAGCGCTCCGGCAAAATACTCGCAGTTTCCGGATCTGATTTGGAACAGAAAGTGCTCAAGGGGCGGCACATTTTCCGGAGGAGGGGGATTTTCCAGAACATATCGGAATTGGGTCCGTAGTTTCCTTTCAAGTGTATCAGCTCTTTCAGCCGGTGATGTTAATCCTGAAGTCCACTCTTGCGCTTGTTTAGTGATCCTTGACGTCACGCCTGTTTTGTCCAAATTGACCGGGGCAATCTTTGATGCCGCAGGAACAGGACGATCCACAGCAGTAATCTTGTAAGAATCAGTCACCAGGAAAGGGGAATCGAGTAGTATCTCTGCTCTGGAGTTCAAATACAAGGGCCTGCCCATGCGTCCTTCGACTCGCAACGGCAGACCCGCAGCATAAACCGTTTGCGAAAGTAGTCTGTAAGGCACGAACTTGTAGACGAAAGTCTCCGTGCGTTTGGCTCGAATAGGCCCGGCTAAGGTCCCCCGTGTCTGGGTGGAATCCCACCGATTGCCGTCGGTTTTGTCCAATACGCGGCCTCGCCAGTGCGGATAATCCGGCAGAGATCCCCTTTCTGCGTATACGACAAAGGCAACTCTGTGGCGACTCGACATATTCGCTATATCTTTGTAGCTGATGTACTTCTGGAGATCTACCAGCCCGCCTCCAGCCGATGCAACGGTCGCAAATCCGGGAAATGTTAAGAACGGCCGAGGTATAATGGCAAAAGCGATTATGGTCATAATAAAAATTAATCCGGAGTATTTTGCCACTAGTTTCAAAAGGCCAACCGGATGGCTAAAGTCCTGCTGGATCGGATAAGAAGCATTTAGGTCGGCTCTTTTTGACCTATCAAGAAGGAACACCAGCAATGTGTCCATCAAAACAAACAGGTAAAAAGGCAACAGCAAACCGAAAATAAGATGATTGGTCAAGATACAGTTGATGAGAATGAGACCGACTGAAAGAAAACTTAATTGTGATATCGCACGGTTGTTCAATGGCAAAATTGCCCTCGCTATCAAAATACCGAAGGTGAAATAAACCATGAACAAAGGAATAATTATGCGCCGCTGTATAAGCACAATTCCGATGATTACCGCAGCGACATAGATCAACAAAAGAATTGAAATAACTTTTTCGGACGAGACATAGGGCTGATCATAATCGCGCCGGATAAGCGCAGCAGATACTGGTATAAGAGCAAGCAACGCAATAGGGTGCAAGCCGTTTTCAATACAAACAGCCCCGACCGAGAGAGCGACCAAAAGCAAAAGAAAAAATTTCAAAACAGATGAACGCTCAGCCGCGAAAGATCTCGGGAAATTTGGTGCACCATAGGGGCCGGTGTCGTTAGAGTCCTTACGGACCGGTTTGAAGTATTTTTTCAGGTGCTTCATCCAATTCTCCCGGACGCATCCAAATGAACTCTCCAGATTGGTCTATTCTCACTGTGGTGGCGTGACGTGGTTGAATATCTGAGATCTCTCCCAGGTTGTTGTTCCATTTTGCAAGTATGGTCAGGAGCCTCCTCATGAATTCCCGACCGCTACCGGGCCCAATTTTTATACCCGGACATTGCATGGAAACTGGTCTTCGTAATTCGCCAAAATGGACTATCAACGAAGCGGCTCGTGAAATCGCCCTTTCGGATGCTCCCTGGGGCAATCTGATGCAGATTTCACGTCCGGAATCTTCTGATAAAATCCTCGTGATCAGAGTCCCTGCGCGAGCGCTTTTCTTCCAGTCAATATGTTTAAAAGGATCGCCATCTACATATTCTCTGAAATTGTAAGGGATGGTTCCAAAAGGATCTGCTCGTTCCAGACCTGATCCGATCTGACCGAATTCAGGCGGTATTTCGGTGTTGATCGGCTCCACATGAGGAAACACTATGATTGATTCCGAAAAACCGCATGGCCGAGAATAAATCGCCAGATTAAATGGGAAAAGCGACGAGAGCATCCCGGATTCGATTTGCGTGTCTCCTCTCGCGGGAAGCGACAAAAATTTGGTAGCCCGAGCTGATTCGCCTGAATCGACGCGATAAAAAGTCACTTTACTGTCAAGGTTCCCCAGAGGCGAATTTTCCGAGAATTCCAACGCGAATGAACTGCGGCGGTTCTTGCCAATGAGCGTATATTCAATCGGGAAAAGGGTTTCAGCATAGATTTCGTCTGGAAAGCGTCTGAACAATTCGAGGGACTTTAGGTTGCTTCTGGCCAGTCGATCGGAAGCCACGGCCAAACCTGCAATCATCAGGAAAATTATGAGCAGAAAATTATTCGCGGTCACCATGGATGCGGTGGGTATCCAGACCAGGAGGAATACGACTATCCAACCATAAAAAGTAAGTCGAATTTTGATTCTGTTTTTTTTCAATTACTTACGAGCTCGACGATCATGTGACTTTGCCACTTTTGAAGTTATGGATAGATACTAAGGAGTCCAGTCTCGATCACAAGTCAACCGGGATCTTTATCGCGCTCGACTGTGAGATGCTCCGTCTCCCAATGCAACGAGTTGCGACCACAATCGAGCTTTTCTTTAAGCTGGTGTTAATATGCCTCGTCTCTACGCCATTCTGTCGAACTCGTTCGAAAAATTCAATGCTATTAAAAATTTTTGAATTATGGGCAATGAAAGCTAAGGAAATATAGAAGTTCTTGGAAGAAGGATCTGTGTGAGTCCGCGGCCAACGGATTTCAAAAAGCCCCTTTGCCGAGACTATGCTCTAAATTTCGATTTCTAGACCTTCGTAGGCCGCGCTAGCCCGTGGGAATCGCTCCTGCGCTTTCTTTTCGATCTCTGCCACTACTTTGTCTTCGTTGCCGTGATGGAATAGGATCAGTTGTTTGACATTAGCTGCCTCGGCCAGTTCCACTGCGCCTTCCCAGGTGCTGTGCCCCCAAGATTCACGGGAGGTCTCATCCCATAAGCCGAGGTATTGTTCGGGCGTGAACATTCCGTCATGAATTAGAAGGTCGGCGCCTCGGGCGAGTTCGATCGCCTTAGGGTCACAGCAGAGGTGGAATTCAGTGTCAGTTGCGTAAATTATGCTTTTACCGTGCACCTCAATTCTGTAGCCAAGGCTTCCTCCAGGATGATCCAACTGCTCTATCTGAATAGCGATTCCATCAATATTCAGCCTATCACCAGGGGACACATTATGAAAAAAGATAGATGCTGCCATTTGCTCAAGAGTGATCGGCCAATTCGGCGGGCGCATTTGATTGTCAATAATTTGCTGAATTGTCCGGTCAAGACCGGCGGCCCCGTACAGATGGAACTCATTACCTTTTTTGAATGCCGGAGCAAAGAAAGGGAACCCATGCACATGGTCCCAATGCAAATGCGAAAAAAGCAAATGGCCGATCGTTCCAAGTGGCTTACCAGAGCGGTCCTTACGTCTCAGGAGATCTTCACCAAGGTCTCGAATGCCTGTACCTGCATCCAATATTATTAGAGTGTCCTGGTGACGAAGCTCAACACACGGTGTATTCCCGCCATATTTCAGAGTGGAAGGACCCGGTCGGGGCAGGCTGCCGTGAACTCCCCAGAATTTGACGTACATATAATTTTCCGTATCCCGGTGCTCACCGGAATAGTTGAACATGCAACCAGAGCGCAATGCTTTGAAACTACAGCAATATTAACACTTTTGCCCAGGTGAAGTCAAGAATAAATGCAGAAATTACGTATCCCTTCAGTTACGCCGGGTGCGGGTTTGTCATTGCGAGGCCGTTAGGCCGTGGCAATCTCAGGATTTGGCACGGTCACGCGTAGAATAGAGATTGCTTCGCTCCGCTCGCAATGACATGACTGTAACCATATGTTTTACAGTCTTTCCCGCACGTGACTGAACGATTAAGAAATTACCGCAGATGCGCGTAGAACGCAGAGAAAAAAGTATACTTCCAGGAAGGGCGCACGCCTGACCTCTTAGAGCATAAACAGCGAACTCTCGTTTATTTCTTATACATCTTCTTCAGCCTATTTATATGTCCACGACCGAGGCCTTTCACTTCGCATCCCAATTCGAAATACCGTTTGATGGCATCATCGCTGAGCATGCCGAAGCAATCAATTATAGCAAGAGGACCTCCCGCCGCCTCGACTACTTTTTCAGGGGACAAATCCATAAGCTGCTTATGCCTCACTGCGAATATGGCGACGTCAGCGTCTCTGAGGGCTTTCCACATATCTGGTTCGATATGCAATGTCTTGAGTTTCTTTTGAGTCCTGAAAAACCGGGAGCGACTCTTTCCTGGAGTAGGGTATGAATCCTGTGCTTCGAATTCCCACCAATGATCCACGTACGGATCGTGCACGCATATTTCGGCGCCCATTTCGGCAAGCCTTCGAACTATCAGTTCCGAGCCGCTGTAACGGGTATCACCCACATCTTCTCTGTAAGCCGCACCGAGAAGAGTCACTTTAGCGGCGGCAATGTAACGCCCCATATTTCTGAGCGCATCCCGTGCTAATTGGGGCACGTGTAAGGCCCTGCTGTCATTTATGTTTATGGCCATTGGGGTGATCTTGAACAGCTCGTCTTCAAATCCCATCAAATGCCGGTATGACCATACGGCGAGGCCGCCATCCTTGGGCAGGCAGTACCCTCCTATTCCAGGACCGGGGAATATAATGTTTGAATGCGTTGGACGCATCTTGATCGCGTCGATCACTTTTATAAGATCCACACCGTTGCGCTCCGCGAATAGGCTCCATTCGTTCAGGAATGCCAGTATAGTTGCTCTGAAACTGTTTTCGACTATTTTCGCGGTTTCTGATTCCATGGGCCGTTCCAGAACAGTCAGGGGGTGATTGACCGTATCAATAACTTCACTGAGAAATTTGACCACCCTGCGGGTGGATTCAGAATTTATACCGCTGCAAACCCGCCAAAAATTTCTAATGGAAGCAACATAATCCGCGCCGGGCATCACCCTTTCATAGCTGTGGGCGATTATGGGCTCGGATTCAAGACCTCGCTTTTGGAAAGCTCGCTTAATGAGCGGGTATGCGACCTGTTCCGTGGTGCCGGGGGGGACCGTGGTTTCGATCAGCACCAGAGTATCAGGGCGGATCGTCTCACCTATTATCTCCAAAGCCTTTTCGAGTTCCTCCATTTGCACGTATCCCGTGCTACAGTCGCTGAGGGACTCTTTAATGAAATCGCATTGCACATCAACCACCACAACGTCGGCTAAATTTAGCGCCTGGTAAGTAAATGACGCGGTCAGGGTTTTTTTCTCGATTACGCACCTTTGAATGATTTGTGGAACTTCGGGGTCCTCCGATTTCATTGGCGCGATACCACGGTTAATCAACGGTATCTTCCAGTAGCTTCTAGTGCTGGGTCGCTGTATACCAATCACGAACTTGCCGGAATTGCCGGAGGCGTCGGTAGAGTCTGCGACAACAGCGCCCATCACAGCTCCGACAAATCCCATACCGACCACGGCTACTATTTCCCGCCCATTTTTACGGTTCTCGCCAGCCAAGGTCTCGAGGCGCCGGAATTCGTGATCGTATGCTTCCGGAGAGGGAAGGGGAAATTTTTCCCCTTCCGGGCTGACAGAATATTCTGATTGCATGAATTACCCCTCAGTGCCTGTGCGTTGGAAAATAAAGTTTTGATGCTTCCGATCCTGGTCCACCTCACTACCTTCCCTTCAGGTGAGAATTTGAATCCCGCGTTCGATGCGAGAAGAGGTATTGGGAGAGGCGGATTTGAAGCGGTGTTCACCTCGGTTTATGTCGCTTTTACGCGCGGTAAACGCAAAATATAAAACGGGCTCTGTTTAAGGTCAAGAACGAAAGCCGTTGAAGAGGCGTAGTACGTATGTTATGAAAATTGATTGAAGCCCCGCTTTGCGGTGGTCGAGGAGGCTATATGCAGAGTAAGTACAATCCCGGAGTTATAGAAAAGAAATGGCAGAAATTCTGGGAAAAAGAAAAACTGTTCAAGGTCGAAATTGATCGTTCAAAAACGAAATATTATTTGCTTGAGATGTTTCCGTATCCTTCGGGCCGCATACATATGGGGCACGTTCGCAATTATTCTATAGGAGATGTTGTCGCCCGTTTTCAGATGATGCGAGGCTACAATGTATTGCATCCTATGGGCTGGGACGCTTTTGGGATGCCTGCGGAAAATGCTGCTATAAAGCATGGCGCGCATCCGTATAAATGGACCATGGACAATATCAGTGAGATGCGCCGGCAGCTCAAAAGCATGGGCTTTTCTTACGATTGGGATCGGGAAGTCACGACTTGTAACCCGGAATATTACCGCTGGGAACAATGGCTGTTCATACGAATGTTGGAGAACGGCCTGGTTTATAGAAAAAAATCGATTGTCAATTATTGCGAGCAATGCCAGACAATACTTGCCAATGAGCAGGTCGAAGCAGGAGCATGCTGGCGATGCGGCACTCCGGTGATACACAAAGAGCAGGACGGCTGGTTCCTGAAGATCAGCGAGTATGCTCAGGAACTCCTTGACTGGTGCGACAGACTTCCGGGCTGGCCCGAAAAAGTGCTTATTATGCAGCGCAATTGGATCGGGCGTAGTGAAGGGGCCAAGATCCTGTTTGATCTGGAAAAAGGCGGTGAATCAATTGAAGTTTTCACGACTCGGCCCGATACATTGCACGGGGCGACCTTTATGAGCCTTGCGCCCGAGCATCCACTCTGCCTGAAGCTCTCTAAAGGCACATCTCAGGAGCAAGATGTAGAGCTTTTCATCAACAGGGTCTTGAGTCAGGATTGGCAAAGTCGAGTGGGGGATCAGGCTGAGAAAGAGGGCGTATTTACCGGCGCTTTCTGTATTAATCCTCTTACCGGTTTTAAGATGCCGATATATGTGGCCAATTTTGTTCTTTACGATTATGGGACCGGAGCTGTTATGGCCGTTCCCGCGCACGATCAGAGAGACTTTGAATTCGCCAAGAAGTACGGCCTCGACATCATAGTAGTTATTCAGCCGGAAGGAGAGAAGCTCGATCCCGCAACTATGCAGATTGCATATGTGGATGAAGGCAAGCTCGTCCACTCCAAAGAGTTCGACGGGATGGACAATGTCGCGGCTATGAAGGCGATCACGGATAAACTCGAATCACTAGGGAAGGGCGGCGCCACAATAAACTATCGGCTTCGCGACTGGGGAATATCCCGTCAGAGGTATTGGGGCGCGCCGATTCCAATCATTCATTGCGAGAAATGCGGCCCGGTCCCGGTTCCTGACGAGGATCTACCGGTAGTGCTGCCCACTGACATAGATTTTCCCAAGAGCGGAAAATCGCCTCTGCCTGATTTGGGCTGGTGGGTTAATGTCCCCTGCCCAAAATGCGGAGCGCCCGGTCGAAGAGAAACGGACACTATGGATACCTTCGTCGAATCGTCGTGGTACTTTGATCGATATGCGTGTCCGCACTATGACAAAGGGATTATCGATCCGGAATCGGATGCTTATTGGCTGCCGGCGGATCAATACATCGGAGGAATTGAACACGCCATTTTGCACCTGTTGTACTCGAGGTTCTTCACCAAGGTCCTCAGGGACATGAAGATTAAGAAGAGCGATGAGCCTTTTACCAATCTTCTGACCCAGGGGATGGTCATCAAGGACGGGGCCAAGATGTCCAAATCCAAGGGGAATGTGGTGGATCCTGAGGAGCTCATAGACAAATACGGCGCGGATACGGTGCGACTCTTCTGCCTGTTCGCGGCTCCGCCGGAAAGGGATTTGGACTGGACTTCCGAAGGTGTGGAAGGAGCCTACCGCTTTCTCCACAGGGTCTGGAACCTCGTGCACCAGCACAAGAATCGTAAACGCTCTCTCGCAACGGGACCGGAAAACGAGACGTCTCGCTCGATTCGGAGGATCACCCATAAAACTATAAAAAAAGTTACCGAGGATATTGATACTCGTTTCCACTTCAATACTGCCGTCGCTGCGATCATGGAAATGACAAACGAATTGGCCCGCGTGACACCCCAGGAGGCTGATCATTCGCCGGAAATTTCCGAAGCCCTGATTGATGCAGTGGCAACCGTGGTTGTGCTTTTATCGCCTTTTGTGCCTCATGTCGCTGAAGAATTGTGGGAGATTTTGGGTGAAAAACCGGGCATGACTCGGCTCAAATGGCCTACCTTTGACCCGGCAATGCTGGAACAGGATGAGGTCCTGGTTGTGGTCCAGGTCAACGGTAAAAAACGGGCAGAAATAACAGTGCCGGTGGGTCTCCCTGAAGAACAAATTAAGACAACAGCCTTGGCGGAATCAAACGTGAAGAAGTTTGTCGAAGGAAAAACCGTCCGCAAGATGGTTCTCGTACCAGGCAAACTGCTCAATATTGTGGTCGGGTGAAATGGCGGGAGAAAAGATTTTCAGAAAGCGGATGACCAGGGGGAATACTCTTTGGCAATGGTGTCATTGCGAGCGTAGCGAAGCAATCTCCAGACCTTCAAGAAGAGGGGATTGCTTTGTCGTTGCACTCCTCGCACTGACAGGTAGGCAAAAGAGTTTTCCTCCTGGACCTCCTTTCAGAAAACGGCCATATGGTTGCGGAGAGGCTTGGAAGCAAGCGAGACGTACGCTGCCCGCACACCGACCCCCGGAAAGCCTATCAAGAAATCCTCAATTAGGGGCATGAATCAGTCCACCCGCAGCAAATCAACGGTTCAGCTAATTCGACTCGGCTTGCCCGTAGCGGCTCTGGCATTACTTTTCGGATGCGGTTACCGTTTCGCGGGCGCGCCGACCGATAATCCGTATCCTCCTGACCTCAAAACAGTCGTTTTGGAAAGCGCTGTTAACAATACGATCGTCACAGGAATAGAGACTGAGCTTACCAATGAATTACGCCAAGAATTCGCCCTGGGGACAGGACTCACTCCGGTCCGGAGCGGGGGCGATGCTATCCTAAAAACGGTGATATCATCATATGTAGATACCCCTTCCACTTACAAAGCTGATGGCAAAGAACTTACCCGCATAGGGGTATTGCGCATCGAGTGCTCCCTGCAACGAGCGGATAGCAACAAAGTACTCTGGCAAAAGGAACTGTCATCTTCGTATCCCTACAATGTCACCGATACTATTTCCGAGACACTCTCAAACCGGAGGCGGGCAATTTCCAAAATGATCAAAGATGTCACGCCTAGGCTGCATAGATCCATGTATGACAATTTTTGAAGAATTCTTCATATAAAGGTTCCCCCCCAGGACGCCATGCGTTAAGCTGAGGCAACAAGAATGAAAGGGGGCAGCACGAGATTAAGTGGGGCAGGGGAAGGACCGATCTGCCCATTGATCTTGAGCTGATGCCCTAATCAAGATCTGTTTGGAGGATAAAGTATGGCCAGAAAGAAGATAACGGTTATTGGAGCAGGCAATGTCGGGGCATCCGTGGCGGCTTATGCCTCAGCTCAGGAACTCGGGGACGTAGTCTTGATCGACATTCTTGAAGGCATTCCGGAGGGCAAGGGCCTGGATATGTTCGAGACCACTCCGGTACTTGGGGCAGACACCAAAGTGGTGGGAACCAATAATTACGATCTCACAGAGGGGAGCGACATTGTAGTCATTACTGCGGGTATCGCTAGAAAACCCGGAATGAGCAGAGACGACCTACTGTTGACCAACGTCAAAATAGTCGGAGAAGTCGCTGAAAAATCAGCCAAATTGTCTCCCGGCGCTGTAATGATTGTAATATCAAACCCGCTGGATGCTATGGTTTACACTGCCTGGAAAAAGTCGGGTTTTGCTCCCAGACGAGTGATGGGAATGGCCGGAGTGCTGGATACCGCGCGCTTCAGAAGCTTTCTGGCCGAGGAAATCGGGGTGTCGGTCGAGGACATTCATGCTCTGGTGCTGGGCGGCCACGGTGACTCAATGGTGCCTTTGACGCGGTACTGCTTTGTGGGCGGGATCCCAGTCACGAATTTCATTTCAGCCGGACGCCTCGAAGAAATCGTTCAAAGAACTCGCGACGGCGGCGCGGAAATAGTGGGCCTGCTCAAGACCGGCAGCGCGTTTTATGCGCCTGCGGCTTCGGGCGTGCAGATGGTACGTTCAATTCTTTTGGATAAGAAACGCCTCTTGCCTGTGGCTGCTTACCTTGACGGCGAATTTGGAGAGAAGGGCATTTTCGTGGGAGTGCCTGCGATCCTTGGGTCTCAAGGCGTGGAACGGGTTATCGACAAATTTGAATTTACGGCAGAAGAACAGGCCGCGTTCAAGAAATCCGTTCAGGCGGTTAAAGAACTTGTTCGGGATGTTGATAAGCTTCTGTGACCCTGTTGGGTTGTTGTCGTTGCGAGGTCGCAGACCGAAGCATTCCCCAGCCTTAGGAGATGCTTCGGAGGCTGTCTCAAAACTCAGAATCGAGAAAAAATAGTGCCACACTTCTCGTTCCCAGGCTCCGCCTCATAAGCGCTAACTTAAACGTTCTGGTCCGCTCGTCCCACTGGGACGAGATGATAGTAGCCCGGCGATTTATCGCCGGGAAAGCGTCTAACTCAAAATTCTAGTCCCATTAGGGACGGCTGATCGATTAACGCCGGCCATACCTTCTTCAGTCGTCCCCATGGGACTGAACGACCTTTACTGGAGCCGCATTCTTTACCCGGCGATGAATCACCGG
>JBKQRG010000146.1:0-6433 GCA_052144015.1 Desulfomonilaceae bacterium
GGGAAAGCGTGAAATTCAAAATTCGAGTCCCATTAGGGACGACTGATCTATTAACGCCGGCCATAGCTCCTTCAGCCGTCCCTCTGGGACTGAACGGCCTTTATTGGAGCCGGATTCATTACCCGGCGATAAATCACCGGGCTACTTTAGAGGTTCCTACGGAACCATAACTGCCCTTAAGTTAGCGCCTATGGGGTCCAGGGGGAAAACCCTTTTGCAAAAGGGTTATCCCCCTGGAAGTCGGATTCCTGTGAATTCACCCCAAAGGTCTGCATTTTGCAATCGGTTAGAACCGTGATAAAATCCGCTGCGGTAACTCAGAATTTACGGATCTTAGAACCGTATTGCACACTCGTCGAACAATTTGCTGGAGTCCACGATGACTGAACAAAACCCCTTCCCTGTAGAAACGCCGCGGGCCATCGACACGGAAGTATTAGGCAATAGAGTCCAAACGGGTGACGGCCCTGCTCAATCCGAATTGCAGGAGAAAATCCTGGAATTCGAGCGATTCAACCGCCTGGTTATGGCGAGGGAGCAGCGGATCCTTGACTTGAAAAAGGAAGCTAACGGCCTGGCGCTGGCTGCAGGAAAGCCCGTGCCATACGAGTCCCTGGACCGGATTGAAGAAGATGAGGCAGTGGACAACCTCGTCCAGTCCATGACGGATCGAGATGAAAGCGCAGCCTCTGGGCCTGAAGAGTTGCAGGCGGAGGACTTGTTAAATGTCGAGGATTTACAGACCCTTCTCAGCCACTTCTGCGACGCAGTAGGGGTTGCCTCAGCCATAGCAGACCTCAAAGGCAACCTGCTGGCATTCGCAAATTTTCGGCGAGCTTGCACCCAATTCCATCGTGTTGGCGAAATTTCCTCTCAACGCTGTGCCGAAAGCGACGCAGTACTGGGTTCCAGACTCGTGGATGGTCAGGATTTCACCATTTATCAATGCAAAAATGGCCTGAGGGACGCGGCTTCGCCGCTGATTATAGACGGCAAGCATCTGGCCAATATTCTTATCGGCCAGTTCCACTTGCAGGAACCTGATCTGGACTTCTTCCGTCGCCAGGCTAAAGAATATGGTTATGATGAAGACAACTACCTGGCTGCCATCAAGGAAGTGCCAATGATGGACGAGGCGAAACTGCCAAGCATTCTCGGCTTCTTGTCAGGTTTCGCCAAGATGGTGGGTTCCCTCACGTTAGAGCGGATCCGCGCCTCTCAGGCCACCGAGGTCATAAGAAAGAGGGCCGAGGAACTGCGTCGTAGCCAAGCCGCGGCTTTGAGCCTGGCCGAAGATGCAGAAGCAGCCCGCAGCGAGATCGCGCGATACAGGGACCACCTGGAACAGTTGGTCAAAGATCGCACCGAGGAGCTGCGGGTACAGGAAGAACGTACCCGGCTGCTCCTCGAATCCGCCGGCGAGGGGATCATCGGCGTGAACCTGGATGGCGAAGTTACCTTTGTCAATCCTGCAGCTTCTCGAATGCTCGGATACTCGGCGGATGAATTCGTCGGTAAGGGGCTTCATAGCCTCGTTCATCATTCTCGTGAGGATGGCTCTCCATACCCGCGAGAAGATTGTCCCATGTTCCAGTCCATCTCACTGGGAACCGCCGGCCACATCGATAATGAAGTGCTGTGGCGAAAAGATCGGACCAGTTTTCCCGTATCCTACTCCAGCAATCCTATTCGTAAGAACGGTTCTCTTGTCGGCTCGGTGGTCTCCTTTAGAGATATAACAGATCGCCGTCGAGCTGAGGAGGCGCTAGCCGCCAGTGAAAGCAGAACACGAATTATTTTGCAGACCGCTATCGAGGGGGTCTGGATGGTCGACAACGATGCCGTCACTATGCTTGTCAACCCGGCCCTGTGCGGTATCCTGGGCAGGCCGCAGGAAGAGATAGTCGGCCGTCATATTTTTGATTTTGTCGATGATGAGAACCGCCTGATTTTTCAGCACCAGCTCTCATTAAGAAAGAAAGGAGCATCGGGGGCCTATGAGATTGCCCTGCAAAGGCCTGATGGGGTGAACGTGCCCTGTCTATTCAATGCCAGCACTTTTTTTGACGAAAAAGGGGTCAAAAAGGGCTCTTTTGCGCTCGTCACCGATATAACCGCTCGGAAACAGGCCGAGGAGCAGGTGCGCCGGGCCAAGGAGATTGCTGAAGAAGCCACCAAAGCGAAATCCGATTTCCTCGCCAATATGAGTCACGAGATCAGGACACCGATGAACGCTGTCATCGGCATGGCCCATCTGGCGCTTCAGACTGAGCTGACTGCCAAGCAGGCGGACTATCTGCAAAAGATCCGGCGCTCCGCACATTCGCTTCTAGGCATTATCAATGACATTCTGGATTTTTCCAAGATCGAAGCCGGGAAATTGCAGATGGAGTCCGTGGATTTCAGCCTGGATGAGGTCCTCGACAATGTGTCCACCGTTGTCGGCGTCAAAGTGCATGAGAAAGAGCTGGAATTCTTGATGAATACCTCACGGGATGTGCCCCTTGCGTTGGTGGGCGACCCGCTGAGATTGGGGCAGGTTATGATCAACCTCTGCAATAACGCTGTGAAATTCACGGAAAAGGGTGAAATTGTCATTTCCACCAAGCTGATGAAAAAAGATGAGGAGTCGGTCACGCTCCAGTTCAGTGTTCGAGATACGGGAGTCGGCTTGACCGAAGAGCAGAGAGGGAAACTCTTTCAGGCCTTTAGCCAGGCAGACACTTCCACAACGAGAAAATACGGAGGGACAGGCCTCGGGCTTACAATCTGCAGGCGGTTAGTGAACATGATGGGAGGAGAGATCTGGGTTGAGAGCGAACCTGGAAAGGGGAGCGAATTCATATTCACGGGAAAATTCGGTTTAGCCAGGAAGGTCTCGAGGAAGCACCTGGAGCCCTCAGTAGACCTGCGGGGAATGCGGGTTCTGGTGGTGGACGACAATGCGTCGTCCAGGGAGATTCTGCAGTCCCTGCTGGAAACCATGAGTTTTGAAGTGACCGTTTCGGCTTCTGCCGAGGAGGGGATAGCGGAGTTGGAGAACGCAGCCAAGTCCCGCCCATACAAGCTGGTTGTGATGGACTGGAGGATGCCTGGGATGGACGGAATCAAGGCATCTGCTGTGATTAAGAAGCATCCGAAACTCCCTCAGAAGCCCAAGATTATTATCGCGACAGCCTATGGTCGCGAAGAGGTCATGCAGAGATCCGAGCAGGTGGGGGTCGACGGCTTTCTTCTTAAGCCTGTGGGCCAGTCCATGCTTTTTGATACAATATTGGTCGCTTTTGGGAAAGAGGCCCCGGAACGTGAGCACGTGGCGCGGGCGAGCGGCAGTGATGAAGTAGAGCTGCAAAAGATTCGCGGGGCAAGAGTGTTGCTGGCGGAAGATAATGAGATCAACCAGCAGGTGGCTGAAGAAATTTTGCAGCAAGCGGGATTGGTCGTAAGCATTGCCAACAACGGAAAAGAGGCCCTGGAGATGGTCGGCGCGGAAAACTTTGATGTAGTGCTCATGGACATACAAATGCCGGTGATGGGTGGATTTGAAGCAACCCAGGAGATCCGTAAGGATGAGCGTTTTAAGGATTTGCCGATCATCGCCATGACCGCCCATGCAATGGCCGGTGACCGCGAGAAAAGTCTTGAAGCCGGCATGAACGATCATGTGACGAAGCCTATCGATCCAGACCAGCTCTTATCCGCCCTGATGAAATGGATCAAGCCGGGTGAGCGTCAGATATCTAAAGGCGTGACTGATTCATCTATTGGAAAGAAACAGGTGGAGGACATCCTTCCTTCTGAGTTGCCCGGAATTTCCATTGCCTCCGGTCTCGGCAGGGTAGGAGGGAACAAGCAGCTCTATGCGAAGCTCCTCTGCCAGTTCAGGGACGGCCAGGAAACGGCAGTGGAACAGATCAAGGCGGCTCTCCAATCAGGAGATGTGGAAACGGCCACCCGACTCGCTCATACGGTAAAGGGTGTCTCCGGAAACCTGGGTGGAGAGGAACTCTACCGTGCTGCGGCCGACCTGGAAAAGGCGATCAAAGAAGGCAAAGAGGACCTGGACGGCCCCATGACAGAGTTCGGCTCTCAATTGAACGTAGTCATAGGTGGCATCAAGGCTTTTGAGGAAAGCGTGGCCGCTCACGAGGATCTCGGGAAGCCGACGGGTGAGGTACAGGTCGATAAAGAGGCGGTGAAAGCTCTGCTCGTGGAAATAGCTCAGCTTCTGGAGAGCGATCTGACCGAGGCCATGAACCGGCTTGAAGCCTTGAAGCAGCACCTTGCAAATTCACCGCTTTGGGATGAATTCAAACGGCTGGAGAAGCAAGTCGAAGGCTTTGACACGGATAATGCCCTCAAAAGCGTGGAGGCCATCGCCGGGAAACTGGATATAGAGCTGTAGGAAGGGAGCGGGAGGAAGGACAGGAAGGAAGGGAGAAAGAGGGAAGATTAGGATGCGGGGGAACCCGCTTTCTGTAGAAAGCCGGATTCCCCCGCACCCCTCCGGCAAAGACTTTTAGTTGGCTAGCGGTGACACAAGCATGGTTGCGAGAATTCGATGACGAAGCAATCTTGGCCGAGAATGTCATTGCGAGGCCGTCAGGCCGTGGCGATCCCACTGTCATTGCGAGGAATGAAATGACGTGGCAATCTCTGAGATTGCTTCGCTTTCGCTCGCTGTGACATACGTTCAAGGCTGGCGATTTGTCGCCGGTACCACGGCGACCCGGATAATCCCGTTAGGGACGACTGAAAAGTAACATTTTTCGACGACTCGGACTCGGTTGCGCCTTTGGCGCTAAAGATGAGTTAGTGCAATAATCCATGAGAGGCAAGAAAGATGGCGGAGGTCGACAGAAAACCAAAAATTCTCATCGTGGATGACACTCCGGAGAATATCCAGATCCTGATGGGGACTCTGAAGGATCAATACACCATCGTGGCTGCAATCAATGGAGAGAAGGCCCTCAAGATGGCAGTCGCTGAACCTCGACCGGATCTCATTCTCCTGGATATCATGATGCCCGGCATGGACGGATACGAGGTGTGCCGCAGACTCAAAGCCGACGAGCAAGCGCGAGACATCCCGATCATCTTCGTCACGGCAAAGACCGAGGTGTCAGACGAGACCCTCGGATTTGAGCTGGGCGCGGTCGACTATATTACCAAGCCGTTCAGCATTCCTGTGGTAAAAGCGAGGGTGAAAGCCCACCTGGATCTAAAGAGACTGCGTGACATCGAGGCAATTCAGAGAGCAAAGCTGGAAGCCGTGCTTTTGGCACTCAATAAGGAGCTTGCCGAGGCTGCCGATTACGTGACATTCCTGTTACCACAAGCTATCACTGAAGGACAAATCAAGGCCGATTGGCGCTTTGTGCCCTCGACTACTCTCGGCGGAGACGGCTTAGGTTACCATTGGCTCGATAAAGATTCATTCGCAATTTACCTGGTCGATGTGTGCGGCCACGGAGTGGGAGCAGCACTCCATTCAGTGTCTGTGCTCAACGTCCTTCGCTCGGAGAACTTGCAGAATACTGATTTTCGGAGACCGGACCAGGTTCTAGCGGGCCTGAATACCGTTTTTCCCATGGAAAACCATAAGGAAATGTATTTTACCATATGGTACGGCGTGTACAATTGCGTGTCCCGAGTTTTGACATACGCCAGCGGCGGGCATCCGCCGGCCTTGTTGATAGAGGATACAGGAGGAAGCTCGGAGATTCGAGAGCTGAGAACGCCGAACCTGATTATAGGTGGGCTGGCGGGCGTTGATTTCGATTGTGACCAGGTTACGATCAAAGGTCCTGCCAGGCTCTATGTGTTTAGTGACGGCGTATATGAGATCATGAATGAAAACGGCGCCTGTTGGGGGTTCGACGATCTGAAGGCATACCTGGAGAATTCAGCTGACAGGGGCAAATCTATCATGGACGACCTGTGGACGCACGTACGGCAAATCTCAGGCTCAGAAACTCTTGAGGACGATTTCTCTGTCCTGGAGATAACAATGCCGTGAGGGGAAGGACCGGGAGGGGAAGGACAGGAAGGAAGAATTCCGGGAACCCGTTTTTTGTAGTGCTCCGCGCACGGCGAACATGCATTAGCGTGACATCGCAGTGTATCGAGCGCTCTCAGCCTTAAGATGCATGTTGGCTCCACGCCTAGTGGGCCCGGACCCTCCGGCAATCCCGCGCAGAACGCGGGATTATACGGCTGGCGGCGGTGCAAGCAGGGTCTTTCAATGTGGGGCCGGCTTTCCAGCCTGCCAGAATTGACCCTTTATGACGGCAGGCTGGAAAGCCTGCCCCAGTGCGCCTGCGGGCGTGCTCACACAGAGAGGTGGAAGTCCTCTCCAGGTCTGCGCTACAGCCTGTAACCGACTGTAACTGCGTCGCCGTGAGGCGGGGTGGAGAGCAACAGGAGGTGAACG
>JBKQRG010000147.1:0-5518 GCA_052144015.1 Desulfomonilaceae bacterium
CCCCCCCAGACCTTACGGACCTTGGGAAAGGGTGGTCTCTCGACGGGTTCTGGCGGAAAGAAAATTCCCTGCATCTGTATTGTATTTTCGTTACGACATGAATCTTTTTTTCTGCGCATTCATTTGAAATCGACCTCCAGCGGCACCAGAGGAAACTCCACGGCATTTTTCATGGTATCTTTCATCAAAGTACGGGGCCTGCGCAGCCTCTTCTTTTGGTGCCTCAAGGGTCTTAATCCCGAAATCCTCAATGGCGGTATTATCGAAATCCCTCATTTCCTGCGCGGTGACGAGATACATGGAAAATCTCCGTGACAACCCTTGTAGTTTCGGGCGTGGCTAAGTTTATCCCGCAGCCTGCTCCGGTTTGGTGGACTGGAGAAAATCGCAGGAGTAGCCCGAGCAAAGCATATGATATCGCCCTATCTGTTCCAGAGTTATCAATCCTCGTAGTTCTGAGCCTCGTAGAACAGGTACGACTTTAAGACCTGTCGCTTGAATTTTTTGAAAAACCTCCATGAGAGGAGTCTGTTCACTGACCACAGGAAAATCCGTCACCATAATTTCTTTCACAAGCACTTCAGGCCCCCTTCTGTGAAGGGTTTCGGTAATCAGTTCCCTCGTTACCAAGCCGACCAGTTTGGAAGCCTCCAGCACTGGGAAATCCTGTTGAAAACTCCGGCAATACAGCTCCGCTGCGTGTCCGACTGTTTCCCTAGGCGCGAGTGCCTCGACATCACTAATCATAGCAGTGCCTGCTGTCGCACCACCCAGAGATGTGACGATGGTCGCCTGCCGTTCTTCAGCTTCCGCTCCGAGGTAGACAAACAACGCAATAAGAATCATGAAAAAATTCATCAAGTACAGTCCCAGGAAGAACAGGCCGATGGCAAATGCCTGCCCCACTCCGACAGCTATCCGGGTGGCCTTGTATGGAGACAAGTACAGACCCAGCATTCCTCTCAAGACCCGACCTCCATCCATGGGAAACGCGGGTAAGAGGTTGAAAATGGCAAGAACCACATTGACTACGGTGAGTTGAGCAATAAGACTGCCTCCTGTCAACGCGTCGGAGAAGCTGACACCACTGCCCATTACGTCCGCGGCAAACCATAGGAAAAAGGCAAGCACAAGGCTGGAGGCGGGGCCTGCTATAGCAACCAGGATCTCCACAGTTGGCTTGTCGGGCGGGTTAGCCATTCGAGATACGCCTCCTATTGGAAGAAGTGTGATATCTTGCACCCCGATCCCGAAGTGACGCGCCACTATGGAATGGCTCAGTTCGTGAAAGACCACTGAAGCAAATATGAGGATGACGAAAATAACGCCATTGAGCCCACCCACCCCAATCACTGAAAAACCCGCGAAGAAAATCAGAACGAGTAAAAGCAAAAAAGTGGCATGGACCTTAATCGGTATGCCCATGATTGAACCGATTTTGAAAGACCATTTCATGGATTTCACTCCTGATTCGCCATTCTCACAATTCTGTTTATACCGGAATTATGAAGCGGTTTTGCGATTTCGTGCGTCTGCAATGCGATAACGGGGCGAGGGATGGTTCCCCTGCTACTGAAAAGGCCCCCGCACGTCTCCCAAATGCGCCGGCAAAGGCAAAACCGTCGCCGGGTTGCTAAAAAGGCCTATGTTATCCTGTCTTTGAGCATACCTCTCCATCCTGCCCCCGGTCAAACACAATCTTGTGCTTGTCTGCTTACCCGCGGGATAATCCGGGTTTCATACGTGCCGAAAAGAATTCTGCAGTACAACAAGCAAGGTGCCCTTCCAAAAAAAAGAGTAACTGTCTCCGAAGATTTGGCTCCAGATCAAGTGAATATCGAGATAGGTGCTTGAGATACTACGTGGTATCTTGGGCCATGGCGACGATCTTGTTTTCACCCTGCAAGGAAAGATACTACGTGGTATCTCGACGCCGAAATGCTTTCAGCCCATATTAACGCCCCATATTGCTGCCGGGTGGGGGATTTCTTTTCCGGAATCCTTGCCTACCCGCCCAGGTGCGGATTAGGTCACCAAGCGCAAGATGTACCGCGAACATATACCGTGGGGCGAATAAGCAAAAGGATAAATAGCAGTCCAGTCATCATTCTGGAAGCCTGAATATCCAGTACGCAAGGGGCACAAAAGCAAGCTCCAGCACGAAGTAGAGAATTAGCGAGGGTGATGATTTACCATCGACAAAAAAACTAATGATCCTGCCGAGCAGGAGGCCGCCACCCAAAACCATGATGGACAGTATGGCTGTATTTGTGTACTCAGCGTCAAAAGCTGAGAACAGCCAGAATAATGAAAGCGCCAGATAAAGGCACATAACAGCTCTAAGGATATGCGAAAGGTTCAAGCCGAGTTCGGGCACACCTAAAAACCTACGCGCGAACCATTTGGGGGAAATGAGCTAAAAAGGAATAAAAAAGGGAGAATCTTATGATTTGTTTTTGGCTCAATGATGCATTTAGCCTCAGTCCAGAAAATGACGAAGAACGTTCGGCTCTTCTTACGATTTGTAAGTCACTTCGGGCCGGACTAAATCCAGACCTGTATGAGGGTAGGGGTGGATCTTCAGGTGAGATTTTAAAGACTACAGACCCAAGAAATCCGAAAGATCTTCTCTAGGGTTGCGGTACAACATATGTTGTGTGTTTATAAGGGCAAGTCTGTCTTTAGGACCAATTGGCGCTCCTTCCAACATGGCACCCATAATTTGTTCAATCGAAAACTCGGTTTGGATCAACCATGTTGATTTGGTTACTTCCTTTGCACCCCAGAGTCTTAGGAGAGCAGTAAGATTCCTATGGTCTTGATCTGGGTCAAGTTCACAAGCGATGAAAAGAAGAGCCATGATGTCCCCCAGTTATAAGGTATTGAGAGCCTTCTTTCACTTCTGCGTTAAGACTTATTCACACAAGAGAGGCCACTCTGTCAGAAGATCTATCGTGCTATAAGACTATTATGGCTACTGAATTGAATCTCCTGCACTTATGAGGTTCGTCACACATCGAAAAAGTTGGCAAAAACGCCAACTTTTTTTGAGCCTATTCCCGATTGCAGTCCTTTAGACTGATTTTAGGCTGTTCACTAACCCCCCCACAGACGATATCTCAGAATCGTCGGTTCTGAGACAGTTGCATCATTGCGTCCAATAAAAAGGCGTGATGAATCACCCCCGACAAAAAATCTCGCGGTCTATAATCTATAGGTTCAAATGCCCATCAGTACATTTTTTTTTAAATCATTTCTTACGGAGTGCCCTCTGGCTTCGGGGGCTCTTCGCTCGGCGTCGGCGGGGGCGTAGGTTTTTCGCTGGCGATCGGCTCGCTGGCGACCGGAATCACGGTCTTAGTTTCCTCAACGGGGACCACTGCTCCCTTCAGTCCTATCTTTTTAAAGAGCCCAAGCATAATGCCGCCGAACCAATCATATGGCAGAAGTTTTTCGGAAACCCAGACCATCACAAAAACTATAGCCGCGATAATACCGGCGACAATGAGAAAAGCCACAAGGGCCACAACGCCCCAAAGAAGCAAAACAATATAGATCGGAAAGAAAAATCCGTAAATGAACCCCCTGCCGAGCCGGGTCTCGATCTTTTCATCTTCTTCCCTATCCAAAATGTCATCGAATACCCGCAGGTAATAGTTCTTTTTGTAAAAGCTGAGCCCAGCGCTCAATATACCCAGGACAATCATTCCAATCAGCTTCAGGATCATAACTCCCCTCCATATTTACTGGCGATCAGTGATACTGGAATTATGCGGCGCTCTTGCCTTTTCATGGGTCTAATGGCCGGTAACTTGTCATCGGCCGGTCTCTCTGACCCCACAAGATCCCCTTCCGAGCAAAAAAAAGCATAAAGATCAAAAAATAGACGGAGTTCTCATTCCCTGTTGTTTCGTATAACCATCTGCACTTCCCCAGTGCAATCTCCCGGATAGCTATTAAGGGACAAGTGGGTCGTTTCCTTTGCCACCTCCGGCGATGGCTCGCCATACGAGTACGCGTACTTATAACCGCCGCCCGCAATAGGACAATACATCAAGCAACCGTGTAGCGTAAGAAACGAACCTGCCGAGGCCTTGGTTCCACGAACTGCCATCTGAAACTTATCCTCAGCCCTGAGCAAGTCACCTTGAGTGAGGGCCACACCGTGATGCTCATAGCGTATCTCGCCTTGGCCATATGCACTAGAGATCAAGAAAATGGCGATCAAAAACAAAACATTTCTCATCACACCCTCCTCTTGGCCAAGAACAAGGGTATCTCCTCAGAAAGAAAGTGGGGCCGAATCTCTCATAACTCTTTCATTCAAGATCTGGTCTAGGACTTCTGTCCCGTCATTCTTCCGTTCAAAACTATTCAGCCAGAATCGCATAATAACAGGGCTTCTATTTTTGGATAAAGAAAAAACGAATGGGACCGAGATCCGCATTTAAGGGGATAAATGCGGAATTTCGACCCCTTCTTTTGTGCCAAATTGTGGGATACCTGGCTGGTATAATGGCATTACTCTGTTAGACAGATGCGCCCGCTCTTTGTTTCATTCTCCGATATATGAGAGGCGACAAACCTTCTCCTGCGCCTTCCCTCTGGCAGAAAATCGCTCAGGATTGATCCTGTGACTGCGATTGAATCTTTTTTGCACGATCCTCCAAGGTTGAGGCTTCTTCTTTCTTTCCCATTCTCTTGTACAGTTCCACCAGATTGTTCAGAGACGTGGCTATATTAGCATGGTCAGGTCCGAGAGCCTTTTCCCATATTGCCAGGGATTGCTTGTACAAAGCCTCGGCCTCGGCATATTTGCCCTCGGCCATATAGAGGCCAGACCGATTGTGCAGAGATAGCGCCACGTTGGGATGGTCCGATCCCAGGGTGTTTTCCAATATTTCCAGGGATAGCTTGTACAGAGACTCTGCCTCGGCAGATTTCCCCTGAGAGACATATAGTCCCGCCAGATTGTTTAGAGATGTCGCTACATTGGGATGGTCGGGTCCCAGGACCTTTTCCCATATTGTAATGCATCGCTTGTACAGAAACTCTACCTCCGAATATTTACCTTGAGACCAGTAGAGTAGTGCCAGATTATTCAGAGCTGTCGCCACATCAGGATGGTCAGGTCCGAAAGCCTTTTCCCATATTGCCAGGCATCGCTTGTACAGAGGCTCTGCCTGCGAATAGTTACCTTGAGACCAGTAGAGTAAGGCCAGATTATTCAGAGCTGTCGCCGCATCAGGATGGTCAGGTCCGAGAGCCTTTTCCCATATTGCCACGCATCGCTTGTACAGGGGCTCTGCCTCTGAATAGTTGCCCCAAGACCTATATAGTTCCGCCAGATTGTTCAGAGCTATCGCTACAGTGGGATGGTCAGTCCCAAATGATTTTGAAGCCACCCGAAGAGCCTTTTTCGCCACGTCCACCCCTTCAGCATATTTCCCCTCCTGCTGAAGGATCACCGCCCTCGAATTAAGTTCCTGCCACACGCTGTCGAGGCGTTCGCTCATCT
>JBKQRG010000148.1:0-34421 GCA_052144015.1 Desulfomonilaceae bacterium
CCGCTTTCTCATGCCTCGCAATTCAAAGCCTCCCTTATCCCCCCGCCGGTTTCTACACCATCAAGGTAGGCTTTCCCACCTTAACCTCCTGTCCAGTTTTCGGGGTCCATTATACACGGCATCAGAAGACCGGGAACGACCGTGAAGCAGGATTAAATTCCGCAGGGTTCTTGATCTTTATGGCTTTGCTTTTTATTTTTGATATGATCCCATAACTGTATAACATCTTCGGATTGGTTGAAAATGGGCAGCGGAATAATTATCAAACGAATGTCGGACCACAATGTTGTGGATTCACATCTTTGCGGATTTATTCGCGAAGTGCTGATTGGAAATGATTATAATTTTTTGAATCTTGCTATTTCGATTGATATAGGAATAACTCAGGCCCATTTTCATGAGAAGTTTGATGAAATCTATTTTGTATTGGACGGGAATATAAAGCTGCTCCTGTATGAGGCGGAGAGCCAAAGAACCTGGACCCAAGATTTAGGAGAAAATGAATTATGCGTAATTCCTGCGTTGGTACATCATAAAATCATTGGGGCTTCTCAAAAAAATCGTGTATGTTTCATTACAATTCCGCAATTCAACGAAAAAGATCAACATATTTCAGAAGTTATTTAATTGAATTAGGAGGTCACATGCCGGTTGTCGAAGTGAAAATGGAAAAGGGCCGCACCATTGAACAAAAACGGGCTCTGGTTGAGGCTATCACAAATAACTGCGTATCGATACTTAAGGTTGAACGTGCATGGGTTACTGTAGTTATGGAGGAATTTGACAGAGACAATTGGGGCGTCGGAGGTGAGCTGTTAACTGATATCAACAAATAATTAATTAGAACGTGTAATATTTAGAGTAAGCTATGAAAATTCACGATATCACGCTAACGATTTCCAATTCGCTCGTAACCTATCCCGGCGATCCTGGTATTGAAATTACCCGTGTCCACACCATAGGAAAAAACTCAAAATCCAATCTCACAAAATTGGATATGGGGGCCCATACGGGAACTCACGTTGACGCGCCTGCACATTTCATAGAAGGAGGGAGCGGATCGGATGTTTTGGACCTTGGAATTCTCATAGGACCGGCAATAGTGGTAGACGCTACCACGGAGGAAAGAATCTCTGCGAAAAGTTTGGAACGTTTTGAAATTGATGATGGCGCTGAACGTGTTCTCTTTCGTACTAGAAATTCCGAAATTTGGAAGTCCTCTCCTGACAAATTCTTCCCAGATTTTGTAGGCATTACGAAAGATGGGGCGGAGTGGCTGGTCAGGAGAAATGTAAAATTGGTTGGAATTGACTATTTATCGATAGCTCCTTTTCACGAAGCAGAGCCGACGCATAAGGTGCTTTTGGAAGCGGGTATCATACCAATTGAAGGTCTGGATTTGTCCGGAATTGCTCCCGGTTCTTATTTTCTTATTTGTTTACCCTTGAAAATAAAGGGGAGTGATGGAGCGCCAACAAGGGTGATTCTGCTGGAAGATTTCGCCATACATTAGACACATCACTACAATTTATCGTTTTTTCAAAGACATAGCCTATCACTCAATCTGCAATGGAACTCTTCAGATCCAGGCAAAAGGATAGCGACACATATCGAGCAATAGCTTTAATGAGACATGGTTTCGGAGGACACCCATTCGGTCCGGACAAGTACATTCAAAAAGAACGAAGAATCGGCAAAATTAAGGGAATTTGAAGCGGGCCACTCCTCAAATTGGTTCCAGTATTTCCGATATTTGTTCGCACTGGAGTGAAAATCCACTGGTGCGATATACGGCCATACCGACATTGGGTTTGCAGTTACCAGGTCTCCGTGGCATAATTGACCTGACAATGTTTCCCTCATCTCTATAGATAATCTGTTATCTGCCGAGGTTCCCGTGTATATGAGGTATCTGAACCCTATAACTGGGAGTCTTTGGAAAAGAGCCAGGGGAAAGATCTTATTGCAAAAAGCCTTTTTCTCGGCTTTCCCTTTTTCCAGAGGATCGTTATGACTGAGATTCACGGGTTAGATGAACTGAATCGGCGGGTATTGCAAACAGGGTCTTGTGCGGGTTGCGGAGCCTGCGTCGGCAGATGTCCGTATCTCACAGCTTTCAAAGGCAAGACCGTCATGCTGGATAGTTGTACCGTTGAACATGGCCGCTGTTTTGCCTATTGCCCCATGACTTTTTTTGATGCTGAGGCCATGAGTCAATTCGTTTTCGGTCAATCGTCGGATGGTTTAGAGATAGGGCACCTGAACGGCGTCATGGCTTCTCGATCCAAAGATCCCGGCCTCGCTGCAGCGGGCCAAGCGGGCGGCACAGTTACAACCCTTATGACAATGGCGTTGGAAGAAGGTCTGATAGACGCAGCGGTATTGACCACGATTAAGCCTGGAGAAGAGTACCCGCATGGCATCGTCGCAACCACGGTTCAGGAGATTGTTTCCTGTGTAGGTTCGAGGTATGTGGGATCTCATTCTCTGGTCAGTCTACGTGAAGCCTTGGACCGCGGCTTTGAACGGATCGGGATCGTAGGACTCCCTTGTCAAGTGAGATCCGTGCGCAAAATGGCGCTCTACGATTTGAAGAATGAAAACCTGAAGGATCGTATAAAGCTGGTTTTAGGGCTATTCTGCAACTGGGCTTTTTCCGGTCACGACTTTGTTTCTTTTCTCCGAAACCGATTTGGATTAACCGTTGTGAAGAAGTTCCATATTCCGCCCCCGCCGTCTAATACACTCGAAATAGAAACAGCCACGGGCATCGAAAATATCTCGCTTGACGATGTGCGGCCGCTGATTCAGGCTGCGTGCGAAAAGTGTCCTGATATGACTTCGGAATTCGCGGATGTCTCCGTGGGAATGTACGAAGGTAGAGAAGGCTGGAATACGCTGGTCACGAGAACGGAATTGGGCCGGAAGCTGGTAGAACGGGCGACTGTTTCAGGCTTACTCGAAACCGAAGTTTTCCCTGACGCTAATCTTGAACATCTGAAAGTCGCATCCGCAAACAAGAAGAGCCGCGCGACCGGCAATTCCCCTGAATGACTCACCGCAGAGATCGCAGAGATGACAATTAATTTGAATGAAGTCACTACCACAAGTGTTTTGAAGTTTGCCCGGATGGCGCTTATCGAATTGACTGGATCAACTTCAATGTCGAGGAACTGCAATAAGGTATGCGTCGCCTGGTAGAGAGATTGAAAGAACAAACGCCTTTGCGTTCTCTGCGATCTCTGCGGTGAACGCCTTAGGAGATTTTAATCATGTCCATGGTAAGCAAGGACGCTCCAGGCAAGGAAGTCCTTATGATGGGAAATGAAGCTATCGCTCGCGGAGCGTTGGAAGCCGGCGTCAGTGTAGCGGCTGCGTACCCCGGAAATCCGTCATCTGAGATCATTGGCTCTTTGGCGTCCGTAGCTGATGAAATGGGTATATACGTAGAGTGGTCTATCAATGAGAAAGTGGCTTTGGAAGTTGCAGCTGCTGCAGCTTTTTCCGGTCTGAATTCTCTTGTGGCAATGAAACAGAACGGCATGAACGTGGCATCCGATTTTTTATTAAACCTCAATTTGAGCGGAATAGCGGGCGGCCTGGTGCTGGTGGTTTGCGATGATCCATCCGGAATATCAAGCACAAATGAACAGGATTCCAGGATATTTGCAAAGCTCGCGGATCTGCCGTTAATGGAACCTGCTACGTTTCATGAAGCAAAAGACATGATCAAGGAAGCCTTTGACCTATCGCGGAAAATTAATAATGTCTGCATCGTTCGTAGCGTGACTAGAATATCTCACGCCAGAGGCAACGTCATCTTAGGATCGCTGCCGAAGTCCCGCGCAGTTCCTCATTTTGATATTTCAAACATTTTGTCTGCCTTGCCCACGGCCCTGACGCATCCCCGTGCTCACGACAGATTAAAGCAGGCGGGCCAGTTTTTTGCCGAATCGCGCTTCAACAGTTATGAAGGACCGCAGAACCCTGAGCTGCTGATCGTCACCTGCGGCGCGGGATTTCTATTCTCTCGTGAAGCAGTGAACTTTCTCGGCTTGGACGAACGAGTAGGCATTATGAAAATCGGGACGACGTGGCCATTGCCGGAGCAATTCATCCTCGATAATTTTATGAAGACGGAAAGAGTACTTTTTGTGGAAGAAGTCGATCCGGTCCTTGAAAACAACGTTAAGGAAATTTTTGCAGACCATAATAGTGAACTTCCTCGGATCACATTTCTTGGGAAAAAATCCGGAGCTGTCCCATCAGTAGGTGAACTCTCGCCCGGGCTGATCATACAGATACTCGCCGATCTTCTCGGCGTTGCGGTCCCGGAGATTGATACGCGCTATATTGAACAAACGAAGAGCATTCTGAACAATTTTGCGCCTGCCCGATCCCTGGCCTTTTGTCCCGGTTGCCCTCACAGGGCCACATTTTGGACGATCAAGAAGGCGTTGGCCCTGGACGGTCGAGAAGGCGTGGTATTTGGGGATATAGGCTGCTACAGTCTTTCGGTTCACGCGGCGGGATTTAACCAGTCCAAGACGATCCACGCGATGGGATCAGGAATGGGTCTAGCGAGCGGATTTGGGGTTCTGACGAAATTCGGGGCTACCCAACCTTCTATAGCGGTCTGTGGCGATTCAACATTTTACCATGCGGCAATTCCCGCGTTGATTAACGCGGTTCATCACAAATCCGACTTTTTGATGATCGTCCTGGATAATAGCGCCACTGCGATGACGGGCTTTCAGCCGCATCCGGGAAGTCCAGTCAATGCTATGGGATTCGATGCCGCGCCGGTGGTCATAGAAGAACTATGTCAGTCGGTGGGTTTGAAGACGGTTGTTAAAGATCCATTCAATCTGGAAGAGACAGCGGCGACTATCTACGACATGCTCCAGCAGAGTGGAGCCAAGGTGCTCATACTAAGACAGGAATGCGCTCTGGTGCGCGGCAAGAAGGCCTCAAAAAAATATAAAATCAGCATAGATCCTCTCAAATGCCTTGGGGAGGATTGCGGCTGTAATCGTCTATGCACCAGAGTTTTCCGGTGTCCGGGCCTCAGATGGGATGCAAGCAATAAGAAATCCGGAATAGATGAGGCGATCTGTAGCGGCTGTGGGGTCTGCGCGGATATATGCCCGGCAGGCGCTATCGTGAAGGAGCAGGAGGTGTGAGGGAAAATATTCCGGGCAGGAATTCTTGCAAAAGACCTTCCCCCATCCCTCCCAAAAAATTCTTGCTGTAATGGGTGTTTATAGCAGCGATTGCCTAGAGAGCCTAGATGTGGTGAGCAACGTGAGCCGCGTCGATCGAGAAAACGGAAGTTAACGATGCATCCCGATGATCATAGTGTCTACGGTCTGTAGTAAACCTGAAGGAAATTACTTCGCGCGCAACAATAACAACAGAACCAAGGCAATCATACAATGAAGAAAGATCCATATAACGTAATAGTGACCGGAGTCGGCGGCCAGGGCAACGTGCTGGCCTCACAACTTATCGGAGCAGTTCTCGTGGACCTTGGGTATAAGGTGACCATCGGCGAGACGTATGGGGCGTCCCAGAGAGGTGGTTCTGTGATGAGCCATGTGCGTATATCAAAGAATCACCAATATGGACCTCTGATTCCGCCCAGGTCCGCCGATCTAATTGTGGCTCTCGAACCGAGCGAAGCGGCTCGCGTTCTGGCGCAGTTCGGGAATCCGTTAACAGTAAGTGTGGTGAATAGCCGGCCTGTGCATCCTGTAGACGTGATCAGTGGTCAGATTGCCTACCCTGCCATAGATGATCTGCTGGAAAAAGTGAAATCGTTGAGTAATAAAACCTATTTCATTAATGCCACTGACAAGGCACTAGAATTAGGAAATCCAATTTTGGCCAACATAATGCTGATAGGCGCAGTCGCAGGTGCTGGACTCCTCCCCATAACGGAAGAAGGCCTGGAACAAGCCATCAGGGATTACTTGTCCGCAGATAAAGTGGAAATTAATCGGACCGCTTTCCGACTGGGCATAGAAATGGTCCAGGCGGGTTAAAATATAAAGCATTTTTCCTTGATCCACGAAAACATAAGCTACGAGGGTACCACTTACGATTCCACCAATGGTCAATCTTCATTATGGGTCGTGAAAACAGGCGAGTCTTCCACCTGATGACGTCCTCGAATCCGAAATAGTTCCTGGCGTGAGTTCGAGTCGACACAAACAAAGATGCCCCTCGGGCAACCCCGAGGGGCAATATCCGTCAACCGACCGGCATTAGAATTCAAGGCATGGGTCTGCCCATAGGATAAACCGGAGGGTACACTTTGGTCATCTTACGGGCAACCTTCCGAGGCGGAGCGCACATGGGCGGAGGACAATCCAGCCGAACAGCCATCACTTTGCAGCTCGGTGGAATAAATGAATCCTGCGAGCACTTCACAATGGCGTTCTCGCACGCATGATTCGGCGTGGGTCCGTACCCGGTGTACAGGGCTCCTCTAGCATTCTTGGCTGTCGCCACAAAAACTCCCCCTTCGCTCGTGGCCGCCAACATCGCAACTAACATGAAGCCTGCAACTAGAACTACGACAAACTTCCTACTCATGTCATACCTCCTGTGGTCCTACCATAAAGGATATTCGGACCAAAGTCTACGTATCTGACAAAATTTCCCTTCCAAAGCCAGCTTGGTCGCAATACCACAATATAAATATTCGTGAGAACGACAATATTTATGGCGAGGAATTCGTCCCCGCGTTCTCAGGTTTGAATGAAGGCTGGCCTGTCCCTTCCAGGACCGAGCCCCACAAACTCCCTTTCAAATCAACCTGCTTACGGCCCGAAACAACCATTTCTATGGGGATATAAACGAACTCTTCATTCCAAGTGCCCACCACCATATTGGTTTTTCCCGCCATACCCGCGTGGACCGCATGCTGTCCTAAAAAACCGCAGAAAATTGAATCTTGGGCAGTCGCCGGTACTGAGCGGATCATGTAGCTGGGATCGATGTACTTCAAGTTCAGCTCTGTTCCTCTCGCTCTAAAATGATTTTCGATCGACTCCTTCAAGAATTTACCAATATCACCCAGCCGAGAATTTCCGGAGTCATCGCATCCTTCTGTTTGGCAATATTTTTGACCGGCTCCCTCGGCAACTACTATCACAGCGTGCATGCTCTCTTGCAGTCTTTTTTCCAAGGTGGCCAGTAAACCATGTGGACCTTCCAAATCGAAATCCGCTTCCGGGATCAGCACAAAATTGGCGTACGACTTGGCCAGCGCAGCAGTTGCTGCGATAAAACCTGAATGGCGGCCCATTAATTTGACGAGGCCCACCCCATTTGGCGCCCCGTTCGCTTCCACGTGGGCTGAGCTGATTGCCTGGGTCGCCATGCTTACTGCCGTTGCAAAACCGAATGAGCGCGAAAGAAAATTAATGTCATTGTCTATGGTTTTGGGAATGCCTATCACACCAATCCGGTCTTGTCGCCTACGTATCTCTTCTGCAATTTTCTGTGCGGCGCGGAATGTTCCGTCTCCCCCGATCGCAAATAGAACCCCGATATTCATGCGTTCCAGGGCGTCCACTATATCGCCTATCTCCTGAGGACCTCTCGATGATGAGAGGATTGTTCCGCCAATCTCGTTAATCCCGGATACAACGCGGGGGTTCAGTTCCAACACTGGATGCCCGTATTTTGATATGAATCCCTGAAAGCCGAACCTGATCCCGAGGATATTTCTTACCCCATAATCATGATGAAGATTCAGCACTACGGATCGAATAACATTGTTTAAGCCAGGACAAAGTCCCCCGCAGGTTACGATAGCGCATTTTAATTTGCTGTAATCGAAGAATATTTTCTTTCTAGGACCGGCCTTCATAAAAGAAACCGGTTTAACTCCTGTTTTTACAGAAGTCTCTATACTGTCGGGAGAAAGGTCCTTAAGGATTCTTTCGTCATCCCATACGAATTGAATCGTCCGGAGGGGCGAGTCGATTTTTGGTTCTCCGAGATATTCTATAGACGTATCCATCTGTTACCGACTGAATATCGATTAAGAGTTAGTCGAAAACCTGCAACTTATGACCTGATGCGCCGTGGAATGATTAACCATACACTACGCAAACAAAAAAATCAATAAAAAACAGTCATTAGCCTCAGTTCAACCGCGTATGGCAATAGGCGGGGTGCAGTGGGAGCGTGCGATAGGCCCACCAGCCGAGGAAACTCATAGCCGTAGTTAGCTTCTCTGGATTCACGGCTTCTTGCATAAGCTGCCGCTATTCATGAAATGGGATCAATAAAATTAAACATTGAACCTGAACAGTACAATATCTCCATCGTGCACTATGTAATCCTTGCCTTCGAGGTGGACCTTGCCGGCTTTATGCGCAGCGGCCATTGAGCCGGCCTCTTTGAAATCGTTATAAGCTACAACTTCGGCTCGGATAAATCCGCGTTCCATGTCGGAGTGTACCGTTCCCGCAGCTTTTAATGCGCTCTGACCCTTATTCAGTTGCCACGCTCTGACCTCCGGTTCTCCACACGTGAAGAATACAATCAGGTCAAGCAGTCCGAATGATTTGCTTATGATCCTATTTTTGGCTGCTTCTTCCAGGTTCAAGTCTTTAAGGAACTCTTGCGCGTCTTCCTCAGATAACCGCGTTATCTCAGCCTCTGTATCTGCGTAGAGCCAGTCGAGCGCAATGTGGGGCTGTCCTTTGACTATTCCCTTTAGCTGCTCAAGTCCTGATTCTATCTCCTCCACAGACTTGTTCTCTCCTGCATTTAATAAGAGCAGCTCCGGCTTTGCCGAAAGAAAAGCAAAGCCTTTGAGTTTCTCTGATTCCATAGCCTGCTGAAACAGCCGCAGGGGTTTACCTTGGTCAAGGTATTTGTTGGCCTCACGAAGAAGTTCAAGTTCTTCGGCGAGATCTTTCTTCCCTCTCGCAACGTCCTTCTCGAGCCGCTCAATCCTCTTCTCCACGACCCCCAAATCCGAGAGGATCAATTCTTCTTCCCCCGAGAGAAAGTCTTGCTGGATTGTAGGAGATCCGAGCGCCGGTGAGTCAAAGAATCTGATACAATGGACCAGAGCATCCAGCGGACGGAGAAAGGGTATCACTTTTTCTCCCAAAGTGCGGCCGGTCCTCGCCTCGCCCGAAATTCCGGGAATATCCAGATATTCCACAACCGCAGGAGTAACCTTTTTCGGCTTATGGTAATCCGTAAGGAAATCCATCCGCTCGTCTTCCACTTTGACGATTCCCAAACCAGGTTCCTGGTGTCCATGCCGCGCGGTTGACTCGACACCGCCCGTGAGTGCCTTGAAAACAGTACTTTTCCCACTACCGGCCAGGCCAATTATTCCAAGTTTCAATTAACGCCTCTTGTGAAATTCTTAGACAACAGTTGTCATTCCCCTATCTCTTATGGGTTTGATGTTGGAAGGAAAAGCCACGGATGTCAACCGATAAGGCATTCTATTGTGGCAAACCGAAGATCGCTTTTTTAATTCTGTTTTGACCTTTTCCTTGGATTCGCTGATAAAACAACGCGGGGGGATGAAAGAATGCCGCCAGTGCAGGTGCTAAAATCGGGTCGGATTTGCCGAAGCTGTAAGGTCAAAAAGGGAGCCGCAGTATCTAGTATGAAGCGGGCTGGCACACAGGATTGCGGTCTGGCCGTTCTGACTCCCATATGTATTAAAAAGACCGCCTGGGCATCCCGCCTCACGTCAGAAACGGACGTGATAAGTTCATCTATTTCCTGAGAAAATGAATATTTAACTGCATGGCGCCGGGATCATCGGTTGCCGAAGAAGTACTTTCATTCTCAGGACCGACCGCTACAGCGCCATGATGTACCAGTTCGGTTGTCAAATGACCGTAGGCCTGGTACGGAATAACGACAGTCAGAGTTGTCCCTCCGACTTGCCGATCGTGTTCTTCCAAAATCTTCCCTTGAATTCCCGGCAATATCCTTTTCAGTGATGCAACCGCCTGATCAATACTGGGGCTTTCCACTGTCAGCATATCGGTGCCGATCCTTGCCGGCACAGCGTGGGGGAAAGTGGGATTTCTTTCTATTCTGGTCATGTCCGGAATGTATGCAGGCGCTGAGGAGGCGGTGGGGAAAGATTCTTGGGAACGAGCCCTTAATGGCCCGATTCCTTTTGCCGAGGGAGCGGCTTCGGATCTTTGTCCTGTATAAGTAGACGCGGCAGATTGCAGACCGTACATAGAATCGTAGTTGTAGAGACTCAGACCAATCACTGCCATGACGGCGAGAGCCGTTACCCCAACTGGTAGCGGAAAAGATGGAATCAAAGAAAAAATATTTCTCACTGAATCTAACAAAGGAACGGGCCCAGCGGCCTCACATCTGGCGTGGAATTGAGCAAGAAAATCCTTCGGCGGCGAAACCTCTTCGAGACCCGCCAATGCCTGAATTGTGAATCCGTACCATTTGAAATCTTCCTTACATTCCGCACAACTTGAGAGGTGTCCGCGGACACCCTCTGCAATCTCCCCCTCGAGCTGCTCATCATGGAGAGCACCGAACAAATCACTCATACGTTTACAATCATTCATGATAAAGCCTTCTTCAGTTTTTCTTTTACAACCATTCTCGCCCTATGAAGGCGGGATTTTGTGGTCCCTTCAGGAAGATTCAACATCCGAGCTATTTCTTCATAAGAAAAACCTTCTATATCTCTTAAAACGACAATCTCCTTGTGGTCCGGGTCGAGATCGTCGATAGCCTTTTGTACTATTCTCTGTATCTGCTTACCCGCCAAAAGCGTTTCCGGATTTGTCGAATGATCCGGGATTCCCGACCGGAGAGGATCTCTCTCATCATCTTCTTCGGACTGCCATCTATTTGCAAAATGACCACGGCGTTTCAGATACTTAAACTTGTTCTTCCCCCTATTTGACGCGATCTGGAAAAGCCATGTGGAGAATTTGGCATCGCCGCGAAATTTTTTCAAATTCTTATAAGCGGCCGTAAATATCTCCTGAGCTAAGTCATTGGCTTCCTCTCTATCACCGACAAATCGGTAGGCGAGGTTATAAATTTTCTTGTAATATTTTTCAACAAGAACATCGAACGCCTCGCGGTTCCCTTGTACCGTCTTCTGGACAGCATCCCGGTCTTCGTCTGTCACAGGCGATATCGCTGCGATCAGAACCAAACTTACGATATTCAGACAAAAGCAAATCAAAATAGTTTCGTGGGAGACACACACTTGAGGTTTTTTCTCCGTAGGGCATCCCATCGAAAATACGTGAACGGAGAGGCAAAAGTCAAGAACGAACGCTTATTGTCTGGATTCAGAAAGATTATGCGAGGTGGAATATTCTAGATAATTTCAACACACTGCAGAAGCTCGCGAGGCTGTCTCTTCTAAATGGGCCTGCCACTTTAACCTTAAATTTTACTCCTCAAAACACCGCGCTGACATCGAATGCGGGTAGTTCTGACATAATATGGAATTCAGTTGCTTAACGCGATCTAATCAGTATCTTATCTGATCAAATGGCGAGCGACATGTGCAACCGGGCGGAAACCACTTGGGGGAGGATCCTCAAGTATACGGTACGACTTATTTTCGCCATGGAATGCGGTATAATCAGGGCCGTCTGCACATATTCGGAGGAGACAAATGAACCTTTCCAGACGGGTGATTGAAACCCCACCGTACTTATTTCATCTGATTGATGAAAAACGCAAGGCCGCGCAGGCGAAAGGGATCGATGTTATATCCTTGGCTGTAGGCGATCCGGATCGTCCCACGCCGGAGTTCGTCCTAAATCTAATGAATGAAGAAATGCGCAATCCTCGAAATCATGTTTACCCGAGCTATAAAGGTGAACCCGATTTTTGTGAAGCGGTGGCCGCGTGGTTCCGAACCCGGTTTGACGTGGAACTGCACCCGGCGACGGAAATAATGGCAGTTATTGGGGGAAAGGACGCTGTTTCTCATCTGCCGTTCGTCTTCTTGGATCCGGGCGATACCGCGCTGATCACCGATCCCGGTTATCCTGTGTACCAGGCGGCCATCGGATTTGCGGGCGGCTCGGTTATTCGTGTTCCACTGAACGAAGATCAGGCGTTTCTACCCGACCTCGATACCATCGATCCGAATCTCGCAGATAAAGCAAAAATCATGTTCGTGAATTATCCGAACAATCCGACATCAGCGGTCGCGGATGAAGAATTTTTTGAGAAATTAGTCGCTTTCGCCCACAGGCATGACCTTGTGATTCTCGCGGATAATGCCTATTCTGAAGTGTACTTCGAGGTCGAAGATCGTCCCATAAGCATAATGAAAATAACAGGAGCCAAGGAAATCGCTATAGAAATCCACTCCTTTTCTAAGACGTTCAACATGACCGGATGGCGAATCGGCTTCGTGACAGGCGGCAAGGCTCTAATAGAAGCTTTCCTCACGCTTAAGTCTAATTTTGATTCCGGAGTGTTTATGGCCATTCAGAGAGCAGCCGCGAGGGCACTGAGTCATCCGGATGCGGCGGCTTTTCACGCTGCAAGGACAGCCCTGTTCAAGCGCCGAAAGGATCGCATGGCCTCAGCCCTGAAGGAAATGGGGCTCAAATTCCAATTGCCGAGGGCAAGCTATTATTTTTGGGTACGCATCCCCGAACCCTACATTTCAACCGTGGAGTTCTGCGCGGATCTTCTTGATAAACAGGGTTTGGTCGTGACCCCCGGGATAGGGTACGGGCCGAGCGGGGAAGGTTATTTTCGAATTTCCATGACCGCTCCCGACGAGAGAATCGATGCGGGTATGCTAAGATTGAAGGAATTTATGAGAGGAAAACAATGAAAGCAACTCTCGTGCTGGCCGACGGCACGATCTCACATGGAACATCGATGGGAGCCACCGGTGAGAGGGTGGGTGAGGTCGTTTTCAACACTGCTATTACAGGATATCAGGAAATACTCACCGATCCTTCCTATCGGGGCCAAATAGTCACAATGACTTACCCGCATATAGGTAATACGGGCGTGAATTTTGAGGATAATGAATCCGTTCAGCCTTACCTTGCCGGCTTCGTGGTAAAGGAATACTGTCCGCACCCCAGCAATTGGCGTAAGAACCAAGATTTGGAGGATTTCTTAAAAAAGTTCGGTATTATCGGGATTCAGGGAATCGATACCAGAAAACTCACCCGAAATCTGCGTGAAACCGGCGCTAAGAAAGGCATCATCTCCACCGAGGACCACGATCATGAGAGCCTGTTGAGGAAAGTCCGTGATTATCCCGATATAGAAGGGTTGGATTTGGTCCGGGAAGTCACATGTTCTAAACCTTATGACTGGGATGAAGGAACATGGCGATGGAATGAAGCCACGCCCAAGAGCAAAGGACGATTTCGCGTTGCCGCTTACGATTCCGGCATCAAACAGAACATTTTGCGATTATTGGTTGATTCGGGAGCAAAAGTGAGGGTTTTCCCGGCGTTCGCTTCCAGCGACGAGGTGCTGGCGTTCAATCCAGACGGTATTTTTCTTGCCAACGGGCCGGGGGATCCAGAGGCGGTTCCGTACCTGATCCAGAATGTTAGGAATCTCATAGGTAAAAAACCGATACTAGGGATTTGCCTCGGACATCAAATTCTGGGGCTGGCTCTTGGCGGGAAGACCTTCAAATTGACATTCGGCCATCATGGGGCCAACCATCCTGTCAGGCGAATCGAAACGGGTCATGTGGAAATAACGTCTCAAAATCATAATTTCGCGGTTGATCCTGCATCTGTCGAATCCGAATGCGTTGTCAGTCATATAAACCTCAATGATGGGACCGTTGAGGGGATGGTTCATAGAAAATATCCTATCTTTGCTATCCAATATCATCCTGAAGCTTCTCCAGGCCCTCATGACTCAAGATATCTTTTCGAAAAATTCCGGAAGATGATAGAAGAGGCGTGAAACCGAGGAAAAAAGGATATCTCACTGCGGATGCGCAAAGGTTTGAATCAAAAATCGAATTCATAATACCAAAGATTGCCATGTCCTGAAGGATCAGGCCAATGGGCGAACCTTCCCCATGGCCCGGTTCGGCTGGAACGCATACGCGTGTTGATTCGTACCGAACTACCTTTGATGACCATCAAATTGTATTCCCACGGATAGGCTGGCCGCAGTTCTTGCGGCGGTGCCCCGATCGTGCCTGCAGCAACAGCCTCTAGATAACCTGATCCTAAAGAAACTGGTTGGCGAAAGACATATTCATTACCGAATTTGTGAATATGGCCGTGGAGGACAAGGCGGAATCCATCCTTTACCATCAAGCCCAGAAAATCATGATCTTTTATCCGGCTCTCCTCGGAGGAAATTAGGGGGTGGTGCCACAACCCTATCTTCTTGAATTCTTTGTATTTGCCGAGAATCTCTCTCAATGCAGCGGCCAATGCATCCTGGTGGATGTTCGCTGCTTCAGCAAAATGATGATCTATCTCCCATGCCGAATTTAGGCCCAAGATCAACAACTTGGTCTCGTCAAAGGTGGCCAATTCCCATTGTTTGTCGTACTCCTCCGGATACATTCGCCCTGTCACGTCCTGGACCAACTTTTGGAAATGCTCAAATCTCTGCCTGAGCCGCTCTTCGATCGGGACTTCGACCAAATCCCCGCGGTCTTTGCACCGGTGCAGTTTCAAATCTTCCTGCGCATCTTCGCGGCGCTTCGGTTGGTATGCCCCCCGAGAAATGCCGTGGGACACGTCATGATTCCCTGGTACTAAAATAATGTGGGCTGGCTCGATGCTGTATTCTTCCTTGATCGCGTTTATGAATCCACGGACCTCTGCATATCCCTCTTCTTTGCACTGGAACGAAATGTCACCTGAAATCAACAGGCCATTAATACCAGTCTCCTGGCATCGCAGATCATCGCTCTCAAGGTCTTGAACAAGATGTGTGAACCACCGTAAGCCCTGTCCTTTCTCGCAGAAATGCAAATCAGACAAATGCAATAGGATTAACGACTTCTGAGGAGAGATTCGCCGAATATCATGCACGTAGTCTAAATTGTAAAATCCAAATTTGGCCGGAATTGATTTCATACAAGCAAAACAATTCTCGTCTCCGGTCGAGCGCCACCTCGCTCGCAGAACGGTCAGAATCTTTGGATCACTTAGTCTTACCAGCCCTTGATAAATCTCCGAATCCAGTTCTCCGAAAATCTCCCCCGCACTCAATGCATCAATGAGCGCGTGGTCTACTGGAACTTTGAGTATGTCAAAACCAGGTGCCTTTTCAAACGGGGTGGTTCCTAAAATGATCAATCGTGCAATGAGCGATAGTTTTGCGAACCATTCTTTAACGTACTCCGCTGCACCGACCGCCTTAACATCGAACAGAACTTGGGGCACATTATGCAAGTCCGCCAACAGATCCGGCTCTTCTTTGAGCAGAAACGCTACTGCTCTTTCGTTACCGCCCAGCAATGAGTCGGCTCCCGCTTTCCGGACCTTCATTTCGCCGTCTTTTAAAGCTTTTTCGATCAGCGGGAGCGCAGCCTCGGTGTCAATACCTTTCAATGCGCGGGCACCTTCCTCACGAACTCTCGGATGTTTGTCCTGCAGAGCTCTTTCGATCAGAGGAAGCGCAGATTCTGTAACGATTTTACGCAAGCACTTGCTAGCTATCCACCGAACCGGCCACGGTTTCTCCGGTTGCAAAATTTTGTTAACTATCGCGAGAGCATCCTGCGACGGAAGGTATGCCATCCCGGCGGCAGTCATCCACCGAACCCCGAAGTCCTCATCTTCTAGAACCTTGTGGATTATTTCCAGCGCAGCTTCACTGCCCATGAGACCTAATCCGGCTGCTGCTGTCGCCCGAAGATCGGGGTCCTCGCTTCGCAAAGCTTCCTCGATCAGAGGGAGCGCGGCCCCTCCACGAATTTGGGCCAACATTCCGGCAGCGGCCACGCGAACAAGGTCGTACTCGTCATAGAAGGCTTTTTCGAGCAGCAGTACCGTTTCCCGTATACCCATCATTCCCAATGCCCCCAATCCAGGGATAGCCGCGAATCGACACCACCATTCCTTTTGTTGCAAAGCTGCGTCTAGATGCGGGAGCGCAGACTTACCAAAGGAGGCCAATGACAATATGGCAACGAAACGAACCGACTCGGATTCATCTCGCTTCAGAGTTTCGCTAAGCAGTGCCAAAGCTTCGTCACTTCGGATGATACTCAATTCTTTAACGGCTGCCGCACGAATCTCAGAGTCCTGGTCTTCCAAGGCCTTTTTCAACAGGGGCAGTGCCAGCCCGGGGTCAGAGGAAACCCCAGCCCTCAGTGCTCTCGGACGAACGGCTGAGTCTGCACGGTCCCAAATTAGCTCAATTGCAGGTAGCGCCTCGCGCGAACGGGTGTCTCCAAGAATTTGTAACCGACAAATGTCATGAAATTTGTCAAGAACCAATGCCTCTACAGCTAGCCGCTGAAATTGGGGCTGAGCGGAACTCACCAATTTTGCCGCCAATATTTCGTCTACTTCAAAGCCTGATCTCACAAGCTGAACCGCTTCCTCTTCGCTATCCACGAGGCCCATCATGAGGCATAGAGGCTCGGCCCATTTTATATTATTCAGATATTTTCTTTTGCGCGTATTTTGATCCAGTCGGCTCCAGACTTTCGACAGATATTCGGCGGCAAAGAATTCCTGAATCAAGTCGTGGGAGAACCCGAGTGCACTTCCTGGGCTCAGTTGGACGATATAGTGATCGAGAAGTTCCTTGACGCACTGCCTCGCATACTCCGGGGAATGAGCACTGCCCCATTCTTTGAATAACTCTTGGAGTATTTCTTCAGCGCGAGAGATCGGGATGGTTCTCCTCCAATTCTTGGCCGAAGGCCCTTCGAGCATTCGGAACGCAAGATACGCGACCATGTCGTACCAATCAGATTTTGACACCGTTTGGCCATCGATGTCGTATTTCATCTCGTGAGGATAAAAATCCTTCAGATAATCCCGGAACAGCAATGCAGGATTCAGTGGTAACTTTCGATGCACGGCGTACCTTGCACACAGCATCTGAAGGAACATCGGGATTTCTGCAACTTCTCGCAGTCGCCCACATTCCAGCTCAGCAAGCAAAGACAGGGCAGCGTCGGACCCGAGATAGGCTCTCACAAACTTTTCAATTGCGGCTTTATCCATTGGGAGCAGCTCGAACTTCTTTTCAACGCCTATCGTAAATCCCAGGCCAACATCTCGGGCCGTAAAGATCATAGGCGTGGTCTTGCGATGATTACGTCTAAACTCTTCAAGGCCACGTGAACGTGTTTCGGGTGGGAGTTCGTTCAGACCGTCGAGCAGTAGTAGAAACTCCCCTTTATCAAGATGGCCTTCGATTTCTGCCGCACTTTTTTCCCAACCGTGCTCCCCAAGGAATTTTCTGATGCGCTCCTGAATCGAATCAGTCACGAACTTCAACTCAACGAGTACGGGGATTCTTTCTGAGGGCGTTGCTCTTGCGGCTTTCGCTTGCTCCAGTAACATCTTCCTCAGGATCGTTGTCTTACCGGAGCCTGGTCGGCCCACCAGCAAGACATGTTCTGAGGCGGATTTCGACAGTGCTTCTAAAGCCGGTATCCGTTGGTTTGCCATTGGTGGAAGGAATCCCGAGCCAGCAGCCCGCGTCTTCAAAGGGTGAGAACCTGGATCTATTAGCGATTGGGTTGTTTTCCCATCTGCCCAAAAGTCTACCTGAAGGGCGAACTCGGGCGGCATGTCCGGGTAGGGCAATGAAACAGATGATTTTCCCTTCACACTGACTGGGGCGTAGCCTCTTTCCCAAGTTCTGTAATGCGAATCCCTTATCAACGATTCAAGATAGGCGGTTCTTCTATCCATCAACTGCCTCGGCCACCGGATCTAACACTGTTGTCAACGAAAGCCATCGAAAACGCGATTTTTGTGCATTTACTCTGGGTTATTAGTCACAAGTATGCCACAAATCGCCACAGCTTGTTAGCAACTTCCTTATGAACGCAAAAACGATTCGTGCCCAGGCAGTTGGGAATGGGATGGTCCGCACAGTGCCCATACCGACTGGCACTCTTTGCTCTGGGGCGATTACTGCCAAAACAGGCGACCAATGGCGGCATCAGAAACATCGGAGATCAGCCTGTGCAAAGCGATATTAGTCTTGCAAACTTGAGACAGGGATTGTTGCGCGATTACCTGACACAGTTGTTTCAGCGTTCAGGATCGAAGGCAATTCTTGGTATAGGGTTACTGATCGCGACCGGGCTGACTGGCGGTGTGGGCCTTCTGACCACGGTTGATAACGGCGCCTATGGCCTTTACGGACTTATGGGGACAGTGGTTGTTGTAGCGGTCCACATTGGTGTGGCAATGACCCTATCCGTACCGCTCATGGGTGACGCTCTCGGAACTTCCGTCGTGTTACTGCTGCTCCTACGACCGCTTCGGAATTTCCCCACAAAATTTCTTTTCTTCTAAAGCGCCTTGCAGGCCCAGCGGTAGATTTTCTCTGCGGCTTTAAAGTGTTGCGGACTGTTCAGAACAACAATCACATGCTCTTTTTGTTGATCCTTGAAAAGAGCTACAATGCACTTACCCGCTTTATTGGTAAAACCGGTTTTCGCTCCTGCTATCGGAAGATTCTTATGCAGTAGCCTGTCATTATTTGCCACGTTATAATCGCGCGGCACCGGATTTCGTGTCCGCATGGTGTAAGTTCTCATTTGCGCTATCGAACTTATGAGCGGATAAGCGAATGCTTTGCGCGCGATGGCGGCAACATCCTCAGCACTGGCCGTATTTGGTTTCCGGGCCTCCAGTGTCCTGCCATCTTTTTTGCCAAGTGCCATTTTCGCGTCGAGCCCGCTGGGAGTGTAGAGGCCGATCCGACTTGCCCCGATTTCAGCTGCCTTGCTTTTCATTCGAGACATAAAACCCAATCTGCCACCCCTGGCATATGCTCGCGCCAGCACCTCAGCACAATCATTTCCTGACGCGATAAGCATGCCGTGCAAAAGATCACGTGCTGTAAACGTGTCCCCGGGCCGTATACCGATTTTATGCTGCTCAACTTCGGTTATGTCGGAGGGTACCTCCAGGATTTTGTCCAAGTCCATCTCATCAATTACCACCATCGCGGTGAGGAGCTTGGTAATGCTGGCGATTGGGAGCGGCTCGGAAGCGTTATCAGCTAACATTATCTTGTTCGAAGAACAATCTACGCACATCATGGCTTTGGCCTTCACTCTAGGACCATATGAATTAAACTGACCATACGTCTTATGGAGCGCAGGAGTGGTTTTCAACATATTCATCTGTGGAGTGGTGGCCGCCGGCGATGCTGGTTTCGCAGCTAATGATACCGTCTTTTCGTTAGATGGGACTGATCGAGGATGCGCTCCGTTTTTCGGATGACTTAACAGAGCAGGCATGGAGGGTTTGCTCGTTACTGGGGCAACATTGCGCATCGTAGGCTGTTTAGGTTGATTGGTCGGCTGTTTGATCTGCACGGTAGAACGAGGGTTGGGAGTGATGGGGGTCGGCTGCGATTTCAGTTGTGGTACAACGGGTTTCCCAGTGCCAATCCGTTTTACCATTTCCTGCATTGAATCTCCGGATTGCACTGAGTCAAGAGCATGTGCGTACCCCGTGCAAATGAAAAGGGCGCTTATTAAGAACTGGAAAAGTTTATGGTACAAGGACTCTCCCTAGTACGATTTGCGAATCCATCGATAACATAAGAATATAATTGAAAACAGACATAAAATCAATTAATTAATCGCGTAATTGGATAATTCTCTCATCAAATCATCAACATATCAAAATAGTTACAAATCCAGGATGTGTCAAGAGAAAGTTGGCAACGAACCACTCCGAATCGCCTCCATTGGCTTCAAAGGCAACCATACGGTAAATATCGTCCCGTCCGAATCTGACTTGGCTGAAATAGACCCATTGTGCTCTTCCACTATTCTCTTGCACAGAGTCAAACCGATTCCGATCCCATAGTCTTTGGTAGTATAGAATGGGTCAAAGAATTTCCGGATTTCTTCGGGCGGTATTACGCGTCCTCCGTTTTGGATCTTCAGTTCAAAATATTGACTCGCAGTCAGCTCTCCAGTTTGCAAGGTCTTGTCGTTTGGGACAAATACCGCGGTGTGGATACGGATAACCCCGCGTACGGGCGAAGCTTCGATCGCGTTGGACAGAAGATTCCGCAGCAGGTGCTGAAAACGATCCGGGTCCACTGACACATTGCCCAATCCGGCTGCGAAATGGGTTTGGACCTGAATATCTTTTTCTCTGAATCGCTCCTGGTGGACTCTCAGCACTTGTTGAATAAAATTGTTCGGGTTAATCGTTTCTGTTTGAATGATGTCCCGCCTAGTGAAATCTATTAGCGCGCCCAAGATTTTTTCTAATCTCTGAACTTCACCGATGATAAGATGGAAACACTCCTGCTGCCCTAGCGGGTCCGGTGAGCTGCTTTCTCTCAACTGTTTTGCCATCCTCCGGGCGAAGCCGCCGATGATAGCCAAAGGTTGTCTCAATTCGTGGGCAACTTCAGCTGTATGTTGAGCTATTGCTTTTGATTTTCCTGATTGAATTAGATGAGCGTACAGCTCGTCAATAATCCTTAATTTGGCGACCAACGCTTCTCTGGATAGTCTGAGTTCTTCTTCCAGAGCTTTCTTGGCGGTCCTATCCACCATAACACCTTCATATCCGTTAGACCGGCCATTCTCGTCACAGGATGCCTGGCACCTAATGCGAACCCACTTCGTGGCGCCTTGGGAATCAATGATTCCGAATTCTTCATCCCAGACTGCATCAATATCAAGATTGAGAATCGTTTTAGCAAGAGATCCATATTCCGCTGTCGCATAATTCCAGAAAAAGGTCTTGAGCAATTGCTCGACAGGATATCCGAGGAATTTTTCAATTTGCGCGTTCACGAAAGTAAAACGACCATCAGCATCCAGTGAAAAAATAATATCCGGCACCTGCTCCACCAGACGGCGATAACGTAGTTCGGATTCTTGTAGAGCCATTTCGGCGTGCCTTAATCGGGACAAATCAGAGAAAGCTGCTATGGTACGCTTCTGGGGGTCAGCCGGATCCGGCGAACTGATTCTCACGTGACCGTCAAAAACAGAGCCGTCCTTTCGAACAAATTTTGCGTAGGATTCCGCTTCGGCACCGTTTCTATAGCTCTGGTATAAGATTTCGCCAACACTGCGATATTCTTCCTTTGTAGCGTACAAGTCTCTCGTGCTCTTATTGAATAGTTCTTCAGCCGAATCGTATCCAAACATTTTGATCATGGCTTCATTGACCCAACTGATCTGCCTCTCTTCCAATCGGCATATACCCACTGGAGAAGCCGCGAGGATATTGTGCAGCATCTGCTCCTGTTCCTTAAGAGTTTCCTGCGCCAGTACTCTCTCAGTTATATTCCGCACGATTGCCAGAATCAGTCTTTGTCCGGCAAGTTCCATACGACTCAAGCTCACTTCAGTATCGAAGATCGAGCCATCATCCCGACGAAATTGCCATTCAAAGATCTGTTTTTTCCCTGCCGCTGCGGATTTTAAGAATTCTTCAGCTTTTTCCAGAGAATTGGACCCATCGCGTTGACGTTCGACTGAGAACCTATCAATAGTTTGTCGCGTTATATTGTTTTTCGCACATCCGAACATTTGCCAAGCGCGAGCATTGCAATCCAGGAATTCTGCTCCATCCATGAGAAAAATAGCGTCATTGGCGGATTCAAAGAGAGTGCGATATTTATTTTCGCTTTCTTGAAGCGCCTGTTCGTGCTTTGCCTGAAGCGTTATGTCCTGATATGTGAGAATTTGTGCGCCGTGCTCCATCACCACGGCCCTGAACTGAATTATTTTGTCTTTTTGATTCTTACATCTGACTGTAAATACTCGTGGAGGGACTTCTCCGGGTGTTACATCTCCGACTGAATCGGCTTCCCAAACGTCTACAACTTTGCGACGGTAATTTTCGTCAGGATATGCTTTCTCGAACCATGTTTTTTTATCGGGTAAGTCATCAAGAGTATAGCCGAAGATTTCAGTAAATTTTGGATTGAAATAATGGAATTGCCCGTCGCTTCCCATCACTGACAGACCAAAAGGCGCATTCTCAGTCAACAGCCTAAATCGCCTTTCGCTCTTGGACAATCTCAATTCAGCCCTTCTTCTTTGGGTAATATCCCGTCCAATCGACCGGAATCCGATCACTGAATCGCCGTCCATCACCGTTTGCACATTCTGCCCCAACCATACTGTCTCTCCTTGTTTGGTCAGAATTGCAATTTCAAAATAGCTACCGGGGGTCTTGTCGGCAAATTGGGTTTTATAGAATTCTTCCACCCTATCTTTACAGTGCGGATGAATCAGGTCCAGGTAAAACTTACCTATGATTTCTTCCTGAGAGTAGCCGGTGATTCGCAATGCCGCCGGATTTACGAGAATAAAAAAGCCCTTGGCGTCCGTCATATAGATAGCGTCATTTGCATTGTCGACGAGTTCAAGATAGCGCTTTTGCATTTCGCGCAATGCATCATCCGTTTTCCCTACCGCGGATCCATTCGCGGATTCCATTTGAATTATTCGCCTCCGCAGTTCCTCCAGTTCTTTGCGAAGCGAATCGGTATCATGCCCGTTCTGCATTGGTTATCCTTTTCGGTAAGCATGATCAGCTTAGCCCAGATGATGCGGCTGGTCTAATTTAAAGTACAATATTATACGGTTGATCGTGGAGAGTCAAAACCGGCGATATGGAGAACACCCTGGTAGATTTGGCCGGCGTTACGCCGGTAATTGGCAATTGTTCACGGAAATATGAGAAGAGCCGGAAGAGGACGGTTGCCGGCCGTCCTGCTCGCCGGCCTTTAATTTTGGTCCCGAGCCTCGCCGGTCAAAGCCTCACGCCCCCGACAAGCGTTTTCACAACATCTACATGCCCGTTAGCTGCAGCACATTGCAAAGCGCTGATTCCCTGACTCGTGCGTACGTTCGGCTCCGCATCGTGATTAAGAAGCATGTTGACAATATCAATATTACCCTTGCATGCAGCTTTAAGCAGAGCTGTTTCACCCGTCCCGTCAATGGCGTTAAGAACAGCTCCCTTATCGATGAGTAGTTCCACTGAATCTTTGTTTCCGTGGAATGCTGCGCACATTAAAGGCGTAATGCCGGCCTGCTGAGCCAAGTCCGGCTCGGCGCCGCTTTCAAATAGAAGATTCATGATATCGGTATGGCCCTTACATGCGGCCTTGAGCAGCGCTGTTTCACCCGTGCCGTCCAATGCATTAACATCAGCTTTTTCACTGAGCAACATTTTCACTGCGTCCACACGGCCAAAAGCCGCGGCGCACATTAATGGCGTGATCCCTTTAGGGCTTTTCGTGTCTACACTCACTCCTTTATCCAAGAGTAATTGCATAACTTCCGTTTGACCGTTACAAGCCGCGCTTATGAATGCATCGTCATTTGCCGCATTTACGATGGCTGCCGGCATTGTGATCAAAATTAGCCCCAATATTAGCCCAATCACGTATGTTTTCGATTTTTGCATCTCCCACCTCCGTTGAGGCATCCATGTCAGATTCCAGTAACTTTACTAAAAGAGTGGTAATTACGGGATGCATAGGCAAGGCCATTTTTGTTCCACTTGTTCATAGGACGGCGATACCGGCTTCTTGAGCCCAGTAGAATCAGGTTATGATAGGACTCTCTCTCCTCAGGCGTGAGGATGCTTCTGAATCCTCGTATCTAAGGGGGGTGTAGATTTTCATATTGTATGGGCAGAAAAAGGGCAAATTTTTCAGATTAGGTTGACCTGGAAAGAAAGAATATCAGAATAGATGGACGGGATGAAGAGGGCGGTGCCTTTAAGGAGCTACCGCCCGAAACATGTACGGGCCATAAGGTCCTGAAAGGATGTTTCAATGATAGTCTTCCTCTACGTTTCCATCAAGGAGATTGTCGCCAAGGGTCGAGATTTTCCTTGGCCGAGACCTGCGGTTTGTCCTCGATGTCAGGGTCATCGGGTCTGATGTCATGGATTTGTGACTGCTTTCTTTGATGGTTTTAATGAGCAGATCCCTTTACGACGGTATCGCTACCCGGATCACGTCAGACTGGCTGCTACCGAGATCTTTTGAGCAAGATTCTTTTGTCTTGACAGACATTTCGCCGGCTGGCAACGTGAAAGTGGGTTAGTAGCCGCGCAAGGTTTGGGGGACGAATCATGAAACCTCGGTTGCTAGTATGTGCTGTTTTGTTGGTATTTTTCTCTTTTGGAATGTCGGAAGCCGGTAGCAGACGGCCCGGTGCGAGGCCGCCGGTAGGGCCGCCGCCTGGCAGAGCTGTTAAAAACACCCAGACTGATCCGAGTATCAGCACTATAAATGTAAATCAGCCGACAGGTGCACAGGGGATCGGTAGCAAGGCTGCACAGCGTGCCAGTAAACCTTCTGCCCCTCATCACCTGATCGGGGACCCACCCGTGCCGGAGTCTATTGCGGAACTGCACCAGATGTTGGACAAGACGTCCAGTGGCAGCATGCGTCCCGGCGCCAGACCGTCCGTCTATCCGAAGACCCGGCGTCCACCGCATCATCTCATAGGCGACCCGCCCGCATGGCCCGACGACCTGGGAACTTATTTATATTCTGTAATCGATCTCGGGGATGATCGACCTCTGCTTCCCGGTGAGGTCAATCTGTACACAGGCCCCCTATTGGATAATGGCGTCACCCAGCGGCAGATCGTGTTTAACTGGGATCCGACGACCGGCATTGGCCGCAGGGTTTCGTGGATAAGCCAGCAATTTTGGTTCTTCGCTGTTCGCACTCGCGTCCCCGCGGACCCTTCAACAGTGGATTTCTATTACTATCCACCGGATGTTGTGACACCCCCACCGACTCCTACCAATCCGGCGCCGACCCAAAATAGCAACACGTCGATCCCCTCTATCGCCAGTGACACCCACATCTACCTCACCCCGGGCCTGGTCAACACGTCCTCTGCCGTACTCTTCCCATCGGCTGGTGACTTGACGAGCAGCCTGTTCAGTGGACAGTCGGGTACTGTCCAGACGATCGGTCAAAGCTCTTATGTGACGTACTATAACGGCAACACATATGCCGGTCCTTCCGGCGGTTATGCCTCTTTACCGGGTGGGGCCCAAATCGCGAACAATGGTACTGCTCGGGGAGGCCAGGTAGTTAGCCTTGCGCCCGACACAGTTCCTTCTATGGCGGATCTCGCTTCTGAAATTGACCGAGTGAGTGCGGGGTACAATCAGGACCTTGGGTCTCCACCAACCGGTACGGCGGTTGTCATTCGCGACATTGCAGCGGTCACTTCCGAGACAATTGCCTACGCAACGCGGGGCCTGGACATTCCGTCATCCGGCAACACCTTCTCAAAGTTCCCCTCTGTCGCAGAAACCAGGCCGTCCGAGACGGCCCAGACCGAGAGCGCCCCCATCTCATCCGGTACTTCTTCGGAGGGAACTTCGCCGATAGTCGAGGCGCGGCTAACTCCCGGACCGGGAGTCGAGTATCTGACCTCACCCGATACCGGCCCCGGCGACCAGGGGTCAGGGACTGACTGGCTGTGGATGTTGCTGGTAGGGTTGGTGCTCGGCACAGGTGCGCTGGCAGGGGCCCGCAGGCTGCTATCCGGGAACCCTGACCAATCGGATTTGCTCGACTCCGGCGTGGTGTTGTTTAGATACGCGAATCCGCCCTCCGCTGAGCAACAGGAAAGAGAGCTTAACCTGGTGGCCGCCAAGGCGATATATCAACAAGAGACTCAAATATCTCAACAGCGCATCCAGGACGATAGTCAGAGGTCGCAACAAGCCGCTCAGGAGGCCCAACAAGATACTGAGGCTCTAGCGCAAGTTACTCAGACGCTCCAGGAGAATACTGAGAAACTGCAACAAGAGAAGGCGATCTTGAGGTCTATCGGCGACTCGATACAACAGGACCTAGCGCAGGAGGAGCAAATCAAAGAGGAAGGGAAACAACTCGATGAGGAATTATTGCAGCTGAACCAGGAGTATGCGTCGTCTGCGTATCCGTTGTCGATTGAGGAGTACGAGGCGCAGCAGTCGGAAATAGATCAGCTGTCCGCCGAAGGCTTCGCGATGGATCAACAGGTTCAGTCGTTAGAAGAAAACATAGGGGAGTTGAGAGGGGAGGGACAAAGCATTGAAGGGCAGATGTACTCGCTGGAACAGGACATCGGCACTGAGCAACTAGGGATTTCGCAGTTGCAAAACGACATCCAGTATAACCAAGACGTGCAGATGAATTCGGCAGAGGACATCGCGCAACAACAGGTAAACCTGGATAATGCGGAGTTGGATTATCAGTCCGCAGTTGATCGAGACAACGCGTACAACAATGCAAAGGAAGATATACCGAACGAAGACAAACCGAAGGAAGAGATTCCCAACGAAGATGGACCGAGGGAAGAGATTCCGAACGAGGAAGCAAGGCCGAAGGAAGATATACCGAACGGAGAGAGGCCGAAAGAAGAGATTCCGAACGAAGAAACGCCGCCTGCGGAACCCGGCGCGCCCAGTGACGGCACTGAGGCGCCTCCTGCGCAATCGCCCGATTCAAAAGAGAATCAGGAGACTCAAGACCCGAAGAAGCCCGACACTCCAGAGCCTGATAAGCAGGAGAACCCGTTCAAGCAACGATTCCTAGACCAGCTGACGGCACGAGGGTATTCCCAGGAAGATGCTCTGAAAGAGTGGCAGGATCTGGTGAACAGCCGCGATAAGAAGGAAATCGGAATAATAACGTCGCAATTGGAGGATCACCAGGATTTGGCTTACGCCAAATATATGGCAGATTTGGACAAACGTATGCGCACGGCAACGGATGCGGGTGCAACGGCGTTGGTAATTGCCGGGTTAGTGCAGGCCGCTCGCCTCGGACTGGAGTATGCCCTTTCTAAGGCGGCAGAGGCTGAGGCCGCGGGAGAAAGGGGACTCGTCTCCCTTTGGAATAAGGTAGCAAGTTTTCTTAAAGGCGGCGGAACCGCTGCTGAGGGAGAAGCAGCCGCTCCATCTGCTTCGGGTACAGCGGGGACGAGAGTCTGGGATTCAGGTCCGGGGCCTCGCGGCGAAGCTATTGAAGCAGCACTGGGGAAGAACCTACCGAGTAACTATCCGATTATTGACAAATTCGAAAATGGAGTCGCTACAAGTATTAAGAGTATGGATCTTGGCGCAAAAACGTATCAAGATCCTGGTGAAATTGCCAGAATTGGCAGAGGGTATATCGACAAGGTCGCCGATTTTCAAGGAGCTAGATGGGGTCGCGTGAACATTGAACCTGAAAATATAACTGGCAGGGCCCTGGATTTGGCCGTACCACCAGGGGCTACCGAGTCTCAACAGGCCGCACTCCAGCGGTTGATAGAATATGGTGCACAAAACGGTGTGAAAGTGAGGATTGTAACGATACCATGAAAAGTGCAGCAGCATACAAGAGAGGACAGAAGATATATCTCGATCCGGAATCCAGAACGACGGCGGGTGTTTGGATTGGTACGGGCCCGGTCATCGTGCTTGAAGAGAGTGAATCGCCTTCACGCAAAGGGAATTGTCTCAGGGAGGTCCTGAGACATTCGCAAGAAGGTGTGCCTCATCCCACCAACTGGGACCATTTTGACTCACCTCTCCTGGATCTGGCAGGCGTCAAGTCTTGGTCAAAGTTTGCAAAATCTACGTTGTGCTGCTCTGTTCATCTTGAAGGCGATCAACTGGAGCTTGTGCCGTCTAAGAATTTGGGAGCAAAAGGCGGGTATGTACAAATCCAGGATAGAAAAATGGCCATTTCTTTCGACACATCTGATGAAGAATTAGGCCTCTTTCTGGAAAAAGCGTTCGACGCATCTGAATAGGTGTTGGATTTTTTGGATGGATGTAAGCTTCTATCTTCGAGCCAGAGCATCGGCTCTTCACCTTGTGGTGACCCACCGCCTTGGGACGTAGTGTCGATTATCCTCCTGGCGATCGCTGTTCTTCCCTCAGATCGCCTGAGGTATTCTGGGGCGTGGGGAAAAGGGGACATTCTACTTTTTCGTCTTCGTTTGGTGCTTGCCATGAGGAAGCAGGCTGAATTGAATCAGTGATGGAACGCGGTGCCTATGACAGCGCTCCATCCGTTGCGGGCAGCTCTACACGTGCATCAGAAAGAAGAATGTCCCTTGTTTCTGCAATATGATGCTCAAAAGGCGCAAGAAGCCACCAACACACTGTTGCAGGACAGACAGATGTTGCCGAAAAGTATTCAGAAACTGCAACAAGCCAAAGCGAAGCTGCAATCTCTCGAGGATGACGAGGAAGCGGAGAGAGAGAAGTTGCAACCTCTCGAGGAACTGGAAGAGCGAGTAGATGCCTTGAGGGCTGGGCTACTGCCTAACCTCCAATATGGTGACCCCCCGGCAGATCTCCTGGCGGAACTGTATCAAGCAGAGCAAGAGCTTGAGGCGGTGAAACCAGAAATTGAGCGGTTGGAAAAGAGCTATCTGGAATTGGTAGATCAGGTTGAAAGCGTGGCGGATCGGGAGGTTCAGCCGCTGGAGCGGGAGGTCGCGATTGAGCAAATGGACATTGCCGGGTTGCCGGGGAATATCGAGCTTTACCAAGAAGATCAGGCGAATGCTCAATCAGACATCGCACAACAACAGACAAACCTGGATAACGCTCCGTTGGATTATCAGTCCGCGGTTGATCGAGACAACGCGTACTACGATTCCCAGGAAAAGACGGTTCAGCCGGATGGCTCGGTTGTTCAGCCGGATGGCTCTGGTCAGCAGCCGGGTGGCTCTGGTAAGGGGGATGGCTCCGGTCAGGAGACTACCTCCGGTCAGGAGACTCAAGACTCGAAGACGTCCGACACTCCAGAGCCTGATAAGCCGGAGCACCCTTGCAAGCAGCCCTTTCTGGACAGGCTAATGGCGCAGGGGTATTCCGAGGAAGACGCTCTGAAGGAATGGCAGGATCTAGCGAGCTGCGGCGACCCGGAGAGGATCGCAATTGTTACGGCCATGTTACGGGATATGTCTCTGGCTGACGCGAAAGACTACGCAGATGGCGTAAAGTTTCGACACGAAACCTATGCGGACGAAACAGCTCTGGCTCTCAGAGTTGTCTGAGCATTGCAGGCCGTGCGGGGTGAGCTCGAGTATGCCCTTGCTCGCGCGGCAGCCGCTGAGGCAGCGGGAGAAAGCAGACTTGCCTCCCTTTTGAATAAGGTAGCAAGTTTTCTTAAAGGCGGCGGAGAGGCCGCTGGGGGCGAGGGAGCCGGAGCAGCAGCAAACGAGTTGGGAGCCGCCAGGGAACAGTATGTGGCAGATCTGGTAGGTGGAAAGGTCCCTGATTCCCCTTTGGAAATAAAAACTCCGTACGGAACATCTCAAATAGATGTCATTGGCCCCAACGGTCAGTTCATCGAAGTTGGCGGTCCTGGCAAAGCTTTGGATCTCGATCGCTTCACCAGGCAAATGCAAAGATTGCAGGCCGCAGCGGAGGCCGACGGAACCACAGCTCAATTCTATTATGATAAGGGCACTCCAGAGTCAGTACTTGACACAGCGCGCAAGTGGCTGGGGAATAGCAACGTAATTCCTTTCTCACGATAAGGTAAGGAGATCCAGATGTTCAACTCTTATGCTCGGATATATGAAGTTGCGACCGAACGCTTCGATTTCCGCCAGCTCGTGAACGAGTTCAACGAGGGAGGAATCTTCTTGGAGAATCCTCGTACAGGGAAGATTGTGGAATTGTCGGAAACAGGAGAGATACCATCCGACCTCGATTCGATAGAAACCCACATAAATTCCCGGATCACGACGCCGTTCGTGTGGTGGATTGATGATTACCATGATCTATTTTGTAGAATTGATTTGCAAGACAACATTATACGCCAGGAATACGGGTTCGATTACTTCATGGAGCCCGATCAGGCGAATCTCACTATTACCGCTTTTCAAAGGAGATTTCGAAGACTGGCGGTTGGAAACCTTGCGCTCATGATGTTGGTCGATTTGCGAAAGTACCCGTCCGATGAAATTGACTGGGATCAGTTCCTATCAGGAAAAGGCATAATCGAGCGGATCGATGACTTACCTGATGTGTTAATACTCAAATCTGAGGAACTCGCACGTATACACCTTGACTTGGTTGGCCAAAGCGAAGAATTTTGTCCTGGATACACTAGGGTAACACGCGAGCAGGGTGATAGTACGTGATCTCATGCAGGATTGAGTGGAAATCCGATAGCAAGTCCGGTTAATAGAGCTGCCGCCGGAGATGTTATTCATGACTTGCGCAATGCGTTAAGGGAGATAGGCAGATGCTGGACATCTTTGCAGCGGTCCGCAGTCTTGTTCAGGCAAGCGAAGAATTCGAGGCTGTAGATCGTGTGGAAAAGGTGACATTCTACTTTTTCGTCTTCGTTGGTGCTTGCCGTGAGGCATCTGGCTGACTTCAATCAGTGATGGAACGCGGTGCCTAATGACAGCACTCGATCCCTTGCGGGCAGCTCTACACTTGCATCAAAAATAAGAATGTCCCTTGTTTCTCACTATGAAGGATAATCTTAGAAAAGACGAGTCGATAATTCGACTTATAGGCAAGCTGAAATCTGTAATGGGAGACAATGCTTTCAACGTGGTTGATCATTGGGAAGCAGACCTATTTACTGTTGGAATAGCTAAGCCGGACAATCATGATGTGTTAGTGTATGTCTGTACGTACGGGCAACCCGTCGGGAGATACGTAGTTAGCCTTGAGTTTTCACCGGGACCGCGCAGTATGCTGCCGCACGACCTGGAGAAAGATTTTGTAGTTCAGGGACTCGATAAATTAGTTCAAGTCATTGAAAGACATTTTTCGGTCGATGATCAATAACCATTATTCTCTTTTGGACATCAGGGACAGCGTTGAGATTGATCACATCCTTCAGCTTGTCGACGCACTCGTGGATAGACCCAACCATTTTTCGCTGGAGTGGCTCCAGACTCGATGTTGGGCAGCAATTCCAAGGCCAGGCGTGATGAGTGACATGGATGCAGAGTGGATTGGAGAAGCCGCAAATAACATAGGGTGTCAGGAATGTTTTGCAATTACAACGGAATTGGGACGGAACCCCATATGCTACAGGATCGCGATGACCCAAAAGGGTCTTGTGGACTTTGAATCACAGCCACTTCCCTTCGATTTTGTCATCGTGCCCAAAGACTTACGTTTTGCAATCATGAGTCAAGCGAGCTCCTATTTTATTGTGGCTGGTCCCAAATCCTTTGTCCGCACCGCTGTTGGATGTTCGTCTCGGACCGCAAGGCAAATGTTTCTGGACTATTACAGTGACGAGTTTTGGCCTGACGATACACGCCAACGGTTTGCATCCCTGGCCAAGCGCTACGAGCCTTTTGAAGGAGAAAACTGCCAGAATGAAAGCGCTGCGTTGACCGCGCATCTGTCCCATCTGCAGCCCGATGCAAGCGAATGCGATTCCGTGGTTCAAGTCGCGGACCGGAAGGCCATTGACCATCTTGCGGCACTGATAAGGCCGCTGATGGATGGACCTTATGATTTCGCGGAGGACTGGACAAGGAGGAGACAATGGGCCGCTGTTCCTATCCAACACCCACTTGAGTTGAACGACGCGGAATGGATCGCAGAAGCGGCCAATGACCTGGGCTGTTTTGAGTGCTTTGCTATTTCGACTGATCCAGGGCCAGAGTCCCCCGAATGTTATAGAATAGCTATGACTCAGCAAGCCTTGTTACTTTTCTTTTCCCTGACGCACTTCTTGAACTTCGTTGTAATACCGGAAGATCTAAAGTTCGCTATCATCAAGCAGGCCACTTTCTACTCTATAGTGGGAGGACCGAGATCTTTTGTTCGCAAGGCACTTGGATGTTCGTTTCGCACAGCCAGAAAAATATTTGTGGATTACTACGCGAGCCGTGACCTCCTGCCGGATAAAATCCGCACGCGTCTACTCGCGGTCGCTCGACGTTATGCTGACAATGGGAAATGATTCTGTAGGCGCAAGCGCGTATGTAAAGCGAGGTGGTTATGTTAGACGTAATGCCATTCTTAATGAGATTCGTAATATCCTATGGTGATTCGTTCCGGTATTTTGAGCACCATGAGGCCGAGATTTTAAGATTGCCCTTGCCGGAAAAGAATTTCTTGTTGGATGCGGGGCTGCCCAAGAGCGCTGAGCCGGGCTTGCATTTCCTTGAAGTAGAGGAAATACCAAACACTCCGTACGTGAAGATCGGGGAAGATTGGCAGAAAAATTCGATTTGCATCGACACTGGCAACGCGGGGTTGGTGGTGTTGGTCAATGAAAAAGACGTTGCGAACGTCAGATGGTTCAATAAATCGATCCTGGTCATGTGCGAAGTGCTATTTCACTATATGAACTTCCTCATGAAAGCGGGCAAGAAACCCGTGCAGGACAACCAAATACCTGACTCCCTAATAGAACAATTTGAAGCCCGAATTCGTCGTTTGGACCCTGACGCGGTGGAGCGTAATGGTGCTTTTTGGAGTGCCCAGATTCGGTGGCTCAAGAGCCATCATAAACCTAATGGATTTAACCCCTGGCGCTGGATAACATGAGAACGTTGTTGATACCTTCGTGATGTATGGCCGTAGGCTTTCATCGGACGCGAAGGGCCAGGAGTAATCTCGACAAAACCCGATTTCAGGTTCTACGTAGTGACGGCGGCACATCCAATGCCCATCGAAAATCTCACAAGCTCGACCAGGTTTAACGTCGCTCTTTGTTAACGACAGGAGACTTGAAGTGAGAAACAGACATCTCTTTCTTTTCACGATCGCCTGGGCATCATATCTTTTTATTCTTGCCTTCACAGGCGCTCACGCCCAACCGCCAGCCGACACGGAGAAACTCCAAAATATCCGTAAGCTGATTATGCTTCTCGGTGGACCGGATATGCAGGAGCCGCGCCTTTCCAAGGATGTCGATGAGAAGGACCTCCAGGGACTGATTGAGAAGCTTGTGCCGGTCTATGAAAAGCACCTTACCGATGAAGAAGTCTCGGAATTGCTAAAATTCTACGAGTCTCCGACCGGGAAGAAGGCGGCTCAGGCAATGCCGCAGATCAGCGAGGAATCGAGACGTATTGTCCTGGAATGGAGACAGAGCCTTGCCAAGAAGGTGATGGACAAACAGAGCGAACTTGTTAGTGCAGTCACAGCCGGTGACACGGCAAGGGTGAAAGAACTCTTGTCCAAAGGCGCGGACGTCAATGAACGGAACTCCCGCGGGGTGACGCCTCTTATTGCGGCTGCATACAAAAGGAACACGGAGGTGGCTAAACTCCTTGTGGAAAAAGGCGCGGACGTGAATGCAACGACCCGCAAAGGAATTACTCCGCTCATGGCTGCTGTTGAGGCCCGAAACAGGGAGTTGGTTAAATTCCTCCTTGACCATGGGGCAGATGCGAACATGAAGGAAGAGACCGGACTCAACGCTTACCAGCTTGCCGCAATGAAGAACCAGCATGAATTGATGAAGTTGCTAAAAGATAGGACCACGGACACCAAGCCTGCAAGACCGGGCCTTGTGGTCAGTTCTCCGGACAAGGGAAAGGATTGTCTTTATGTCATGAGCCTTCCGTCCGATTCTTCCCACAAGATCACATGTCTCAAGCTCGGACAAGAGGTCGCGGCTATCCCTGGTGTTCCCACAAATAGCGGCTGGACGCTGATTCAGCACCCTAAACTTGGATGGGTGCGTTCCGAATCGCTCAAGCAGACACTGGTGAGGAGAGAGCAACGAAAGAAGAAGGATGAACAGCCGAAAGAAACGATCGGATCAAGAATCCCGGTTGAGATGCAGCCTGCAACCGAGACACCCACTCTTGAACCTACACCAGGCCTCAAAGCCACAGAAGGGCCGCGTATATGGTGGCGTCGATGACGCCAAGCAGAGGCTTACTTCCCCGATGATAAGGTATGTCACCATTGGCGGGTAACATGCCCCGCCACCTTAGAACGTGCAGGTCATAGTCCAGATAAGTCCGAAAACCGGATCAATTGCCCTGTCCGGGTTAATTCCAAACATATTGTCCGGCGTAGGCTGGTCCCAACCGGCAACCGATCTGTCAATACAGGCAAAGTTAAACCACTTGCCGGGCTGCCAGTAACCCGCGGAAACACTTACTACCCAGCTTTCGAGCAAATTCCAATCGAAGCCTATGTCGAATTCCCATCCAAGATTATTGTCCGGAATTGAGGGGAAGGGCGTGTTGAAATTTCTTTGCGATTGAACTACCAGAGCAAAGGTGTTCGGCGTAGTAGTGGTAA
>JBKQRG010000149.1:0-6851 GCA_052144015.1 Desulfomonilaceae bacterium
TAAAGTCTCCAAGAAAGAGTTCGATCAAATAAATATCACAAGGGACAACTTCCACGGAGAATGGAACTACATCATCCGACCCAGAAGTCCCCAAATATGACAGGTTTATTTCGTGGCAGGCCCTAAGTTCGAGGATTTTCAGGTACTGAAGCTGGAGATGGTTTAAAGGTCGAGCAAGTCGGCTCTGGGACGATGAGCTCAGGACGAAGATTCCTACGAACTTGGTGGTGAGCATCAGAGAAGTGGGCCGGGATGTTTGCCTTTTTTCCCAGCCGGCAATCGTGGACTCGCTGTCACGAAGGTTCAGGCGCATGGTTCGTTCCATGAGCCTCCAGATCAGGAGCGCCAAGACCAGGATGAGGCCGAGTGCCTCGATACGGCGGGGCGACTTAAGAAACAGTGCATTGACGAAAACAGGGTCTTTGAGGAAGCCGAAGTTGCGCTCTACCATGTGCTGGTCTTTGTAGATAGTGAGCAGTTCGCGAGAGGTGACGGAATCGGTTCCCTCTGCGAGAGTATTGCTGATCAGGACAAAGCACCCCGCTTCTTGGCGGAGTCGATCCACTGCCTCCTGGTGTGGCTCTATGGAGATTTTGAGGCCGTATTTCATGCTTTTGAGGCTACGGGTCCCATCAGCCTTGGGCCTGCCCTTGTGATACTGCGGTCTTGGCTCGACAGCAATGGTGAGTTGGTGGAGTCGTGCCGGAGAGATACGCTTCATTGCGGCCTCTGCGTCCGGAAGGCAGGCATACTCGATTTTTTCCAGGCTCTTCTTCAGTTTGGTCAACTCTTCCTGCTCGTTGACGATCTGTTTGTCCACCTTCTTCTGACGGCGCTCATCGAAGGCATCGGAATGAACCACGACGGCCCGGTAGGTGATCCCGTAGAGCGTGACAACTGTCTCGAAGCACCGATAAGAGGCAGGCTTGCGATTCTTCGTCTCCGGTTCATCGGAGATGACCCCTATCTGTTGCCATGTATCGGCCTCGATGGCTTGCTCGATAGCGTGGTGGCACTCGTTACAGGTCATGGGAAGCCGAGAGACGAACAAGAAACCGTTGTCCCAGTCGTCGATCAAGGCAAGATTCTCCTGGGTGACCAGGGCCGAGTCAGCCACGTAGATGAACATCTTGCGTCCCAGGCTGCGCATCCGTTCGGCCATCTCGGGAATCAGTCTGTGGTTGATGGTCTTGTCGGACGCATTTCCATCCATGATCTTGGAGTAGACCGGGATGCCGTGGTCCACGCACAGCAAATTGTGCGTCAATTGCTTGAGATCCGGTCGATGGTCACGACTGAAACCCTCGGTGATGATAAACGGCTGAGTGTGCCCTTGTTCTTCATACAGCAGGTAATCCCCGTAGACCTTGTGGCTGGTGACGTCCTGGTGTGCGTGGGACAGGTCCAGCGCAAAGCTCCTCATCACTCGGACGGCGACCCCTCCCATCACCACGTTGGTGCCCACCTCTCCAATGCGGTCCAGGACGCGTCCTGCGGTATCATCGTTGAGCTTTGCCGCGGCGATGTCCTCCCCCAGCAGCAGCTCCACATCCTTGTCAGCAAAGAACTCATCGAGCCGAAACAGCGGACTCCTTCCCGACAAGGCGTCCAAGATCATCGGAAGCACAACCCGACCGGGGCTCACTTGCATCTCACAGTGAAGCAACCGGTCGATCTCATCCACCAATTCAATCCTTGCCGCATACGCGGACACGATCGGAAGAAAGCCCACGTTGGATATGCTTGTATCATCGCCTTCACTTGCCATGGGGAACCTCCTAGAAAAGGTGCCTCCTTGGGTAGCATATCCGACAGTAAAGTACAAGTCCTTGTAATCACTTTTGTTAATCTACATACCAAAAAATGGCTTCGCCACTATTCAACAGGGTGCGGAACGCGAGCTGAAGGATTCTTACAACACTACCTGAACGAGCAGCTCAGCAGACAAAAGCCCCCTGTAATCGGGCGATCTGATCCCATCTCTCATTCTGTGCTCAAAAATTGACGCTTAGTCCAGAGCCGGTCGCAGTTGATCAGATGAACCGGTCAAATAATATAAAAGACAGAGATTATCCCTGTCGAGAAAAATCCGACCACGACGTATTAAGCCTGATTAGTTCCTCTTGGTTTTCAAACAAAGGCCACCAGTCCGCTTTTGTCAGCGGTGGGGTCAGGTCTGCTCTTGGCTCTGAAAGGTGAGCCAAGAGCAGACTTGACCCCTTTTATCCACTTTTTTCTTTTCTTTTCAGACACCCCTTTTCAGACCGGCTCATTCTGACTTGGCCCCGGTCTCCTCCCGGGGGGGGTTGTGATAAACAGTTAAGTTGTTGAAAGTGCCGCTACGCTGCTGAAACGGGAGTTAATATATGAAACAAAGCTGATTACCGTCAAGAAAGAAATTCGCAGAGATCGGTTGGCATTAAGGGAACGATCGTCGCGCCGTATAGATCTGGTAGTTGACTAGCCCCTTTTTCCAGAAGCAGCTTAACCACGTCAAGATAGCCTTGACAAGTGGCCTTCATAAGTGTTGTGGCGCCGCAATACTCGCGTGCATTGGCACCTGCTCCCATGTCCCTAGGGATTTGGATTTTCGGTTGGAGATCCAGGAAGTTGCAGAAAAATCCGTTTTCATGATTCGGAAAAAGAAGTCACGTTCTTCAGGTTCTCCGCTCCCGATGCGGATATTCTTTATCTCTGAAAAATGTCCCCATCAATTTATTAATTGGCCCCGGTCCCCCCTCACGGTAGCGACTAACAGTTAACATGGTGATATCACTGCCCTTGTGAGCATCTGTTGTGTATAAAGAACAAAGGTTGATCGGACCAAAAAGCAGTCCGGCAGGAAGAGGAAGAATTCCGGGAACCCGCTGGAGAGGTGAGAAAGACCGGGAAGCCGCTTTTTATTAATGACATTTGATCTCTTGTTTTCAGGAGAAGAAATGCTGTGGCAACCTCTCTAAGATGCCAATTTTGTAAGTGAAACAGTGTCAGCCTCCCGTGTGGTGAGCAAGGCGGCGATAACGAGTTTGCCTTTTTCGGTCAGGTGGTAGCGGTTGTGTTTAGGGAGTTTCCGCAAGAGACCATGGGCCCTCAGTAGGCGTATTTGTCGGGCGATGGTAGCTGAGGCGCGGCGTTTCTCCGTGGTGTCGGCTTGGGCACCATAGATAAGTATCCTGATCTCTTTGTTGGTGAAGCCATTGATGAAGAATTCTCCTCGAGCGACTGCGCTGAAGAGTCTGGCGTCGTCTGGTGCATAGGGATTGAGAGCCCTGTAACGCTTTGCCTTCCAGGTAACGGGACGACAGAGTTTGTCAGTCCAACTCTTGAGCGGAGTGGAATCATGTGCACAGGCCAAAGCCTCAAGGTAACGCTCATTAGCATTTTGGCACACCTGTGCACGTCGATGGAAGTCTGCCACTCCTTTTCTGAGCGGTAACCATTCGGGTTTGGTGGCCTGGGCGGATTCTTTTTTTCTGTAGACCTTGAAATCGGAAGGATCGTTGAGGGTGATCTCTACTCTGAGGACGCTTCCCTGCTTATCATAAATCTTTATGGTGTTTGTTTTGACTCGATGCTTGACTCGTATTCCTTCCGCACGATGCTTCAGATCAGTGACAACCTCTGCAGTGAAGCGGCGGGGTATGTTTCCGGTGGCTGGTATTTTCCTTCCCGAGAAAGCGCATAACGTCAGGGCTGGAGAAGGTTGTCATAACATGGTGTACAAGAGTGCGGTAGTGGTTCGCGAGGAGTCGTGAGTCACGGAACATAATGTCTGTAGCCCATTCGCTCTGCATAACAGACCAGTAGTAGTGCAACGGGAAGCGTTTGAAGATCTCGTCGTGAGCAGGATTGAGAAGTCTGGCGAACTCTTCGAGAAGCTTGGGCCAGGGTATCCTAAGCTGCTGGTCCATGAGACGCTGGGCCGCTGTAACATCCTGAAGCCAGGTGAAACAGTTGTCTGCCCGTTGGTAGCACAGTTTGGCATTATCCATCTGCCTAGCAAGCCATTCACGTCCGTTGAGGCAGATTTGAATGTTAAATGGGAACCACGTCTGGATGCGACCGTGCATAAATCCGAAAATGGGATGGATGTAGTAATGGTAGAGGTGAAGACATTTTCGCCATCGGCTGACGAGTTCCAACTTTCTCGTCTGAGGGTTGCGATTGATATCGAAAGACAGACAGGGTTCGACAGAGCTGAGCACGCAAATCAGACCTCGATCAACGCCGTCCTTGTGCGCCAATTTGTGGGCGAGGTCTTCCTTAGACGTTTGGCTAGAGGCAAGATAGACAAAGGGCCTGGAATTCTTGGAGGTGATGCTTCTGGAAGCTTCTTTCAACTGGCCGCTCACTTTCAGTACATGTTTGGAGAAGTCTTTGAGCAGAACCTGTCCTTGCCTCAGGTACGCCATCATCCCGTAAGGGTACACAATGTGTCTCAGCGTCCCACGAAAGAGCAGTCGGTCAAAACCACTCAGTACCCCGGTGACATCCGAGGAGTATTTATGCAAAAATGTCTTCATGGTGTTCCTCCCTCGACGAAGCTGGTGTTTGGTCACAACAGCATACATCAAAAGGAGGAACACCTGCCGATTTTGGTTGCGGCCAAAGGCAGCGTTTTGTGTAAAAAGGTGCTCCGCGCACGGCGAACATGCATAACGCAGCATCGGAGCCTATCAACGGCTCTCAACCTCACGACGCATTGTTGGCCCCACGTCCAGTGGGCCGGCACCTTTCCACAAGAACTCCTAGATGGTTTTGACTTAACCGGAGTCATAGTACTTGCCTCAGCCCTGGAATCACCGCTAGCCATATGAAAGTTCTTGCCGGAGGGTGCGGGAACCGGCTTCTTTTAAGATGCGGGTTCCCGCATTTTCCCTTTCGGTTCGGAAACGGGTCCCGAAACTTCCCCTCTTCCATCCAGCTGCGGACTACCTGCGAGCAAAAATAAACATTCATTATCCAAAAAAGAATATCTTGACAGGCCCTTGCATCTGGGTTTCTATCTACGGTGTGCTCGTCTTTTTTCTCAGGCTCGTGTACCACGAGAAGGCGGAAACAGAAGACGTATTTTGTGAAATTCCATAAGGGTGGTGGCTGCAGATGAGCGAGAAAAAGCCTGTATCCCTAAATGGGGTTTTGTCGGATTTCCGGAGCGGGCTTGATGACGGCCAGCTAATGGCGAAATACGGCCTCAGTGCCAAACAGCTTGAAGAGGTCTACAGAAGGCTTGTGGAATCCGGAAGGTTGATTCAGGCTGAATTGGATGCCAGGAGAGGTTTGCTCGACGTGCTGGAGTTCGATGACGATTCCCTTCAAGGGTCGCCGCAGGCCGGCACATCGAAGGACTTTATGGAGAGCGATCGACCGCCGCTTCCTTCGTCTACTCCTTCTGTCGACTCTTTGCCGCCTTCGCCCGCAAATTGGCAGAAAAAGGCCGCCGTGGGGATCATCGGCGGCATAGTATTAGCTTTGCTGAGTACCCTTGTTCCAGCCATTAAAATACCAGGCGTTGAAGAATGGGTTTTTCGGGTTCTCGGGCCTTTCATTGCGCTGATTGGTTTGGCGATGCAGATATGGGGCTGTTATTACGTGCTCAAGGGCAAAGGTTACCACGGAGCCTTGAGTATTCTGGGAATTCTGAGTTGCTTCGGCTTAATTATTGTCCTGGCCCTTCCGAACTGGTATACGACGGAGAAAACCTCCGGATTTTTGACTGCCCTTGTCGTTGGCCTTGTGGCGCTCATGGTACTAGCAGTTCTGGGCATCATCCTCGCCATCGCAATACCTTATTACGTTTCCTTTAAACGGACTGCCTGCGATAGAGCGGCCTCTAGCGATGTACAGAAGCTACAGGCTGCCTTTGGACAGCTAGCAAAGGAATTTGGGGAGAGAAAGTTGAGATTAGATAACGATGCCATAGCTCGCGTGGTGGAAGGCAACGCTTTGCAGCATATGGTCGGGCCACACTATGGATTTCGGGGATCTACTGCCAAATGCGAAGTAATTATGAGGATCAATCGGGACCAGGACAAATGGATTATCGAAGGAACATCTTTGAAGGGTTCTCGTCCCCAGGGGAGCACCTCTCGTTACGTATACAGAGCAACTGTTGCCGAAGGCCCAGACATGACTGCCACCATAGGGACGGATGCGGCCAATGCGCAAAACGGAAAATCACGCGACTGGAACTCGTATCCGTATGGCTCACCCGGGCGACCTGAAATGTGCTACACAGAATCAATCATTCAGGAGGAGGGTCCGCCTGGCAATCGGACATTCTCACTAAGAGTCCCCAAGAGCGTTCCGTGCAGCAAACTTGACCAGAAATGAGCGCTGAAGGGGGAACCGGGAGACACGATACTTATTTCAGTCGCGCATCTTAGTGGCTGGTATCCGCACGATATCAGAAAGTGTGGCGTTTGCTCGATGAATGTTTAGTTTTATTTTATTGGGGCGAGATAGGGGGCCCGTTCCTGCAGTAACGGGTCACGTGTTTGGCACCAGGAATTCAGCTCCCGACCAGGGCATTATTGCGTATCGAAACGAATGGCCTCGGTCGTAGGGGTTTGCGGCGCTGCCGTTCCGGCTGCCGCTTTCGCGGGCTCATTCATCGTTCCCTTTCACATGCAACAGGGCGCAACCTGCTCGCAGCGTTTCTTGTTTTCCTTGTCATAAGGTCCATGGTCCGAGCCTATATCGCGAGGGAAGCTCCCAAGGAAATCCAGCTTTGAAGATTGTAAATTTTTCGCGAAGGATGTGTCGCGAAAATCGCGACTTAGGAGTAGTTTTCTAGTCCGATTGAATTATTTTTTCGCGGTCGAAGAGTTTTTGGTAGAAATTTAGCCGCG
>JBKQRG010000150.1:0-3780 GCA_052144015.1 Desulfomonilaceae bacterium
AATTGTGAAGGAAATCCGAACGCAGTGTGATGATAAGTTTTATAGCGATCTGCCGTCATGCAGGCAGAAAACACACATGTCGGCTCGCGGCCGCCCAATAACATGTCGACCTTATCAATTTTAATTAACTTTTCAACATTAGCGGCAGCCTTCATGGCATTAGACTCGTCGTTCACTATCACGAGTTTTACATTGAGCTTCTTACCGAAATCTTTGACAAAAATTCCGCCCTCACCATTTTGGTTTTGCGCTGCTAATTCGTATGCCCATTTTACATCCCGACCATGTGCCGTGATAGCACCCGACAGAGGAAGTGAGGCACCAATGACAATCTCGGATTTCTCCTGGGAATAGCTTGAAGAAATGAAACCTACAGGTAACGATAATGACAAGACAAAGAACCATCGAAATATTTGATTCATGTAAGTACCCCTTCTATTTGCTATTTGTCTACGACTCCGCATTTTATATACAATTGCTGCCGCAGCTGAAACATTTGAAATGCCCCAAATATTAATTAGTTAGAGACATGCCAATTTTCAGGGTCCTTTTCGGGCAATTTCTGGCCTGCAATTCCAAGCGTACGACTCTGGTTGTTGTTTTTCTCTTTTTAAATCTGTAGCCTTTAACGTCCCTCTTGCCACTCGGCCCTGAACTGTAGGGGAACAGGGGAGAACCCTTGCCCACTTTCGATAACCGAGCATCAGACATCCCCGACCTGTCGCCCTCGGACTCTACCATAATACTAACGCAGAACCTAGACCCGTTCTTTGCGAGGCGTGCACGATGAACAGGCCATCGGGCTTCAACACACGTGATACTTCCCTGAAGACCTCCAGAGGCTGGGTCAGGTAGTCAAGGGAAACCGTGTTGACCACAACGTCGAATCGGTTATCCGGAAATGGCAGCAGCGGATCACTGTTGAGGTTGTGAATTACGTGCTCTGATAAAGCGGAATTGGCTTCCAGCTCAGTTTTATTGAGTCCGAGCCCGACGACCATCGAAGGATCGCTCACTTTGCCGAGATGGGAAACCGGTCCGGCCATGAGGTCCAGGATCGTTGAACCCGCCGGGATCAAGCGACCATAGATCTCTTCAACGGTTTCAAGGGCACATGAGTCCAGATGGTCGACAAAGCGAGGTTTAGTGTAGAAATCTCCATCAGGCGTCTCATCGTCCCGACCAAGATCGTTAGCGCTGAGCCATGAGAGACTACTTATTTCATCGGTATCTTCCTTCACAACAAGGTCTTTCAGCGCATCCTCGGACCAGACCGGAGCCGGTCCACAACCGCAACGGGGGTCCATTCTGCAACGGTAGCCCGTCTTCTCAATCCCCTGGTCTTCCAAAGCTTTCCAGCTGTTCGTGAAGTACGAGCAGTTGTCATTGAAACAGATGTGGTGCAGCTCTCCACCCCAGCTGGACTCGAGTGGAGTGCGAATCGGGTCCATTTCCGATCCACAGTGTGGACAAGCGTATCCTTTGGGCATTGGGGTCTTCCTTCTCTTCGTAAAGGTTATTTATTGAAACCGGACGATAGGGATCGGCATTTCCGTATAGGGCGTTCAGGGGAAACTCAACAAATACAATGCCTTTTTTGCTCAGTGCGAAACAGTGATTGTCTCGAAGGCCATCTGTCGCTCTTATCCAATACCATCCACAGATCCAAAGCTATCCGACAAACTCCTCAATTGGTCGGTGCGAGATACTTGGGTCCTGAGATTCAAGTTGGGTTCGACATGGACCTCTGTCAAGAGGATCGCTCTGAAAAACCGCTGCGTCCGAAAGTATTCCGGATTCCCAAACCCGGTGACGCCGTTTCAAAAAGGCTCTGCATAAAAGGACTCCGGTGTGGTAAAATGGAAGCCACCCTTCGGGGACATCATGAGGCTTATGAGAGGAGCAATGAATGAAACTTCCACAATACATTACGACTGAGGAAGTGCAGAGGGTGTGTCGTGAACTCGGCATCAGAGACTGGACAAAGCTGAAAGAGGCCGCTGTTACTGTTGAAGAGGCGCAGATCATACGAAACTCTGTCGGAGCCGAGGCGACCCAAATCACTGCTGATGAGTTCCGCTGCGGATTGGAAGTCGAATTGGAGCACGGACTGCAGTTCCCGGATGCAAACGTGACCAACAATCATCCTCTTTTGACGGGCAAGATCGTGCTGGCCCATCTCAAGGAGACCCTTGACTATTACTCGAGGCTCGAGGTAGTCGAGCTGGAAGGCGACATCCTGAATGCGCTCTCGAAGGGAGATACGGTCAAGGTAGCGGAGAAGTACCGAAAACTGGTCCACGCCCGCTTGGCATTGAGCTCAAATGAGGCCGGCCGCCTGTAGTTTGCCGGCCGCTGAAGAAGACCGAGCGCCATGTACAGAGAAAGGAACAGATCTCCGTTCTGCCGCACAAAGCTCATGGGTGGCTGGGCACTCCACTCTAACGGTTCCACAAGGAGGCTCCGAAAGCCGTGAAGGAAGTAGTCAAACTCGAGACAGAAGTCAGGAACCTGTTGGCATCCCAAAAATTTGCCGTCCTATCGACTCAGGAGCAGGATCATCCGTATCTTAATCTGGTTGCTTTCGCTGAGACCAGCGATCTCCGAACCTTACTCTTTGCTACACCGAGGGCTACCAGGAAGTACGGGAATCTTTCATCCAAGTCGGGCGTTGCATTGCTCGTAGACAATCGGTCCAACGACGCAGCAGACATTCGCGAGGCGATGGCCGTAACGGTACTAGGCATCGCCGCCGAAGTCCCGGACTCGGAAAGAGAAAGATTCGAACGAGTCTATCTGCGAAAGCAGCCGCACATGGAAGAGTTATTGTCCTCTCCTTCCACGGCTCTTATCAAGGTTGATGTAGAATCCTACCTCCTGGTGAGCCGCTTCCAAAACGTGACCATACTGAATTTGAAATCATGACCCAGCGGGCCGACAACGCCCGCATTGATTGACGCCGGGTACAATTCTTGGCTGAGCCTTCGAAAACGGGACACTAAAGGACTTCATTGATTGCCGACTGTGCTGCAAGGTGTCCGCACGTCAGCTGCCACTACCGATCAGGGGCAAGACATTGTCGATGGTGAAAAACACGACGTGTCGAGTGAGCTGCTCAGGGGATCGCTGAAGATTCTAGTTGATGTTCGCCTGCGCCGTGAGCTAGGATCAGTCAATCCGAAGAAAAGAAACATTTTCAGAAATATGAAGACGGTTTCGGCTCGAAGGCCAGCCTATGGGGAACGATGGGTGATGCACGTAGGGGAGATGGTCAGTCTTGAGCCTTCGCTTCTTTTAACTGCTCGATTACTCGGGCTGCCATACCGGATTTTTGTCGTTTCCTCTGGCGCCCATGGGAACCCGGCGGTACAATGATTTCCACTTTTGGGTCGTGAATCCCTTTCAAATCAAGCATATCTTCCGCGCCACTCTTTAATGACTCCAGAAGCTCTTCTTGCGTCCGTTCTTGTGCGTTGACACCTGGAAGATCAACAAGCCAGCCGATCCACCACTCTTCGGATTTCTCTATTTCGGCGTGATATTCCATCATTACCTCACGAAAGGTATTCCCAGGTCTTTACAAATCCTTCTAGCCAGTTTATCCACGATTTCCGTGTGCCTGGGAACTTCCGTTACTAGTTCCTCTCCTCGTCCATAACCCTACAACGCGACTTACGATTCTTGGCAGAGGTGAAGAAGGGCTCCCCCCCTGTGCCGCCGACAAATAAGGCGGCGCGATGCGGGACCCAAGAGGCGAGACCGTAATTCGTTGATATCAAG
>JBKQRG010000151.1:0-12021 GCA_052144015.1 Desulfomonilaceae bacterium
ATTTGAAAAAAAATTCGTAACCGCGCACCATGGCTCCGCACAGATGCACGTTACCCATTTCGGTGGTGGTATCTCAAGGAGTTCACCATTTTTCAGGTCGAGGAAATTCTTTGATTGCAACGGGCTCAATTCTTGAACATTCTCTTCAAAGTCATTGGACACCGTTACACAATGAATTACAATATTAGGTTTGAATTTCCTCACAAGGTTCCTGTAAAGGGGAATCTGATCAGCCTGTGCCGTCCCGGATATGCCGAAATTCATAACCAGCACATCGGAACCGATGCGCTTTTCGAGTACACTGGTAACCAACTCGTCAAATGCGACTTCCCGACCTTCTATATAGGAATCCCCCAGAATAGCGATCCGCGTTTCGCTGGCATTTTTCTGAAGTGCCCAGTTCGGTCCTCGAAAGCCGTATTTATTATAAGTCACTGTATTGTACACCCAGGGACTGCTGACGACCTGTGTAGAGTTAGGCGCATTCGTGACGATGCCCAAGTCAGGTGAATAAACAAGACTTCTTCTGGAGTGTATATGAGGAATCAATTTTCGAGGTAAATGATCGACTATTATCTCGGATATGGCCAGAACGCAGACGACTGATAATGAAATCGACAGAATATTGAACAGCAGCATTTTACTAATTGTGAACCTTCTGCGGCTCATGTTTGCACTCCCTGACTTGCGCCCTGATATTAACCTGAATTATCCAGTGTCAGGCAACTCGGGAACGATCAATCGTGGGGATAATAAGATATGAACTCCCCCGTGTAAATGACCTGTTTCACCTCGGCTATGTTTCCTGTCTATCAGAACTATTCGTTTCCTTCTGAAATGCAAGAGAAGGGCAGCCGTAAAAGTGCCACACTACGGTATCAAACATCCTTGATAGATTAACGGCGTCATGGGACTCGCAATCGTTGGCCATGATTCCGACCAGCATCCCCTAAGAATAAATGGGAACAGGCAGCAAGGGTGTCTCCGGGCAGGTCAGGCCCTCACGGCTCGAGCGCATTGACAAGCACTCTATAGATGGCCTCCAAAGGCCTCTTCTTGTAGGCCTTCCTAACGTACCTGTAGAAGGCCCAGAGAAAAAAGATGTCCTACAATCGGTACAATCTATTGTTACAGAGAAACCTGAACAGCTTGTCCAGCTTGGGGTGCATCACCCACAATTGAAACAATCTCAGCAGGTTCATCCAACAGTAAGCGTCTTGGCCCAGAACGACGCTTTTTGCGAAGTAACTCGGTGGGACGTTTTCGAACACTTCCTGTGTGATCACGCCATCTTCCAGCAGGTTCCGGGTAAGCTTACTTCCGGGATAAGGCTGGAAAAAAGAGCACCAACTGGAAGTGGGTCGAATTTCCGCATTCAGGTAGATCGTCTGAACGGCCTCCTCAAAGGTTTCCCCCGGGATGCCTACCATGTTGTATGCATTCACTCGGATCCCGTGATCCTGAAGAGTGCGGCAACCTCGAATGATGGTCTCATTGCTCATGAGCCGCCCGAGGATCTCTCTACGAACCCGCGGCGAACCGCTCTCGATGCCTACCGAGACCAAATGGCAGCCGGCCTCTTTCAGTAATTGCGCGAGCTCGCTGTCCACCAGTTCAACCCTTATTTGGCACCAAAAAGGCAGCGCTATTTCGCGCCTGTATCTATCGAGAAACTCCAGCGCAAAATCCCTCTTGACGAACAGGTTCTCACTGGTAAAGGCTGCTGATTTGAAGGGATAACGTTCGTGGACATAACGGATTTCTTCAATGGCTTGATCCACCGTCTTGGATCGCACAACCGCGGTTCCGTACAGCGCTTTGAGTGAAGGTCCGTTGCAATATGTACACTGGAACGGACAGCCGCGATTGAGGCTAAATTCACGGTTTTCCTGTTTGCGTATTATTTTGCTGACTCGACAGTAAAGGTCGATGTCCATGGGGGGTAGTTCGTGCAGGTCCGGGAGAAGCGACGCCCCATTGTCCACGATTGTGCCGTTCTTGGTAAGCCAGATTCCCGGAATCTCGTCAGCCGGTTCCTCGGCCTCCAGTCGGTTGGCTAGTTCCAGGAATGATCGCTCTCCTTCTCCTACACAGACGAAATCCACTGCGCCGTCCTGAACGATTTCAGGACAATGGGTGGGATGTGGTCCACCCAACAGTGATCGAACCCAACTTTTCCTTAAGCAGTCGACAGAAATGCAAGACACCACGTTGCCAGCCTGTATAGACCGGAAATGCAACTATTTTCGGCTGAAAATCGGCTATTCGGTCGAGGTCGCGATGAGCCGGATGCTTGAAATTCACTATGTTCAAACCCGTTTCATGTCCACCGCGTTTCAGCACAGATGAAAGAGACATCAGTCCGACGAAGGGGTAGGTGAGAGACTGTAGAAAGAGAACTCTCATTTATGAAACCATTCCTGAACCGTGATTAAGCAGCGGTCTTAGCATTTCGGGGGCACTCCGGCCTGCAATGCGTGTACGGATGATCGCTCTGCCCCCACAATGTAGCCACCATGTTTCGCACGAGGCTCATAGAGGTCGAGACATGATCAATTTTTCCAAAAATCAGGCTTTGTTCGTCGTCAAACCATATGTTTCACCATTCGCCGATTATTGGTGTTTAGGCGTGGTGGAATCCGGGCCTCCATCGCTGCCCTTCCGAGCGTCGGCCCTCTCCAGGTCTCGCTCATTCTGTTCCAGGTACTTTTCGGCCTGAGCAATCAAATCCTTCAGGTCAGGGACTGACATGGTGTGCAAATAATCAATTTCGTCCTGAATCTCTTTCAGAATATTGGCGAGTTTGGCCTGGCGCTCACCGACCACCAACAAGTTGGCAGCAAGTTCGTCGGAAAGACCGGAAAGCCGAAGTATTCGTTTTCTGCTCATCAGCCAGATGGTGAAGGGAAAGACCGCGGCTACGGCTATGAGAGCGACTAAGATCCACCTCAAATACGCGATGAGTTCATAAGTGACCATCTTGATAAAATAGAATCGACTTTCGGCCTTTCCCCCGGTTATTACCATTGATTGAAGTAGATTCTCGAGTTGCTCTCTGCGTTGTTCAGCGGTGAATCCCGGATCGGTCCTCTCAATCGGCTGAAGAGTCGGTGAACTTGTCCCCGACTCAGATCGGGATTCCCCTGTGCCGACGGGAGTTGCCTGAGCGAGAGCAGCAGCCTGGAGGAGGCCGCATGCACCCACTACAAGAATCAAGCATGCCAGCACCGCAACTCGAGCGCAACGGAACCTCCCTTTTCTTTCGGATTTGTTTTGTGTCACTTTCCTATCTCGATTACTTGATTAAGACTAGCTCCTTGCCAACTTGTCCGCAGATTTCTACCGTCCTCTCCAGATCCTCCTCAAAGTATGAAACTAAGGCGCACACTCGAATCCGCTGATGGCCTTGCGGAACGCCGGGTGCGACTACAGAATTCTTGTACAATCCCTCATCAAACAAAAGCTTCCAGAAAATCGCCGACTCGGACGTCGTCACGTTGCTGAAAAAGCCTATACTTTCCTGTTTCTGAGCATACTTCACCGTATGCCACCCGTCAAGGCTGTTTTCCACGAGGCCCTTGCTTTGGGCCTGACCCCCAAAACTAATCCAGGTTCTGAGTTAGTGTTATGGCAGGACCTGGAGGCTATAGGAGGTCAGGATGAAGCGGAAGCGTTTTACAGTGGAGCGGATCATCGGGATGCTTCGGGAGGCGGAGGTTCATCTGTCTCAAGGAAAGAGCGTCAAGCTAGTGAGCCGAGAGTTGGGGATTGCCGAGCAGACCTATTACCGCTGGAGGAAAGAATACGGCGGGATGAAGGTATCCCAGGCCAGGCGTTTGAAGGAGCTTGAACAAGAGAATGCTCGATTGAAACGAACGGTTGCCGACTTGACGCTGGACAAGCTTATTTTAAGAGAGGCGCTGGAGGGAAATTACTAAGCCCCGAGCGGCGTCGAAGATGCGTTTTTACCTACGCAAGGAGCTAGGAGTATCTGAGAGGCGTGCATGTCGGGTCGTAGGCCAGCCGAGGTCAACTCAGAGATTCGTACCCGAACGGACGGAGGCCGAAGAGATACTCCGAGAAACAATTGTCAAGCTTGCCAAACGGTGTGGAAGCAACGGCTATCGCAGGATTACGGCATTGCTTAGACGACAGGGTTGGCAGGTCAACCATAAGCAAGTGGATCGTATCTGGCGTCAGGGGGGGCTGAAAATTCCCCAAAAGCAGCCCAAACCAGGACGTCTTTGGCTCAACGATGGGTCTTGTGTCAGACTCAGGCCCACCCCCCGCCACCATGTCTGGTCCTATGATTTCATGGCAGACCGCACGCACGATGGCCGTCCCATCAAAATTCTGACGGTCATCGACGAATTCAGTCGGGAGAGCCTGGCTATCGTGGTGGAGAGAAGGCTGGGCACCGATGACGTACTGTATTGCCTCACGGATCTCTTCGTGACCCATGGTCCACCTGAGCACATCAGATCGGATAACGGCTCGGAATTCACCGCCCAGGCTGTTCGCCAATGGCTTGAACGAACGGGAGTAAGAACCCTGCACATCGAACCTGGTAGCCCTTGGGAAAACGGCTACTGTGAAAGTTTCAACGGTAAACTCAGAGACGAAGTGCTTGATAGAGAGATCTTTTACACCCTCAGGGAGGCCCAGGTACTCATCGAACGATGGAGAATGGAATACAATACCAATACCTTCAGACCCCACAGCTGATTGAACTACCGCCCACCTTCCCCTGAGGCCATACTCACAACGTGGATCGTCCACATGCGCCAGGAGGCCGTCGCGCTCTCCAAGGAGGAAAAGGTACTATACCTCTAACTTAACAAGTGATACATTGTCCGGGGGCAGGTCAGTCTATTTCGGGCGCGCCACGTTGGCAGACTGAAAACACAAGCGGAGTTATTGCTCTGTTCGATTGCCTTCAACCTCCGAAAGGCTGTAGCAATGCTGAACTAAAGGGAGAATTGTGCCCACTTGGCCTGAAAAGGCCAAGATCGGGTTCAAAGACCCGATTCATAAGATGATCTATCCGAAAAAACTAACGCTGGACTGTCAGGAATCTCTGCAAATCGGAATTACTTCCGTTTTGCAGAAGTCTCGTCGCATGAGTAACAACCCGAGCTTGAGTTCGCTATCCGCTGCGGAAGGGCCATTGCGCTCCGCAGCCAACACTCCCGGCGCGTAATTACCGAGCTGTGGTTGGATACGGAGTGGAGGCCAACGTCTTTCTTGACTTGAAGGCGCATGGATTACTATGATTAGCTAAATGGGAAAACTCCTTGTGGCTCACGGCGGACAACGCTGTGGCCGTTTGGACTTCTGATGAGACATAAGGATCACCGGTAAGTACGCCGAACTCCCAAGATAGCAAGAACGCCGCCAAATTCGAGTTTCCGAGCAATTTTCCGTATGCCCATGACCCGGAATCGTACCATTCAACTACTTTACGTGCTGATTGCAGCTGCAGGTGTGTATGTTTTCGCGCACTGGCCAGCCTTGACAAACCCTTACGTCGTCAACGACGATGTCCGCCAGCAAATTTTCTGGATGCAGCAATGGTGTGATCCCGAACTATACCAGAATGATCTCTTGACCGAATACGCGAGGAACTATGTTCCCTGGGGTGTTCAGGCGATTTATGCAGCCGCTGCCCAATTCATCAACCCAGTCCAATTCACGAAGATCCTCGCGGGACTTCTTTTTGTAACCACGGCAGGATTTTTCTTTGGGCTCGGCCTTCAATTCCGGGATGACCTTGCCCCGATATTCATCAGCTGCACCTTTTGCTTCATGGGCGGCTTCATGGACAAGATTTCCGGAGGGCTGTCTCAGAGTTTCGGCTTTCCTCTGCTCGTGGCATTTCTTTTTTTCCTAGCCCGGAACAATCTCATCGGGGCCGGTGCACTCATATTCCTTGAGTCGGTTCTGAATCCTTACATTTTCCTGCTCTGCCTGGTCACGTACGCTATATTTCTTACCCACAATGTAGGGAAGATCATTTTGCGTTGGTCTCGAGAGCGGGGTATTTCTCCCGACCATACCCATGGAGTTATCTCGGATCAGGAAAAGACGTCCATCGCGCGCATAGCTGGTTATTATGCCCGTCTTGTACATGAACTCCAAGCCACCTTCATGAAACCGATACCCCTACTGGTCAGCATCCTTCTGGTGACGGCGGGTTGCGTACTGATTTTACTGAAGTACACCTACTACAGCCCGGCGGAGTTCGGACCATTGGTCACGTGGGACGACATGGTCGGTAAGATGGAGTACACGGCGGCTGGACGCTACGAGATTATGCCCATTGCGAACTTATTCTATGAGCTGATTCGTCCGTGGATATTCAATCTACCTTTTATACCGTGGAATCCTTCTCCGGCATGGATATTGGCGTTTCGGGGACCTCTCCCGGCGTGGACACTGGCCTGTGTTGGACTGACGGTCATCGTTTATGCCTGTATTCGCGGCAAGTGGGATCTGGATTTGTCGGGTTTTCGCGTTTTCGGGTATCTCTTTGCCGCTTCCTTGATTGCTTATCTGGCAGCATGCGTCGTCATCTTCAAGTTATTCTTGCCGAGGCGCTATGTAGAATTGTCTCTCAACGTCTTTTACTGTGTGGCGATTGGACTTTGCATCAGGGTCGCTCTGGGTAAGCTTGTATCCCGGCGCATCGCATTTCCGGCGATCAGTACGCTATTTCTTATTCTTGGGGCTATCAATATATATCATGTGGAGATCGGCGACTACTCCGGGCAGGTGGCACTGTACAAATTCGTGCAGTCAAGTCCGAAGACAACCCTCATCGCCGGCCCACCCGATCTGATGGATGATGTGCTCACTTTTGGCCAGCGCAAGGCTTTTGTCACCTACAAACTCTCACACGCATGGTACAGGGGGTACTGGGCTGTGATAAAGAAAAGAACTTTTGATTTGTTCAGTGCTTATTACGCAGAAGATCCTGCAGAGGTGAACAAGTTCTGCCGTGACAACGGGATTGATTACCTGATTGTGAGAGACGAAGATTTTTCACCGGCTCGCCTAGAGAAAGGCCAGATCCATTTCGAACCCTTTGATACCTATATTAGGGATATCGTCAAGTCCAGGACCCACTTTGCAGTCTTAGATAGAAAAGCCTTCCGGCCGATCTATGACATGGAAGGTATTAGGGTAATAAAGATGCATTGAAGGCTAAGAGCTTAGCTTTTAATGCCTGCTGAGGGTCTCAATGCACGAGGGACGTAGCGGTTCGCCCTTTGCGACCGGCAGATTCTGGTAACTCAAGATGAAGAAAGGCCAAACAAGCCATTCTCAGCTTCGGCAGTCCATATTCCGTTTTCCGGAACATTCACTTTTCTCAGGGCATATTGGGAATGCGCATGATCGCTCCAGCGAGAAATCCCCGGTGCAGCGTCTCATCAAAACCTTTATGAGCCATTCAGGCTTGACTCCTTGGAATTCAGGCGGCTTTAAGGAGCTAGAGCGAGAAGAGATCATGCAGACACTGCGCTAGGCCCGCGAGCGTTCACCGAAATTCTGGACTTCCGAACGAAGCTTCCGATAATCAGTTATCCCACGGAACCGAGTTCAGGTAACGATCAAGTTTATTGAGATAGAGGTTCGTTGTCCATGTTCCGCCGAATTTAATCTCAGCACTCTCTCCCATTCTTATTTCGCCTATTACAGCAAAGGGAGTGTCTCCGAACCTTTCCTTGTGCGCCTCAACGATGGAGCGATGGACCTGCGTATATATGTAATTCGGATCCCTTTCCAGTAGGAAAGCCTTAATAATCGCCTGCTTTTGAATAGCCGGCAACGCTTTGACCGCTGCTGCAAGAGTTTCCGAATCCTCTGTCTCTGGTTTGCCATCTTCATTATGATTGAGGAAGCTCCCGTCAAGGGCTATCTTTTGCCTGGAGAGATCCCGTATCCTGATTTGTTCCATCATGTTTCTGCTGGCAAAAGGTCCGTAGTGATAATCCATTCCCACAAAGAAGAGCCAGGATAAGTCTCCTCTTTCAGCACATTGTGCCGCGTATTGAACGAACATTGGCTTGAGTACGGCAACCCCAACATCCACTCCCCCCCTTGTGGTGTACATGTATTCTGTAAGTTCTTGATCAGTGAACTCCTCTCCCCGATCTCTCATGGCTGGTCGGGCTCGGAAAAGCTTTACCTGCATGGAGCCCTTGCTTCTCACTACATTCCCAAGCTTGTCGATGTTCTTATTCACCACATCCTTTATCGGGGCTGGAAAGCCTTCTGAATCCTTTTTGAGGTCTTCGGCAAGATGTCTGGCTATAACTTCAACGTTGCTCTCGGTATGGCATGCGAGTAATTGAGGCCAGTACTTGTTCTTATACTCGGCATAATACTTCGGAATAGGAGGGATGATCATTATGCGGCCAAACTTTTCAAAGAGCCTTTTTTCAGCCCGGTTTAGAAGGCCTTCCATACCATCCGGCCCAGAGGGATCCGCTACGAGCGGGTCAGCGTGAAACCCCGACTCGATGGAAATAAGGGTGGCAACTAGCCCCAGAATCTCTTTAGAAATGGGAAGCTGATTTCGTTCCACGGCGTAAAGTGCGGCATCTGTCCACTCAATCCTTTTTTTTATCGGGCAGTTCCAAGGCCTGGAGGAAATGAAAGTTTCTAACCACCTGACAGCAGATCCCCGATCCATGGTCTGAACCACCTGCTGCATCGCTCGCTCTTCTTCACCAACAGAAGCTATAGCTCGTCTAAGTTCCAGTCCTTTTGGGAACTGGGCAAGATTTTGGTCATTTTCGTCGCCAGATTGACTGAGATCCAGATCTGTTTCTTCCGAAGATGACTCAGAAATATTCTTAGAAGCCAGGCGAACTTTGTTAGCATCCGGAAACACGTACAGATCCGCTGACCAGCAAACCTTTCCCGGAACAAAGTGACTCGCAAGCACAAGGGCCAGAATCATGCCGCCATACCACGTGTCTTGTAAGGAAACCGAAGTATTAGGGCATTTCTTGAGGGCAGTCACGTTAGCTACCTCATAAACTCCATAGAATGGTCGAGCGTCCTCCGCTAGCGATCGACGCGTGCAGGAACTGGTGGATGATTATCCTTGCGTTGAGTTTCAGTCAAGCCATTCTTGCTTGCCGCGGTCGGTCTTGGCAGGTGGAAATGTGACCGAAGTGTCTCTTTGACTGTCTGGGTCGACAGTATACTTGCGAAACGTCCCGTTCTTGACCGTCTTCTTCGGGGTCGCGGTTTGTGGCTGCTATGATTCGAATGCAACCTAGTATTCACAGTCCGTTGAAATGCAAACATGGAATGTGGTGTAATTTAGATGGCCTTAGTGTCGGGAATTACGGCCTAAATTAATTGACCGACGTTGACTGGTACCAAACATCATGCTATGCTCATCTTGACAACCCTTTTCCGGACTCAGTGCGCTCCGTTGGAAAGGCCAGACGCATATTATGCCGCGAGACGTTTCATGACGTTACCGTCGTTCAACAATGCGTTCTCTTTGTTGACGGTTCTCTTCTTAGTGCTTCTTTGTGCGCTGGTGACCCCTGCTTTTGCGAAAGATCCTTCAGCATCGGCCTCGGCTGACGATGCGTTTTTTCCCGGGTGTAGCCTTCTTTCCAAAGGGCAAGTGACCGAAGCAATATCGCCCCTGGAAAAGGCCGTCCAGGCAGACCCTGAAAACGCTAGATACCGCCAGGTCCTCGCCGTGGCCTACAACAACCTGGGCGTTAAGCTGACTCGCGAAGGAAAAGTCCGGGACGGCGTGCTTTTCCTGGGCAAAGCGCTGAATGTTGTCCCCGAAGATACAGATATAAGGTCCAATTTCGTTCAAACGGTGTTGCAAGCCGTGTCTGTTCCGGAAGAAAAGATAAGAGTAGAAGAGAAGGTGGCTTTTCTCAAAGAGGTCATGGAAATTGAATCCAAAAACACCGCCGCTCAAAAGGCTATGGCTGTTCTATTGAACAACTGTGGAGTGGCGAAAGGGCGCACAGGCGACCATAAAGCGGAAGTAGCTCAACTGCAACAAGCCTATTCACTTGACCCTGGGAACACGACGATCAAAAGGAACCTTGCCAACGCCTATTACAATCTGGCGTTGGACAGAAGCAAGGCAAGCACTTTTCAGGACGCAGCAAATCTGCTCCGGAAGGCGCTAAAGTTGTCGCCCAAAGACCAACCAGTCATCGAGGCCCTCGCAAGTACCCTATCGAACCTGGCTGTGGTGAAAGGGGGAGAGGGAGATATTTCTGGCCAGATTTCTCTTCTCAAAGAATCTCTAGATCTCTTTCCAGGAGACGCCTTGACGAGGACAAACCTTGCAGCCGCTTACAACAACTACGCGATGACTGAAATTCCTGAGATGACGCCAGCCCGGCGCATAGCCAATCTGGAAGTGTCCCTCAAGCTGGATCCGACAAACCGGATCTCGAAGAGCAACTACTGCAACGTGTTGGTACAGGAGGCCGTGACGGAGGCCAAGACCGGTTCCTTCACCAAGGCTATCAGAATTCTTGAAAAAGCCGCAAAAGTGGACCCTGAAAATAAATCGGTCCAAACAAACCTTGCAGCGGCCTACCAGAATGAGGCTCTCAAGAAAGGGGAGGAGGAAGGCAAACATCGGGAGAGGACTCGGAATTCATCTAAAAAGCTTTCCACCTGCCACCTGTTGGGCGAGTATCTGGAACGATTGGTCTACATTTGTTTTAAGTCAACAGATACGGCTTTGGACTCAAAGCTCGTTGGTCTGAAGACACGCTATGGAAACGTGATCGAACAGGTGGAATCGGCTGGTTTGAGTAAAGCGCTGGTCAAGTACGAAGAAGTCTGCCGGTGTGTCAATGGGTCCCTCAATTCAGGAACGGCCCTGAGAGATATCTATTCCAGGAACTTGTGCGGAAGTCTCCCCACTAAACAATTGCGGAAAAACATATTGAACAAGTGCGGCGGCCGCCTTGTTGCAGGCTCCCACCAGTGACTCCTGTTTCACCTCGTTTGTCAGAATTCTACTTGATTGCAAAGTCTCGGTTCACGCTGACTGCGGTTCGGTTCACAATTCCCACTTGTACATTACTGTGGCCGGCAAGCCAGCTGGAAAAGCATTCAGGTGAAAGACGACTCCCTTGCCGAACTTCGGGATGACCCGAGGTATGGTTGGTTTTCCCCTCGGGCACGATTGTGCTCGGGAGGGAGAATTCTGCCGATCAAATGCAAGGCTCCCATGGAACGATTCCAGCAATTAGCGGATGAGACGCCTGTGTGGGATGAGATCGAACTCCCGTACCAGAGCTGACTCGGATACATTGTCGACGCTGTTGCATGTCCTGCCAACGGAAGTGTGGCCATCAGGGAATTGTCTTGCGGATATGGTCCCACAGGATGTCGGCCATCAGCACGTGGCCCTGCTCATTCCAATGCACGTCGCCAGGCAGGAAATACTTTTGAACGTTGTCAGCCCCGTTTGCCTGATTTATGAAATAAAGGAAACAATTGATAAAATCTATTTGCCGTTTCTCAGCAAAGTTTTTCCAGATTGATACTTGTTTGCAATCCAATTCGTCTCGCAAAACCTGTGAAGGCCACGGATATACTACAACAGTCATTGGGATATTGTGGCGTTTACTCAATTCATACAGACGGTCCATATTCTTTTCCGCGAGTACAATTCCTCGTTTTCCCCATTTTTCATACACTTTTTCATCATTGAGCCAGGCGTCTCGTTCCCGTGTGTAGTCCAAGACGTCCGACCAAAGGTCCCGCCGCGATGCCCATGAATGGATCAGGTCGTCACTGCCGAAAAGCCTTTGCCTGAGTTTAGCCAGCGGTTCGCCGAGGAGGTTCTCAGTTATTTTGCGGTAGGGCAAGAACCACTCTTTCAGATAAATATCAGTCATCGCGAGATAATAGCTGGTGTCGCTCGGCACATAATTTTCATATGCTATTTCATCCTGGATGTCGGATACATCCACCAACACAATCATATAATCGAATTTCAATCCCAGT
>JBKQRG010000152.1:0-4757 GCA_052144015.1 Desulfomonilaceae bacterium
CTTGGAGATTCGGAGCGACAGGTGGCGGAGAAGTTTGGAGAAGCGGCCAAGACCTATGCAAACAATCCTACCGCTTTTCATTTGAGGGCTATGAACATGCTCTATGAGGGTTTGAAGCAAAACGCCACGATCGTAATTGTGCCCAGCACGGCCGTGGAAACCATGCAACTAGGCGGTATTGCAGGGGTAACAGCCTTGACCATGGGATTGGGCCAAGAACTTGCCAAGAAAGAGAAGGAAAGCGAGTCAAGAGAATAAAAAGCCTCTTCGCTGTTGTATGCGGGTAACGTTTGCTACACGTGAAAAAACCGCTCGAAGGATAGGGCAGCGCTGGCGAGCGATCCGGGCGTCGCAGCGGGTGCCGATGGATGAGGCAGGGTGTTTCGGACTCCGCCCTTCCTCAGGAGAACCTCATTCAGCGGCCGGAGCCATAAACGCCAGGAGGTGTGAGGGAACAGAGTCTCCCAGGCTTACCCACACGAAACAGCGAAGAACTGAAAAAGATGGAAGCTTGCAAACCAATGATGGAAGGCAAAATGATGATGAAGAAAGAGAAAAAGGATGCTCCCGAAGTGGATAAGGCTATACACGAAGGGTGCAAGCACGTGGAGGAGTGTAACAAAAAGATGATGGAGCCGGAAACCACGGGAAAATCCAAATAGTGAAGATTCAATGCCATGTCGCTCACAAGGTTGCAAGAGGAATGCTTACGAATCGTGATCGCATTTTGGACATGAATTTTAGCAATTGGTCCGCCCAACAACGTACGACTCTCTCTGCGGGAGGGTAACGAGATGGGACCTTGGATGCATGATTCCTGATCAAAGCAGCATCGGCAAATTTTCTCGGTCTGGCCTGCGTGCAAGTCTGGCCTTGGCCCGGAACCATTCGAGGTCAAAGAAGACCAAGCAAGAAGAGAAGATCGCCGAAGCTAGGGCGCTGAATATAACATTGCGTAGAGGATAGAGATACTCTCCCTTGGCTGACCAGTCGAACCTGAGCGCCGGTGTGGTTGGAGTGTTTTGAATGTCCAAGCCCATCTCTTCGGGTGCTCAATTACATCAAGAAAGAGGTTTCAAAATGCCGCATTCGGTGCCTGTTTCAAAACTCATGATTCTCAGAAATGAATGGCCACAGCTCAGAGCTGAGACCACGATTGGGGATGCACTCAAGGTGTTGCGGATCGTTAACGAAGATAGGATGCTGGAGCATGGTCACTCCACTCCTCTCGTCCTCGATGACAACTATGATCTCCTGGGGTTCGTCCATCTGTCGGACCTCTTGAAGAGCGTTCGGCCATTTTGCCTGCAGCCGGACCGACCCTGCGAGTTGGACAAAGCCACAACGCCTCTCAGAGAGTTGGTCGTACCCTTTGCGGGAACAGTGGCAGAGAACGACAGTATCGTTAGAGCCCTGGACATTATGATGGACCACTGCGTGTCCTTGGTGCCGGTGATGGAAGAGGGAAAGCTAAAGGGGCTTGTCCAGCTTTCAGATATATTCAGCACGGTTGCCACTCTGCTGTTTGACGTGCAAGATCTCGAAGAAAGGGACCGACTTGTCAAACACTTCCACTGGTAGGTTTCCAGGAACCCCTGATGCACGAGACGCGAAAATCGGCTCTTCGCGATTGGGCCGTTACTATATGCCCAGGCAATTTGGCATTGTGGTGTTACCGATAGGAGAGAGGTAGTGACTAGTACTGTTCTAGTTTCACAGAACCAACACCAGGACTCTGTACGCGAGGACATACGCAATGGTGCGGCCTTGAGTAGTGCATCCTTACTGATGGACGTCTTGGCGGCTTCATCGTTCACGTCGGCCCTTTGCGACGCGGTGTGCCTGCCTTTTCTGAAATGAGTGAAACTGGTGAAGAATCGGACGCAGACGGACGGGAACCGCTTTGTCTATCTCGCAGCTGCCATCACGGCGCTGGGCGGTATGCTTTTCGGCTATGACATCGGTGTCATCTCTGGGGCCATCCTGTTCATCAAGAAAGACTTCTCTCTTTCCCCGGGCCTGGAGGAAATCGTGGTCAGCTCGGTGTTACTGGGATCGCTCATCGGCGCGCTAGTCGGAGGAATTCTGGCGGACCGCCTTGGCCGCCGCAAATTGTTGATTATCACCGCGGTTATTTTCGGTTTGGGTGCCATCTGGGCGGCTCTGGCGCCGGGCACGGCATGGCTGGTTGCCGCCCGGGTCGTTGTCGGCGCCGCCATCGGCATTGCTTCGTTTGTCGCTCCGCTTTACATTTCCGAGATTGCCCCGTTTGCTATCCGTGGAAAGCTCGTTTCGATTAATCAACTCGCCATCACCGGCGGCATTGTCATCTCCTATCTCATCGACTACGCCTTTGCCGGGTCCCAGGCCTGGCGTTGGATGTTCGCGTTCGCGTTGATTCCGGCGACCGCATTGGGAATCGGACTGATGATCATTCCCGACAGCCCGCGATGGCTTGTCGGCAGTGGACACGCGGATCAAGCCCGGGCCGTGCTGAAAAGGATTCGCGGCCTGGAACTGGTGGAGGGCGAGCTCAACGAGATTCAGCATAGCGTGGCGCAGCAGAAGGGGAACTGGTCCGAACTTCTCAGTCCGGTCCTGCGACCGGCGATGATCGTGGGCGTTGGACTGGCCATCGCGCAGCAAATCACCGGCATCAACACGGTTATCTATTACGGCCCGACTATTTTCGAGTTCGCCGGCCTATCTTCCGCGGCGGTGGCTATTTTGGCCAGCGTCGGAGTCGGAGTCGTCAACGTCGCATTGACCGTGGTGGCCATGCAACTGATCGACCGGGTCGGGCGGCGTCCGCTTTTGTTGGTCAGCCTGGCGGGAATGGGGCTGAGTCTGTTCGTGTTGGGGCTGGCGTTTTGGCTTCCGCAATTGGCCGGCAGCCTGGGATGGATCGCGGTAGCGAGCCTCATGATATACGTCGGTTCCTTCGCCGTGGGAATGGGTCCCGTTTTCTGGCTGATGCTTTCGGAGATTTACCCGTTGCGCATCCGAGGTCGGTCCATGAGCGTCGGGACGGTCGCCAATTGGAGCGCCAACTTGATCGTGGCCTTGTCGTTTTTGACGCTCACGCAAGTCCTGGGTAAACCCGCCACGTTCTGGTTGTACGCGGTTGTTAGCATCGGGGCATGGCTCTTCGCGTTTTTCCTGATGCCGGAAACCAAGGGGCGAAGCCTCGAGGAGATCGAAGCACAATGGCGATCGGGAAAGCATTCACGGGCATTATGAAAGCATGGCAACGCGGATACAATGCGCACCCTTTGATATCGGGAGTGAAATGATGAACGTGCCCAACCATTCACTAAGCTGCATCAGGCTGAACAACACCGAGGGAGGCCGTTCCGTAAAACAGGAGACAACCGGCATATGAGCAAAGGAGGCGAGGGCAAACTTGGGTTTTGGGCAGTGGTGGCCATCGGCGTCGGCGGGATGGTTGGGGGCGGAATTTTTGCGGTGCTGGGGCTGGCGGTGCAACTGGCGCACGGCGGCACGCCGGCGGCCTTTGCTCTGGCGGGCGGGGTGGCGCTGTTGACGACCTATTCCTACGCAAAACTCTCCGTCGCTTATCCGAGCCGCGGGGGAACGGTTACCTTCCTGAACCGCGCGTTCGGCGCCGGCATGTTCACCGGCAGCCTGAACGTGCTGTTGTGGTTAAGTTACGTGGTGATGCTGTCGTTGTATGCCTTTGCGTTTGGCAGTTATGGTGCGACATTCTTGCCGGAGGGATGACAAGTGACCGGCAAACAGGTGCTGATCTGTTTCAGCGTGGTGACGATTGCCGGACTGAACCTCTTCAGCGCCGGGGTGATCGGCAAAGCGGAGGACTGGATCGTGGGATTGAAAGTGGTGATTCTGTTATTTTTTGTCGGCGTCGGGTTTGCCGACATCCACGTCTCCCGGATCACGACCGGCTCGTGGTCGCCGTCGCTGCAGTTGGCCGCGGGCGGGATGATCATCTTTGTGGCCTACGAAGGGTTCGAGTTGATCGCCAACACCGCTCACGATGTGCAGGACGTGGCTCGGACGCTGCCGCGCGCGTATTACACGGCGGTCGGGTTCGTGATGGCATTGTATGTGCTGGTCGCGCTTGTCACCGTAGGCAATCTCGCGGTGGACAAGATTGTGGCGGCCAAGGATTACGCGTTGGCGGAAGCGGCGCGGCCCTTTCTCGGGCAGGCAGGCTTCACACTGATCGCGATCGCGGCGATGTTGTCCACCGCTTCGGCGATCAATGCCACACTCTACGGCTCGGCGCGGTTGAGTTACTGTATCGCGCGCGACGGCGAATTGCCGGCCATACTGGAGCAGAAAGTCTGGGGTGAGCCGGTGGAAGGAGTATTGATCACCGCCGGTCTGACGCTCTTCGTGGCCAACGCTTTTGACCTGACCAGCATTTCGACGCTGGGCAGCGCCGGGTTTCTGCTGATCTTCGCCGCCGTGAACACCGCCAACGCGCGGCATGCGTCACATACGAAAAGCCACGGCTGGATTTCGTCAGCCGGAGCCGTCGCGTGTCTGGCAGCGTTGGGCGCGTTGGTTTGGCAGACGTCGCAAACCGGACCTATGAAGTTGTGGGTGCTGGCGGCGATGGTCGCACTGGCGGTGTTCATCGAGGGCGTATATCGGCTAACAAAACGGGAGATCCATTTGTATGAATAAGGAACCGATCCAACGACTCCAGGGCGCACCGGTGATCCTGACGATCAACGGCGGCTCGTCAAGTATCAAGTTCGCGTTGTACCAGA
>JBKQRG010000153.1:0-4599 GCA_052144015.1 Desulfomonilaceae bacterium
ATAAACACAGAGTTCTTTTTATGGGGGATTCTTTCACCGAGGGAATAGGATATCCATATGACCAGACTTTAATAGGCCTCATCGAGAATCGGATTGATAAATCAAAAGTGGAATTGCTTAACGCTGGTGTCCGAGGATATGGTCCGAAACAATATTATCTCAAAACTGAGTACCTGATCGAAAAACTGGGATTGAAATTCGATTATATGATTGTGTTGGTGGATGTATCCGACATCCAGGATGAAATAGCATATGAAAATTATGTGCCGAGCGACACCAGCTATTATCTCGCGATGACTGATATTTATCTAAAAGAGTGGTTCTTGTCCTACCGCAATATAACTGAGAACCTCCTCAGCGAATCGCTGGCTAAACTCAGGCAAAGGATTTTCGGCAGTGACGACCTGATCCATTCATGGGCATCGCGGCGGGACCTTTGGTCAGACGTCTTGGTCTACGCACGGGAACGAGACGCCTGGCTCAATGATGAAAATGTATATGAAAAATGGGGAAAACGAGGAATTGAACTAGCTGAAAAGAATATGGACCGTCTATATAAATTATGTAAACAACACAATATCCCAATGACTATTGTAGTGTATCCGTGGCCATCACAGGTTTTGCGAGGCGAATTGGATTCCAAACAGGTAACAATCTGGAAAAACTTTGCTGAGAAACGGCAAATAGATTTTGTTAACTGCTTCCCATATTTTATAGATCAGGCAAATGGCGCTGATAAAGTTCAAAAGTATTTCCTGCCGGGCGACGTTCATTGGAACGATCAAGGACATATTCTGATGGCGGATATTTTGTGGAAAAAGCTTCGCGATAAAATCAAAAGAGACTAAAATATGATTGTGCGTGATTTCGCCTGCGCTTCACCGAGACCCAGATGAGCAAACTCTTTCGAATCGCTTTTCTCCTAATTTTTGCTGCGCAAAGCTCGTGTGTTCTGCATTCTTTGCAGGAAAGCCCACCGGCGGAGCCTGTAGCGCCCGTTGAAGGGTACGTAACCCTTAATAAACTGCCCTTTCGTGAGGCCTGGTACGGTATGTACTTCCAAGAAGACAAAATTGGATATAGTCATTTTAAAATTGAACCGTCGGGAGACTTTTTTAATATTACAACCGATTCCCTGATGCGTCTTAAAGCGAACAATAAGACAAGTGAAATCGGATTGAAAGAAAAAGTGAAGGTAAAACCCGATCTGGCCATGATTTCTTTCGAATCTCGGGTCATGATGAACGACAAGGTCCTGGAAATGACCGGCAAGATCGAAGGACAGCGCTTGGTCGTAGATATGCAAGTGGAAGGGGAGAAGCGGAATCAGGCATACCCGATTGAAAACAGTTTGTTTCATTCCAGCGCGATTTCTCTGATGCCCGCCCTGAAAGGGTTAAAGGAAGGCCAGGTAAATTCTTTCCCAGTTTTTAATTCGGAAAAACAGGCGATTGAGCAGGTAGAACAGAATCTGTCACCGGTAAAAAATGCACCTGGCCCGAGCGGCGCGGTCTGGAGCGTCAAAAACACTTTCGGACGCTCGACCGTACAGTCTTGGCTGAATAAAAGCGGCATGACGGTACTGGAAAAGGCGCTTGACGGATCGCTGATAACGATACTGGAAGACGAAAGCAGCGCAAAACGTTTTGCCGAGAAAAAAACCGCAAACAAGGATATCGTCCTGGATGTCAGCCTTGTCCGTGTATCAAAACCGATACGCAACCCGGAAGGCGCTCGGTTTGTGAAGTTAAAGATGAAAGGCGTGGATCCATCACTAATCGTCAATGATCATCGGCAGAAAGTCACTCCCATTGACAAGGATGCCGTCGAGAAAGGTTTTTATGTCACAGTGAATGTGGAAGATCCTGCCAAAGCTAGTCCCAGCCGAGTCCCTGTTGCTCGTTCTATTCTGGCCGATAACCTCGTTTCCACGATCGTCATTCCAGCCAATCACGCGGAAATTGTCGCTCAATCCGAAAAAATCGTGTCGCCGCGCGATTCAAATTTGGAAAAAGTTCACAAACTTGTCCGGTGGACTTCCGATAATATCAAGAAAGAAATGAAGGACTCCTTTACTGCGCTTGAAGTGCTACGGAGCAGAGAAGGACAATGCCAGTCTCACGCGAATCTCTACACAGCGTTTGCCAGATCGCGGGAAATTCCCACAAAGGTCGTGACAGGTCTGGTGTACTCGGAAAAATTTTCAGGATTTCTCTATCACGCCTGGGCCGAATCTCACGTCAACGGATGGCTTGCCGTAGATCCCACCTTGAAACAAATCCCGGCCGATGCTACGCACATTAAAATTGCAGGTGGATCCGAAGATTATACCGATACCTTGTTTAAAATGGTCGGCAAGATTGGCATTGAAGTCTTAGAGTATAAGTAAAGCCATCTGGCAGCAACTGGTTCAAAGCTCAATTTCATGCTGATTCCGGCATGTTGCAGGAACGGTTCGCCTATAATATGCTCCACAAAGAGCCCGTATCAGGCCATATGGATGGCAAGGCTTCCCGGCCGGTTCCAAGATCTCAGTATTGGCGCCAATATTTCAGAGGACCGACTGCCAAAAATCCATTTCATCTTGTGATGAGCTGATGGTCTGTTTATAATTGAAATGTTGAAATCAAATTTAGGAGGTCGGGAACTATCATGGATGAATGTAAAATCACTTATTGCACTTCTTGAAATTACAAACCGAAAGCCGCTAGTCTGGCGGAAGAGTTGAAAAGGGAATTGGGTGTTCAATCCGAATTGATCCCATCAAGCGGGGGGGTTTTTGAAATTGAGTATGGTGGAAACCTCGTATTCTCAAAGAAAAATCTGGGCAGGTTCCCTGATCAAGGAGAAGTTCTGGGGCTTATCAAGAAAGAGAAATAATAGGACAGATTCAGGGTAGCGATCCTGAAACAGCTGAACGGACGGGAATTATTAGGTACGGAAGATTGATGACGGGGCAGCTCATGCCTTCTCCTCTATACATTATTCGGGGGGCAATATTTGTCTGGTCCCACAAAGTTCTCTGGAAATATGCAGCAGCCCCGGTAGTCATAAGCATAGTTATATTAGTGGGATCTTATATTCTGCTTTATGATTTATTCATTAAGTTGATTTCTCCTTACACAGGCCGGGAATGGTACGGCCAAGTTTTATATTATTTGGTGCTGGTCATAATAACTGTAGCTACATTGGGGCTTTCTTTATTCATAGTAACCCGGTTGGCTTCCGCGATAGCTGCACCCTTCAATGACGTCATTTCACGGAAGGCAGAGGAGATCACCGCGGGAATTTTTCACGAAACGCCTTTTTCTCTGCTCACATTCTTAAGAGATTCAGGGCGCTTCTTTGCGCACTCCTTCAGACTACTTGGTTTATATCTGGTTCTGCTGATTCTCGGGCTTGTCCTCTTTCTGATCCCCGTGATAGGAGGAGCTTTGTACACCTGCTTTGGCATTCTGATTTCAGCATACATGTTTGGATATGAATATCTTGGATATCCCATGGACCGACGCCGTTTTTCCTGGGCGCAAAAGCAAAAATTCATGAGATCAAAGTTGAGCTCAGTATTAGGATTTGGGCTCGGAAATGTAGCTGTTGCCGCCATACCCATTGTTAATTTCTTCTTTATACCTGCCGCAGTCGCGGGTGGAACATTACTTTTCTTGGACATGACAAAGGGATCAAAAAAATGATTCTCCTGTTCTTTTGCGTATGCGAGCTTGACACACGTCGATTGAGTTGATACTTTTTGACATGACGCGGGGTGGAGCAGCCAGGTAGCTCGTTGGGCTCATAACCCAAAGGTCGGAGGTTCAAATCCTCCCCCCGCTACCAGTTATTTGAAGAGGTTACGGATTGCGGTTCGTGGCCTTTTTTAGTTTGGTGTCCATATAGGTGTCCATCCTCCGCAGTGCTTTTTTCCCAGGAAATCGTGCTCAATTCCTCTTCCGTGACCAAGTTGTACCGTTTGAAGACCGCAATGGTCTTGTGCCCGGAAACGGCCATAACCTTAAAATAATCGTTGCGAGCAAACCGCAGATTGTTGATTGCACAGTGTCTCAGATCATGAAAAGTGAAGTTCCCGACGCCGCATTATAGGACTCATAAATAACCAAACTTGGAGTGATAATAGGACCGCCTATCAGAGTATGAACCGAGTGAATCCAAGAGAGAGGACGTGCCATAACCGACAATGAAAATCCTCCCGTGAAGCAGAGAAAGTTGAAGAAGATTGACGAGTACATAGAAAAGATCCCCTTGGCCTGGCGGTTTTATCAAAGAGAAATTGAGAAGGGAGCCGACGCAAGAAAAGCTGAATTGAAGGCCGTAAAAAAGGTTTATCGGGGCGATAAGAACAGCAGCACGACATTAGGCGTGTGGAAGAAATATAAACTGTGGCCTGTTACCGAAGAAATGGTCAGTGCCGGAATTTTCGGGGAAGAGGAATCAAACAATCAAAGCAAAAACGGATTAATATAATGGACCCCGAAAACTGGACAGGAGGTTAAGGTGGAAAAGCCTACCTTGATGGTGTAGAAACCGGCGGGGGGATAAAGGAGGCTTTGAATTGCGAGGCATGAGAAAGCGGTATGATGGGAG